>NZ_JAHEWS010000012.1:0-119668 GCF_018598405.1 Curtobacterium flaccumfaciens | reverse complement strand
GGCGGGGGTGGGGGAGAGCACCTGCTGACGATAGCCGCGGGGCGGACGGTTGTCGGGCCTCCAGTTCGGGGTGCACGGCCGCCGGGTCGACCCACCGGAGGTGAGCGCGGATCGGTTCGATCCCGAGCGGCCCGCCCAAGTAGCATGGCGGCATGAGCATCCGCGGGAGCTACCGGACCGCCCTGACGTACGGCGCGGTGGGGGCGACCCAGGCGTCGGACCTCATGACCTACCCGCCGGACGGCTTCACGCCGACCGAGTCACGGGCGCGGATCGGGCACGGCGACCAGCGGTTCGAGACCGCCGTGGTGCAGGCGCTGACGTGGCAGATCCAGGAACGCAGCGGCGTCCGCGTGCGCGTCGAGGAGCAGCCCGACGACGACGAGGTCCGGTACAACCCCGTGACCTTCGACGACGACGGGGTGCCGATCGCGCCGGCCTCCATCGGGACACCCCGGGTCGAGAAGTTCGCACCCGACGGCACCCCGCTGGTCACCGCGGGGACGAGCGCGACGCTGACGATCCACGCGTTCGGGCAGACCGTGCAAGCACCGGTCCGCGTCGTGTCGATCATCGACGAGCACGACCGCAAGGGGTTCGCCTACGGCACGCTCGAGGGGCACCCGCTCTCCGGTGAGGAGTCGTTCGTCGTCGAGCGCACCGCGGACGGCTCGGTGTGGCTGCAGATCCGGCAGTTCTCGCAGCCGGCGAGCCGGAAGTGGCGCTTCGTTGCGCCGTTCGTGCGTCGGCAGCAGAAGGTGATGGCGGAGAAGTACCTGGCGGCGCTGCGGGGCGACTAGTCGTCAGCGGTCACGCACGCTCGTCAGCGGAGCGGCGGGAGAGCGGCGATCGCATCCTCGATGAGGGCGGCGTCCTGCTGGCAGTCCCGCGCGACCGTGACCGCGTTCGTGTGCCGGAGCGCGTCGACGTCGTAGACGCCCGTCGCCACCGCCAAGAAGGGGATGCCGGCCGCGTCGGCGGCCTCGCCGTCCCGCGGGGTGTCACCGACGATCACCGCGCGGGTGCCGGCGAGCTCGGCCGCGGCACGCCGGGTGACCCCGGCACGGTCCACCTCGGTGTCGCCGAAGTACGAGTGCTCCCAGTCGAAGACGTCGGCGTCGAACCCGGCACCGGTGAGCTTGACGCGGGCGCGGTACTCGGAGTTGCCGGTGAGCAGGCCGTTCCGCCAGCCGAGTCCGGCGAACCGGGTCAGGAGCGCCTTGGCTCCGGGGACGGGGCTCCGGTGGTCGCCGGAGGCGTGCCGTTCGGCGGTCAGGTCGTGCAGGTGCCGGCTGACCGTGGGGATGAGGGTGTCCTCGAAGGCGTGGGCGCGCACGTGCTCGGCGATGAGCCCGGCGTCGGTCCGGCCGTGCTGGTGCCCGACCCGCAGGGTGAGGTCGCGGCCCACCGCCCGCTCGAGGGCGAGGTGGTACAGGTTGCCCGGGGACGACGCGTTCATCACGAGGGTGCCGTCGATGTCCCACAGGACCGTGGTGGCGACAGGATGGTGCTCCATGGCTCCATCATGACGGAGAATGGAGTCCATGCCGAGTGCTCTCCCGATCGCCGATCCAGCACCAGCGGACGGATTGATCACCCCGTGGGCGGCAGTGGGCCCCGGTGGTGCGCCCGTCGCCGGTGACGTGCCCTTCGGCGTCTACGTGCACGTGCCGTTCTGCCGGGTGCGCTGCGGGTACTGCGACTTCAACACCTACACGGCGTCCGAGCTCCGCGGCGTCCGTCGCGACGACTACGCCGGTCACGCCGTGCGCGAGATCGAGTGGGCCGCGTCCGTGCTCGACCGCTCCGGCGTCCCGCGCCGGCCGGTGTCGACGGTCTTCTTCGGCGGCGGTACCCCGACCATGCTGCCGGCGTCCGACCTGGCGATGATCCTGCGGGCCATCGACGACACGTGGGGGATCCTGCCCGGGGCCGAGGTCACGACCGAGGCGAACCCGGACTCCGTCGACGCCGCGTCGCTCGAGACCCTGCGCGAGGGCGGGTTCAACCGGATCAGCTACGGCATGCAGTCGGCCGTGCCGCACGTGCTCGCCACGCTCGACCGCACCCACGACCCGCTCCGGGTCCCGGTCGTCGTCGACCTGGCGAAGCAGCAGGGCCTCGACGTCTCGCTCGACCTCATCTACTCGACGCCGGGGGAATCGCTCGCCGACTGGCGCACCTCGCTCGACGCCGCGATCGCCTGCGAGCCCGACCACGTGTCGGCGTACTCGCTCATCGTCGAGGACGGCACCGCGATGGGCCGCATGGTCGCCCGCGGTGAGCTCCCCGCCCCCGACGACGACCTGGCAGCGGACATGTACGAGCTCGCCGACCAGGTACTCGGAGACGCCGGGTACTCCTGGTACGAGGTGTCGAACTGGGCCCGGGTCGACGCGGACGGCGGCACCGCGCAGCACGCGAGCCGGCACAACCTGTCCTACTGGAAGGGCCACGACTGGTGGGGCGTCGGGCCCGGCGCCCACTCCGCCGTCGCCGGCACCCGGTGGTGGAACGTCAAGCACCCGGCCGCCTACGCGAACCGGGTGCTGTCGGGGGAGTCGCCGGCCGCCGGCCGCGAGACCATCGACGACGAGACGCGGTACGTCGAGCGGCTGCTGCTCGCGGCGCGGGTCCGCGGGGAGCTTGCGACGAGCGAGATCCGCCAGGAGGCCCGGGGCCGGGTCGCCGGCCTCATCGCACGCGGACTCGTGGACGGGTCGGCCGCGGTGCGGGGACGGATCGACCTGACCCTGCAGGGTCGCCTGCTCGCCGACGCGGTGGTGCGGGAGCTGCTCGACTGAGCGGCGTCGGGCTCGTCACCGCTTACTGCTTGATGAACTCGATCGTGAGCGGGTAGCGGTAGAACTGGCCCTGGTTGGCGGCGATCGCGGCCATGATGCCGAAGATCAGCGACACGACGGCTGCGGCGAAGATGATCAGGAACCCGACGCCGAACACCGACGTCAGCGACCCCACGACGTAGGCGATGGCCATCGTGATGTGGAAGTTCAGCGCGACCCGGGTGTGCTCGCGGACGAAGCCGCCGCGGTCGCGGAGGACCAGGTAGGCCACCAGCGGCGCGATGAAGTTGAAGAAGATGCCACCGATGTGGGTCAGCGTGGCCCACAGTCGCTGGTCCTCGGGGCTCATCGGCTGGGGCGGGGTGTAGCCGGCGGGGTACTGCGGTCCGCCGGGGTACTGGGGCCCGCCGGGCTGCTGCGGGCCACCGGGGCCGTGGCCGTAGGGGCCGCCGGGCTGCTGGGGCCCGCCGGGCTGCTGGTCGGAGGGGCCACCGGGCTGCTGTCCGTAGGTCATGGCGGAAGCGTATCGGCCGACCGCCCGGAAGTCCCGGGCCGTCAGCGGTCGGGCGTAGGATCAGCAGTCGACACGTCCGAGTGCCAGGTCGATCGGGAAGGAGGCGCTCGTGGTCAGTGAACGCAGCCTCGAGGTCCTCAAGGCAATCGTGCGCGACTACGTGGCGTCGCGCGAACCCGTCGGGTCGAAGACCATCGTCGAGCGGCACGCCTTCGGTGTCAGCGCCGCGACGATCCGCAACGACATGGCCCTGCTCGAGGACGAGCAGCTCATCGCCGCCCCGCACACCTCCTCCGGCCGGGTGCCGACGGACAAGGGCTACCGCGTCTTCGTCGACCACCTCGCCGGTGCCCGTCCGCTCTCCAGCGCCCAGCGGCACGCCATCGAGACCTTCCTCGGCGCCCCGAACGACCTCGACGAGGTCCTCGGGCGCACCGTCCGGCTGCTCAGTCAGCTCACCAACCAGGTCGCCCTGGTGCAGTACCCCTCGATGGTGCGCGCCCGGGTGCAGCACGTCGAACTCGTCCGGCTCGGCGACGCCCGGCTGATGGTGGTGCTCATCACCGACACCGCCCGGGTCGAGCAGCGCGTGGTCGAGACCGACGTCCCGCTCGACGAAGGTTCCCTCGGCGAACTCCGCACCGTGGTGAACGGCGCGACGGTCGGACTCCTGCTGCAGGACGTCCCGACCGCGCTCCGGGCGGTGCCGCAGCAGCTCCGCCCCGACGCCCAGACGCTCGGTGGGGTCGTCGTCGCCACGCTCATCGAGCAGGTCGCTGCGAACCGGCAGGACCGCCTGCTGATGGCCGGCGCAGCCAACCTGGCGAAGAGCGAACAGGACTTCTCCGGCGGCCTCTTCCCCGTGCTCGAGGCGATCGAGGAACAAGTCACCCTGCTCCGGTTGTTCGGGGAGATGCAGGTGGACGACATCGCGGTGGCGGCCAGCATCGGCGTCGAGAACGCCGAGTACGGGCTCGACGCCACGAGCATCGTCGCCGGCGGCTACCTGGCCGGTGGCGAGGTGGCCCGCCTGGGCGTCCTCGGACCGACCCGCATGGACTACGGCACGAACATGGCGGCCGTCCGGGCCGTCGCCCGGTACCTGTCCAAACTCCTGGGCGAACATTGACCAACCGACCGAACCCAACCGACTGAGGGATACGTGGCAGACCACTACGACGTCCTCGGCGTCCAGCGAGACGCCTCCGATGCCGACATCAAGAAGGCCTACCGCCGCCTGGCGCGTGAGCTCCACCCGGACGTGAACCCGGCACCCGACGCCGCCGAGCGCTTCAAGGACGTGACGCACGCGTACGACGTGCTGAGCGACCCCGAGCAGCGACGCCGGTACGACGCCGGTCCGCAGGCCGACAGCCCCTTCGGCGGTGGTGCCGGCGGCTTCAGCGACATCTTCGACGCCTTCTTCGGTGGTGGCGGGGGCGGCGGACGCGGGTCCGGCCCGCGCAGCCGTGCCGAGCGCGGCCAGGACGCCCTGCTCCGCATCGAGGTCGACCTCGACGAGGTCGTCTTCGGCACCCACAAGGACGTCGAGGTCGACACGGCCGTGCTCTGCGAGACCTGCCACGGCTCCTGCTGCGCCCCGGGCACCAGCCCCCGCACCTGCGACATCTGCGGTGGGTCCGGCCACATCCAGCGCCAGGTCCGTTCGCTCCTCGGCAACGTCGTGACGAGCGCACCGTGCGGCACCTGCCGCGGGTACGGCACGGTCATCCCGAGCCCCTGCCCGACCTGCCAGGGCCAGGGCCGCGTGCGTGCCCGTCGCACCGTGCCCGTCGACGTCCCCGCCGGTGTCGACTCCGGTCTGCGCCTGCAGATGCCCGGCCAGGGCGAGGTGGGTCCGGCCGGCGGCCCGTCGGGCGACCTGTACCTCGAGATCCGCGTGCGCCACGACGACGTCTTCAGCCGTGACGGCGACGACCTGCTCGCGACGCTCGAGGTCGGCATGACCGACGCGATCCTCGGGACCACCACGACGATCGACGGCCTCGACGGTCCGGTCGAGCTCGAGATCCGGCCCGGTGTGCAGAGCGCCGACGTCCTCGTCATCAAGGACCGCGGCATCACGAAGCTGCGCGGGAACGGCCGCGGTGACCTGCGGGTCGGCGTGCAGGTCGTCACCCCGACCAAGCTGTCGCACAAGGAACGCCAGCTGGTCGAGCAGCTCGCCAAGGCGCACAAGACGACCGCTCCGCAGCTCGCCCGCTTCCAGCAGGGCATGTTCGGCAAGCTCCGCGACCGGTTCTTCAACCACTGATGGCGTCGCTCTACCTCGTCGACTCGCTCGACGGCGTGACCGTCGGCGACCCGGTGTCGCTCGACGGGGCAGAGGGGCGGCACGCGGTCTCGGTCGCGCGCGTCCGGGTCGGCGAAGTCCTGCGGATCGCGGACGGTCGCGGCACCGTGGTGTCCGGAGCGGTCACCGCGATCGCGAAGGACGCGCTCGAGCTCGCGGTCGAGGCGGTCGAGCACCAGGACGCCACGCGCCCCTCGTTGACCCTCGTGCAGGCGCTGGCCAAGGGCGGGCGCGACGAGATGGCGGTGCAGGCGGCGACCGAGATCGGCGTCGACCGGGTCGTGCCCTGGGCGGCAGCGCGCAGTGTCTCCCGGTGGGACGGCGCGAAGGTCGAGAAGGGCCGTGCCCGGTGGACCGCGATCGCGCACGAGGCCGCGAAGCAGGCGATCCGGCCGCGGGTGCCCACCGTCGCGCCGCTGGTGACCACGGCGCAGCTCGTGTCGGCGCTCGGGGCGGGCACGGCGGTCGTCCTGCTCGACCCGACGGCGACCGTGCGGCTCGCCACCTGGGAGCCCCCGGCGGACGCCGACGACATCGCCCTGGTCGTCGGTCCCGAAGGAGGCATCGACGGCGCGGAGCTCGACCGCCTCGAGGCCGCGGGCGCCGTGCGGGTCCGACTCGGCGACAGCGTGCTCCGGACGTCCACGGCCGGCCCGGCCGCACTCGCTGTCCTGCAGGCGCGACTGGGTCGCTGGTGAGCCGGACCCCGCCGTCGGGCGCGTCCTACGATGGAGTCATGAGCACCAGCACGCCCAGCGTCTTCTCCCGGATCATCGCGCGCGAGATCCCGGCGACCATCGTCGCCGAGGACGATCGTGTGATCGCGATCGAGGACATCGCGCCGAAGGCCCCCGTCCACGTGCTCGTCGTCCCCAAGACGGAGCAGTACGCGAACGTCGCGGAGCTCGCCGCGGGTGACCCCGACCTCCTGGCCCACATGGTCGCCACCGCGCAGCGCATCGCCGACGAGCGCGCCGGCGGTCAGTTCCGTCTCGTCTTCAACACCGGCGAAGCCGCCGGTCAGACCGTGTTCCACGTGCACGCGCACGTACTCGCAGGTGAACTGCAGGAAGGCACCCTTGCCGGATAACGAACCAGCACAGCCCACCGCCGCCGACGACCAGCCCGTCTCCGTCTCGCTCCAGGTCGACGGCATCGCCATGGTGCAGTTGCTCGGACCCCAGGACCGACTCCTCAAGACCGTCGAGCGCCAGTACCCGGGCGTCCGGGTCGTCGTCCGCGGCAACGAGGTCACCCTGACCGGCCCGGAGCGTGACGTCGCACGCGCGAAGGCGCTCGTCGACGAACTCGTCGGCATGGTCAGGCGCGGCCAGGAGATCGGCCCGGCCGACATACCCATGTCGGCGCGCATCCTCGACGACGACCGCAAGCCGTCGGACACCTTCGGCACCCCGATCGTGTCGAGCCGCGGCAAGTCCGTGCGCCCGAAGACCGACGGGCAGCGCGCCTACGTCGACGCCATCGACGAGAACACCATCACGTTCGGCATCGGTCCGGCCGGTACCGGCAAGACGTACCTGGCGATGGCGAAGGCCGTCCAGGCACTCCAGCGGCGCGAGGTCAACCGGATCATCCTCACCCGCCCCGCGGTCGAGGCCGGCGAGCGGCTCGGGTTCCTGCCGGGCACGCTCACGGACAAGATCGACCCGTACCTGCGTCCGCTCTACGACGCCCTCAACGAGATGATGGACCCGGAGTTGGTCCCGAAGCTCCTGGCCGCCGGCACGGTCGAGGTCGCCCCGCTGGCGTACATGCGTGGCCGTACCCTGAACGACTCGTTCGTCGTGCTCGACGAGGCGCAGAACACCACGCCCGAGCAGATGAAGATGTTCCTCACCCGTCTCGGGTTCGGATCGAAGATGGTCATCACGGGCGACATCACCCAGGTCGACCTGCCGGGCAACGTCTCCGGGCTCCGACTCGTCACCCGCATCCTCGACGAGGTGGAGGACATCCACTTCGCCCGCCTCGGCAGCGAGGACGTGGTCCGCCACACCCTGGTCGGCCGGATCGTCGACGCCTACACGGTCTACGACGAGGAGCGCCTCGCCGAGCAGGCCGGGCAGCGTCCCGGCGGCCGCGGCACCGCTCCGGTCGGCAACCCCGACGGCGTCAACCGTGCCGAGCGACGCGGACGTCCGCCGCAGGACCGCGCACGGCCCCCGTACCCCCAGAACGACGCCCGAGGAGGCAACCGGTGAGCATCGAGCTCAACAACGAGTCCGGGGTCGAGGTGGACGAGGCCGCGATCCAGCGACTCGCCGCATTCGCCCTCGACGCGATGCACGTCCACGCCGACGCGGAACTCGCGATCGTGCTGGTGGACGAGGGCGCGATGGAGCAGCTGCACGTGCGGTGGATGGACGAGCCCGGTCCCACCGACGTCCTGAGCTTCCCGATGGACGAACTCCAACCGGGGACCGAAGACGACCCGACCCCGGCCGGACTGCTCGGCGACATCGTGCTCTGCCCGCAGGTGGCCGAAGAGCAGGCGAAGACCGCCGGGCACTCGAGCACCGACGAGATGCTGCTGCTCACCTGCCACGGCATCCTGCACCTGCTCGGCTTCGACCACGCCGAGCCCGACGAGAAGGCCGAGATGTTCGGCATCCAGGGCGAGATCCTCAACGCGTTCGCCGCCCAGCGCCGAGGGCGGTAGCCGATGGTCGTCGTCGCCGGGCTGCTCGCGGTGGCGCTGGGGCTCGTCGTCCTCGGCGGGCTCCTCGCCGCGAGCGACGCCGCGCTCTCGGTGGTGTCCCGTGCCGACCTCGAGGAGATCGCCAGGGGCAACAAGCGCCGCCGTTCCATCGAGGCGATCGCGGACGACGTCGGAGCACACGTCAACGCGCTCAACTTCTTCCGTGTGCTGGCCGAGACGGCCGCCGCGGTGCTCGTCACGATCGCCCTGGTGCGCGCATTCGACAGCTGGTGGTTGGCGCTCGTCCTCTCCGCGGCCATCATGACCGCGGTGTCGTTCGTGCTGGTCGGGTCGAGCCCGCGCAGCGTCGGGCGCGCCCACGCCGAGCGGCTGATCGGTGCGACCGGCGGCATCGTCCGCGGGGTGCGCATCGTGCTCGGTCCGCTGGCCGGGCTGCTCGTCCGGATCGGCGACCGGGTCACCCCGGGCCGGGGCAGGAGCGCCTCCACGGTGTCGAGTGAGGAGCAGCTGCTCTCCCTGGTCGACGAGGCCACCGAGAGCAACGTGCTCGAGGACGAGGACCGTGAGCTCATCCACTCGGTGTTCGAGTTCAGCGACACCCTGGTGCGCGAGGTCATGGTGCCCCGCACGGACATGCGCACCGTCGACGGCGCGGACACCCTGGCAGCGGCGATGGAGCAGTTCCTGGTCTCCGGGGTGTCCCGCATGCCGGTCATCGGCAAGGACAGCGACGACGTGCGCGGCGTGCTGTACCTCCGAGACGTCGCGCGGTCGCTGTACGAGCGACCCGGGTCCGGCAGCGAACGGGTCAGCCGACTGCTCCGGCCCGCCGAGTTCGTGCCGGAGTCGAAGCACGCGGACGACACCCTGCGGCACATGCAGGTCGCCAAGAACCACCTGGTCCTGGTGGTGGACGAGTACGGCGGGGTCGCCGGGCTCGTGACCATGGAGGACCTCATCGAAGAGCTCGTCGGGGACATCTCCGACGAGTACGACCGCGCGGTCGTCGACCGGACCGAGGTCGAACCGGGCGTCTGGCGGATCTCCGCGCGCCTGCCGATCGACGAGCTCGGCGACCTGTTCGGCATCGAACTCGACGACGACGACGTCGACACCGCCGGCGGCCTGTTCACCAAGGAACTCGGACACCTGGCCGTGTCCGGTGAGACCGTCACCGTGTCCGGGGTCGTCCTGACCGCCGACCGCGTCGAGGGCAAGCGCCGCCACCTCATCACCGTGCTCGCTGAACGCACCAACGCCCTCGCCGACGTCGAGGACGCCTTCGACGACGCCGAAACCACCACGACGGGAACCACGCACGCATGACCGACCCCGACACCACCCAGGCCGGCCCGGACAAGCCCTACCGCGCGGGCTTCGTCTCGTTCGTCGGCCGTCCGAACGTCGGCAAGTCGACGCTGACCAACGCCCTGGTGGGCGAGAAGGTCGCCATCACGTCGTCGAAGCCGCAGACCACCCGACGCGCCATCCGCGGGATCGTGCACCGACCCGACGGCCAGGTCATCATCGTCGACACCCCGGGCGTGCACCGTCCGCGCACGCTGCTCGGTGAGCGGCTCAACGACCTCGTGCAGTCCACCCTGGGCGACGTCGACGTCATCGGCTTCTGCGTGCCGGCGAACGAGCCCGTCGGCCCCGGAGACCGGTTCATCAACGACACGCTCGACCAGTACCCGCGGGCGAAGAAGATCGCGATCGTCACCAAGATCGACAGCACCTCCAAGGACCGCGTCGGCGAGCAGTTGCTGGCCGTCTCGAAGCTCCGCGACTGGGACGCCGTGGTGCCGACCTCGGGCACCCGGGGCATGCAGCTCGAAGACCTGCTCGGCGTCGTCACCGGCCTGCTGCCCGAGTCGCCGCAGCTGTACGACTCGAGCGCGGTGACCGAGGAGACCGACGAGGAGCGCATCGGCGAACTCATCCGCGAGGCTGCGCTCGAGGGTGTGCGTGACGAGCTGCCGCACTCGCTCGCCGTGGTCATCGAGGACATCGTCGAACCCGACGAGGACGACGACGCCGACGGTCCCCTGCGGATCTTCGCGAACCTGTTCGTCGAGCGCGACAGCCAGAAGGCGATCGTCATCGGCCACAAGGGCGAGCGCCTGAAGGACGTCGGGTCGCGGGCACGGGTCGAGATCGAGTCGCTGCTCGGCGGCCGGCACGTCTACCTGAACATCCGCGTGAAGGTGGCCAAGGAGTGGCAGCGTGACCCGAAGCAGCTCGGACGCCTCGGCTTCTGACCGCACGGCGCCGGCGGCTCGGGTCATCCGGGCGAAGGACGCGCCCGTGAGCGGCTCGCCGTACCGTGGACGGGTGTTCCGTCCCATGCTCCGCGCGCAGGTCGTCATCGACCTGGTGATCGCCGTCCTGCTCGGCGGGCTGGTCCTGGTCGCCAGCGGGCGTGGACTCGACGGTCCCCTGTCGGTCATCACCGTCGTCGGGATGACCGCCGCCCTCGCGCTCCGGCGTCTGTCGCCCGGACTCGCCCTGGCCGTGGCGTGGGTGTTCGCGGTGTTCGAGATGGTCACGGGGCAGGTCCCGGACCTGTCGAACGCGTTCATCGCCGGGGTGATGTACACGACGAGTGCCTACGGCAGCCGTCGGGTACGGCTGGCCGGGCTCGTGTCGGCGATCGTCGGCTCGGTCACCGCGGCGGCGTACATGGGCTTCGACGACTACCAGAACCGCCTCACCTACGAGACCGCCGCGGCGCCCGTGCAGGAGTCGCTGCAGGTCACGTTCTCGTTCTTCGCCGTGGTGCTGCTCCTGCTGCTGCTGCCGTGGCTCGCCGGGCTCGTGGTCCGCACCCGTCGGTCGGCGAGCATGAGCCGCGAGGCGCAGCTGCTCGCCGAGCGTGACGCCGCACGCGCCGACCGGGCCGTCGCGGTCGAGCAGGAGCGGGTGCGGATCGCCCGCGACATGCACGACATCGTCGCTCACTCGCTCGCGGTCGTCATCGCGCAGTCCGACGGTGCCCGGTACGCCCTGAAGGCCGATCCCGCGGTCGCCGACCAGGCCCTCAGCACGATCTCGGCCACCGCCCGCCGTGCACTCGGCGACGTGCGCGAACTCCTCGGCGCGCTCCGGCACGAGCAGGGGACCGCGCCGACGCCCGAGATCGACGACATCGACCGGCTCATCGACGAGATGCGCCAGCTCGGACTCGACGTCCGTGTCGAGCGCGATGGCGACCCCGCGGGCCTCCCGACCACCACCCAGCTCGCCGTCTACCGGATCGTGCAGGAGAGCCTGACGAACGCGTACAAGCACGGTGAGCCCGGTAGCCCGGTGCACGCCGCTCTGACCTACCGGCCGGACACGGTCGAGATCGCCGTCGTGAACCGACGTGCGGACGACGGTGTCCGCGGACCGGGTACGGGCCACGGCCTGGTCGGCATGCGGGAACGTGCCGTGATGACCGGCGGCACCATGACCGCCGGAGCCCGGGGTGACGACTTCGCGGTCGCCGTCCGGATGCCAGCAGTCCCGGCCAGCGGGCAGATGCCCCGCGGCCGCATCACCCCGACCGAGCAGGAGCACACCGCCCGATGACCACGATCCCGCACGCCGAGCAGTCGATCCGCGTCGCCCTCGTCGACGACCAGGCGCTCTTCCGCACCGGCATCCGGATGCTCATCGACTCCCAGCCCGACCTGCGCTTCGTCGGCGAGGCGGGCGACGGTGCCGAGGGTGTCGAGCTCGTCCGGCGCACCCGTCCGGACGTCGTGCTGATGGACGTCCGCATGCCGGTGATGGACGGCATCACGGCGACGGGCCACATCGTCGAGCAGTCCGGTACCGACGGCGCGAAGGTCCTCGTGTTGACCACGTTCGACTTCGACGAGGCCGCCGCCAAGGCCATCCGCGCCGGGGCGAGCGGCTTCGTGCTCAAGGACGCCGACCCCGAGTTCCTGCTCGCGGCCGTCCGCACCGTGCACGCCGGCACCGCGGTGTTCGCCGCGTCGGCCACCCGCGAGCTCCTGCGGCGCTACGACGACTCGGTCGGGCGCGCCGCCGCCGTGCCCGCGGCCTTCGCCGACCTCACCCCCCGCGAGCGGGAGATCTTCGACCTGGCCGCCCGCGGGTTCAGCAACAGCGAGATCGCCCAGCACGAGTACGTGAGCGAGGCGACCGTGAAGACACACATCTCGCGGGTCCTGACGAAGCTCGAGCTCCGGGACCGCGTGCGCCTCGTCGTGTTCGCCCACGAACACGGCCTCGTCACGAAGGCCGACTGACACCGGGTCATCCGCGGGGATGACCCCTCCACAGGCAACCGAGCCGAGCGGACGATCCACAGGAGCCGACGGGCCGACGCGGCGGATGTCCTCCGACCGTCATCGTGGATGCATGACCACCAGCCACGCTCCGATCATCCGCCTCGACCACGTGTCCAAGCACTACGGCGACGCCGCCCGACGTGTGACGGCGCTCGACGACGTCAGCGTCGACATCGGTGCGGGGGAGTTCACCGCCGTGATGGGGCCGTCCGGGTCCGGCAAGTCGACCCTCATGCACGTCGCCGCCGGCCTCGACGCCGTGTCCGCCGGCCGGATCCAGATCGACGGCGTCGACATCACAGCCCTGGGGGACAAGGACCTCACCGAGCTGCGTCGTCGCCGACTGGGGTTCGTCTTCCAGTCGTTCAACCTCGTCCCGACGCTCGACGTCAGCGAGAACATCCGCCTGCCGTTCCTGCTCGGTGGGCACAAGCCCTCGCGAGAGGAAACCGCATGGATCGACCGGCTGGTCGAGATGCTCGGGCTCGGCAACCGTCTGACCCACCGCCCGCACCAGCTCTCCGGCGGACAGCAGCAGCGGGTCGCGATCGCGCGGGCGCTCGCATCGCGGCCGGCGGTGGTCGTCGCCGACGAGCCTACCGGCGCACTCGACTCCCGCACCGGTCGTGACGTGCTCGCGATCCTGCGCGGTGCCGTGCAGGAGTGGGGTCAGAGCGTCGTCATGGTCACGCACGACCCGGTGGCGGCTGCGAACGCCGACCGGATCCTGTTCCTGGCAGACGGCCGGATCGTCGCCGACCGTCCGGCGATGGACGCCGGCGCGATCTCCACGACGATGCTCGGGATGGAGGCAGCAGCGTGAACGGCGTCCGCTCCTTTGCCCCCACCGTCCTCGTCGCGGCGCTCGGCACCACGTTCGGCTCCGCCCTCGTCATCGCTCCGGGGATCGTGACCGAAGCACTCCGGGCCGCCGGGCTCGCCGACCTCGGGCCGATCAAGGCGATCCTGTCCGTGGTCGGTTGGCTCTTCCTCGGCATCGCCCTCTACGTCGGGGCGATCGTCACCGCGAACACCTGCGCGACGCTGATCGCCGGCCAGACCCGCATCATCGCACTGCAGCGGCTCGTCGGCGCGACCGGTGCGACCCTCCGTGCGCGGATCACCCGCACCGGCCTGGTCGTCGGCGTGCTCGGCGGGGTCATCGGCGCGGTCGTGGGGACCACGCTCTCGGCCGTGTTCGTCGTCGTCCTCCAGGGCAACCGGGTCCTGCCCGAGACCGAGTACACGTACGTCCCGTGGGAGCTCGTGCTGCCCGTCGTGGCCGTCGTGCTCGCCACCTGGGGTGCCTTCGCCGCCGGGTCGCGTCGGGTCCTCACCGTCACGCCGCTCGAGGCGCTGTCGTCCTCCGTGGAACCGAGCCACGACGACGTCCGGTCGGGTACCGCCCGCAAGGTCTGGGCGATCGTGCTCATGGCCGGCGGCGCGGCGCTGATGCTCATCGGGCTCGCCGCCAGCTCGCTGTCACCGATCGCGGTGCTGCCGGCGGCGCTCGGCGGGTTCGTCTCCTTCGCGGGTGTCGCCGTGGGGGCGACGATCGTGATGCCGCCCGTCCTGCAGCTGATCGGACGCATCGGCTCGCACGACCCGGTCGTCCTGCTCGCCGGACGCAACGCGATGCGTGCGCCCGGCAGGTCCTCGCGGGCGACCATCGGGCTCGTCATCGGCGTGACCCTGCTCGTCACCTTCGCGGTGGCGCTGGGAATCATGCAGCACGTGCTCGAGACGCAGATGCGCGAGCTGAGCGAGGGGAGTGCCACGCCGCAGATGATCGAGGCGCAGCGTGACCTCTTCGTGCAGATCAACGCCGTCGTCAGCGTGATCGTCGGGTTCTCCGCCGTGATCGCCGCGGTCGGGGTCGTGAACGCCCTCGCGCTCGGGGTGCTGCAGCGCCGACGGGAGCTCGGACTCCTGCGGGTGCTCGGCCTGACCGGGGCGCAGGTCCGCCGGATGATCGTGACCGAGGCCGTGCAGATGGTCGTCGCGGCCGTCGTCTCGGGGCTCGTGCTCGGCACCCTGTACGGATGGGTCGGCGGACAGACGCTGCTCGGTTCCCTCGGTACTCCGGTGACACCGGTGCTGCCGCCGTTGACCATCGGCATCGTGGTGATCGGCGCGCTGGTCCTGGCGGTCGTCGCCACCATCGCCCCGGTGCGGCGCGCGATGCGCGTCCCGCCGACCGAGGCGCTCGCGGTCGACTGAACCGACGCCCTGGTCGCACCACACGACGACACGGGAGGCCCGGTGCCAGCTGGCACCGGGCCTCCCGTGTCGTCGTGTCGTCGCCCTCACCCGCGCCGCTCACGTCCGCCGAGTGGTCACGAACCGTCGGCGGAGCGTGGCCCGGCCGACAGAACGTGACCACTCGGTGACCGACCCACGGCATGTCGTGACCACTCGGTGCTCCAGTCGGCAGCGGCCGACGAGCCCTGCGTCACACGCTTGCGCCAGGCTGGCACGCCGGTGCTACCGTGGGTGTCGATGTACTCGGCACTCCTCCTCCTTCGCTGCCGCGACGAGGCCTGACACTCCGGCCCACCTCGTCGCGGAGTCCGTCGTGGCCGCACCACAACAGCTCACGAACACGCGACGAAAGCGAAGAACGATGCAGAACACCCAGCAGCCCTCCGGGATGCCGATCCACAAGTACGTCCCGTTCCACGAGCAGATCAGCGTCGACCTGCCGGACCGCACCTGGCCCACGAAGCGCATCGACAAGGCGCCCCGCTGGTGCGCCGTCGACCTGCGTGACGGCAACCAGGCCCTCATCGACCCGATGGACGCCGAGCGCAAGCGCGCGATGTTCGACCTCCTCGTCCGGATGGGCTACAAGGAGATCGAGGTCGGGTTCCCGAGTGCTTCGCAGACCGACTTCGACTTCGTCCGGTCGCTCATCGACGAGGGCGCGATCCCGGACGACGTCACGATCCAGGTGCTGACCCAGGCGCGCGAGCACCTCATCCAGCGCACGTACGAGGCGATCGACGGTGCGAAGCAGGCCATCGTCCACCTGTACAACTCGACGTCGATCGTGCAGCGCGAGGTCGTCTTCCGCACCGACGTGCAGGGCGTGGTCGACATCGCGGTCGCCGGCGCGAAGCTCTGCAAGGCGGCCGAGGCCACGCTGCAGCACGACACCACGATCTACTACGAGTACTCGCCGGAGTCCTACACGGGCACCGAGCTCGAGGTCGCGCTCGAGATCTGCAACGCCGTGCTCGAGGTCTTCGAGCCGACGCCGGACCGCAAGGTGATAATCAACCTGCCCGCGACCGTCGAGATGGCCACGCCGAACGTCTACGCCGACTCGATCGAGTGGATGTCGCGCAACCTCGCGCACCGCCAGGACGTCATCCTGTCGCTGCACCCGCACAACGACCGCGGAACCGCGGTCGCGGCAGCCGAGCTCGGCTACATGGCCGGTGCCGACCGCATCGAGGGCTGCCTGTTCGGCAACGGTGAGCGCACCGGCAACGTCGACCTCGTCGCCCTCGGCATGAACCTGTTCACGCAGGGCATCGACCCGGAGATCTCGTTCGCCGACATCGACCAGGTCAAGCGGACCGTCGAGTACTGCAACCAGCTGCCCGTGCCGGAGCGTCAGCCGTGGGCGGGCGACCTCGTGTACACGGCCTTCAGTGGCTCGCACCAGGACGCCATCAACAAGGGCTTCGAGGCGATGAAGGCCAAGGCCGCCGCCGCGGGCAAGGACATCGACGAGATCGAGTGGGCGGTCCCGTACCTGCCCGTCGACCCGAAGGACATCGGCCGGTCGTACGAGGCCGTCATCCGCGTCAACTCGCAGTCCGGCAAGGGCGGCGTCGCCTACCTGCTCAAGACCGACCACGCCCTCGACCTGCCCCGCAAGCTGCAGATCGAGTTCTCCGGTGTCGTGCAGCGGCACACCGACACCGAGGGCGGCGAGTTCTCGTCGCAGCGGATCTGGGACGTGTTCCAGGACGAGTACCTGCCGGCTTCCGTCGACGACGAGAAGTGGGGACGGTACGAGCTCACCAAGACAGCGACGTCGAGCGACTTCGAGGGCACGACCTCGCTCTCCGTGGCGCTCCGAGTCGACGAGGGCGCGGTCACGGCCGAGGCCGTCGGCACGGGTCCGATCGACGCGTTCCTCAAGGTGCTCGCCGAGCAGGGCGTCCAGGTCACCCTGTACGACTACTCGGAGCACACGATGAGCGCCTCCGGTGACGCCCAGGCGGCGTCCTACGTCGAGCTCGACGTCGACGGCGTGCGCCTCTGGGGCGTCGGCATCGACGCCGACATCTCGACGGCCTCGCTCAAGGCGATCGTGTCCGCGGTGAACCGCGCGGTGCGTGCGGGTGCCGCGGCCGGTGCCGACGCGCCGGAGCTCGTCTCGGCCTGAGTTCGCGACCAGGCCGGGAGGCGCGGTGCGGGTCCGTCCCGCACCGCGCCTCCCGTCTGTGCGCCCGTTCACTGCCTGACGCAAGACGCCGTCGTGTCGTCGAGACGCCACCGAAAGTCGCGGCGTCTCGACGAGCGCGCGGCGTCCGGTGAAGACGACGGCGTCTCGTCGCTGCGATCGCCCCGCACCGCACGCGGGTGTCGGCGGGGCGGGGGATACTGGGGACATGCCGCTGTACCGGGACGAGTGCGTCGTGTTGCGCACCCACAAGCTCGGGGAAGCCGACCGCATCGTCACGATGCTCTCGCGGCAGCACGGCAAGATCCGTGCGGTGGCAAAGGGCGTGCGGCGCACCGCGTCGAAGTTCGGCAGCCGGCTCGAACCGTTCATGGTCGTCGATGCCCAGTTCTACGAGGGCCGGTCGCTCGACATCGTCACCCAGGCGGAGTCCCTCGGCGCGTACGGGGCCCAGATCGTCGCCGACTACGGCGCGTACACCGCGGCCAGCGCCATGGTCGAGACCGCCGACCGTCTGAGCGAGGCCGACGCCGGGCTGCAGCAGTACCTGTTGCTTGTCGGGGCGCTGCGCTCGTTGTCGCGCGGTGAGCACCAGTCCAGCGCGACCCTCGACTCGTACCTGCTCCGCGCGATGAGCATCGCGGGGTGGGCCCCTTCGTTCAGCGACTGTGCGGTGACGGGGGAGCCCGGCCCGCACTCGGCGTTCGTGGTGCAGCTCGGTGGCGTCGTCGCCGACCGTGCGGCGCCCCCGGGGACCCCACGGCTCGACCCGGCGACGCTCGGGGTGCTCGGCTCCCTGCTCGCCGGTGACTGGGCGACCGTGGACGCCACCGACGAGCGGACGCGTTCGCGGGCCTCCGGCGTGGTCGCGGCCTACGCCCAGTGGCACCTGGAACGATCGCTCCGGTCCCTGCCGCACGTCGACCGCTCCGAGCACCCGCTGCCGGTACCGCAGACCCACGGCGGACCCGAGGCGACGGCGCGCGCGGTGGCCTCGACGCCGGCACCCGCCGTGCCCGTCCCCGACCCCGATCCCGCTGTCGAAGGAGCCCCCACCGCATGAGCCCCCGCCGCCCCGACGACGTCGAACCCTTCCGCCCGGTCGACTGGACCGGTGAGACGCCACCGGCGATCCCGGCCCGGTTCGTGCCGGAGCACGTGGCCATCGTCATGGACGGCAACGGCCGGTGGGCGAACGGCCGCGGGCTGACGCGCATCGAGGGGCACAAGGCTGGCGAGGCCTCGCTGCTCGACGTCGTCGCCGGCGCGATCCAGATCGGCGTCGGGCACGTGTCGGCGTACGCGTTCTCGACCGAGAACTGGAAGCGCTCCCCGGAGGAGGTCCGGTTCCTGATGGGCTTCAACCGCGACGTCATCCGCCGTCGCCGTGACCAGCTGCACCAGTGGGGCGTCAAGGTGCGGTGGGCCGGTCGGCGTCCGCGGCTGTGGCGGAGCGTCATCGACGAGCTCGAGACCGCCGAGCGGATGACCGCGGGCAACGACGTCCTCACGCTGACGATGTGCGTGAACTACGGCGGCCGGAACGAGATCGTCGACGCCGTGCGGGGCATGGCCGAGGACGTCGCAGCCGGTCGCCTGAAACCGAGCCAGGTCACCGAGAAGGCCCTGGCGAAGCGGCTGTACGTGCCGGAGATGCCCGACGTCGACCTGTTCCTCCGGAGCTCGGGCGAGCAGCGCACCAGCAACTTCCTGCTGTGGCAGTCCGCCTACGCCGAGATGGTGTTCCTCGACCGGCTCTGGCCGGACTTCCGTCGCACCGACCTGTGGGGTGCGATCGAGGAGTACGCCAGCCGCGACCGCCGCTACGGTGGCGCGGTCGACACCCCGACGGCATAGCCCAAGCCCGAGCCCGAGCCCGAGCCCGAGCCAAGCCCCAGCCCCGACCCCAACCGCGACCCTCACCGCGGCAGCGGGCCCTCGAGCAGGTGGGCGGCCGAGCGCACCGCGTCGAGCGCCGCACGGACGCTCGGGACCCGCTCGGCCCCTCGGGCGACGACGACCTCGACGCGTCGGGCCAGGTCGTCGTCGACGGGATCGATCGCGACCCCGGCGGGGATGACCGTCGTCGCGAGTGCCAACCGGGGGAGCAGCGCCACCCCGAGCCCGGCGGCGACGAGCCCCACCACCGCCGCCGCGTTGTCGGTCTCGAGCACGATGTCCGGGGTGAACCCGGCCGTCGCGCACGAGGCGAGCAGGTGCCCCCGGCAGCGCGGGCAGCCGCCGATCCAGCGCGCGCCGCGGTGTGATGCGAGGTCGACGACGGCGGCCGGACCCGCGCTGCGGACCGGCCCCGCGCCTCCCGGCAGGGCCGCCCCGGTCGGCGTCACCAGTGCGAGCGGATCCCGGCCGAGCGCCCGCGTGACGAGCCCGGGGTCCGGGGTGGTCCCGACCTCGTCGCCGACGTAGGTGAAGGTGAGGGCGACGTCGACCTCGCCGCCGCGCAGCAGGTCGAGTGCCTCGGGCGGCTCGACCTCGACGTACGAGGTCGTCACGCCGGGCGCCGTCGCGGCGAGCCGGGCGAGCACCGCGGGCACGAGGGCGGAGGACGCGCTCGGGAACCCGGCCAGTCGCACCCGACCGCGGCTGAGCCCGCTGACGGCGTCGAGGTCCTCGCGCGCCGCGGTGAGCGCGGCCTGGACGTGCAGAGCGTGGTCGGCGAGCACCTGCCCCGCGTGCGTGAGGGTCGCGCCCCGCCCGCCGCGCAGGACCAGCGCGTGCCCGAGACGCTGCTCGGCCCGGGCCACCAACTGGCTGACGGCCGGCTGGCTCGACCCGAGGGCGGCGGCGGCGCGGGTGATCGACCCGCCGTCGGCCACGGCGCGCAGCACCCGGAGCAACTGGGGATCGATCTCGTCCATCACCCGATGTTATCGGTGGCACAACGAACCAGCTCTGGTGTGATGGGACGAGAACCGGGACGCTGTCCGCATGGACTCCTTCCCCGCCGGCCGCGGCTACCTGGCGGCGTGCACCGCAGGCCTGCCGACCCGCGCCACCCTCGCCGCGCAGCGCGCCGACCTCGACGCGTGGTCCCGCGCCGAGACGTCGGCGGCCGGGTACGGAGCGCTGGTCGAGCAGGGGCGTGCCCTCTTCGCCGCGCTGGTCGGCGTCCCGGCGGAGCGGGTCGCGACGGGCTCGCAGACCTCGGTGATGGCCGCGGTCGTCGCCGACGCCCTGCTGGACGGGGCCGAGGTGGTCGTCCCGGACGGTGACTTCAGCTCGGTCGTCTTCCCGTTCCTCGCCCAGGCACACCGCGGTGTCCGGGTCCGGAGCGTCCCGCTCGACCGGCTGGCGGACTCCGTCGGACCGGACACCGCCCTCGTCGCCTGGTCCGCGGTGCAGTCCGCCACCGGCGTGGTCACCGACCCCGAGCCCATCGTGGCCGCCGCCCGACGCGTCGGCGCCCTCACCCTCTGCGACCTCACGCAGGCGGCCGGCGTCCTGCCCGTCGACGCGGCACCGTTCGACGTGACTCTCACACACACCTACAAGTGGCTCTGCGCGCCGCGCGGCGTCGCCTTCATGACGCTCTCCGACACCGCCCTCGGTCGACTCCGCCCGGTGCAGGCCGGTTGGTACGCGGGAGCGGACGTGTGGTCCTCCTGCTACGGCCCCGCCATGCACCTGGCCGACGACGCGCGTCGCTTCGACGTCTCGCCGGCCTGGCAGGCGTGGCCCGGTGCGGTCGCCGCGCTCCGGCACGCCGTCGCGCTCGACCAAGGGGCGGTCTGGAGGCACGCCACCGGTCTCGCGGATCGGCTGTGCGACGCACTCGGGTCGCCTCGGCAGGGCGACGGGCAGGCGATCGTGACGTTCGCGGACGCCGACGGGTCGGCCCTCCGGGCCCTCACCGCTGCTGGCCTCACCGCCTCCGGGCGAGCGGGGCGACTGCGGATCGCGTTCCACCTGTGGAACGACGAGACGGACGTGACGGACGTGGCGGCCGCGTTGCGCGGGGTGGGGCCGGGCACGTCGGGAACGTGAGCGCGGAGGCCGGACGCGGGGCGGGCCTCCCGGCCCACGATCGCCGGTAGTCTTGCCCGGACCGTTTCCGCACCGAGCACCCAGCTCGGCGACCTCTGGAGCACCCTTTGGCACAGCCCTCCCGTCTCGACAGCGTCATCGCCCTGGCCAAGCGCCGCGGCTTCGTCTTCCAGTCGGGTGAGATCTACGGAGGCTCCCGCTCCGCATGGGACTACGGGCCCCTCGGCGTCGAGCTCAAGGAGAACATCAAGCGCCAGTGGTGGCAGCGGTTCGTGCGCGGCCGCGGGGACATGGTCGGCCTCGACTCCGCCGTGATCCTGCCCCGCAAGGTGTGGGAGGCCTCCGGGCACGTCGCGACCTTCACCGACCCGCTCGTGGAGTGCCTGCACTGCCACCACCGGTTCCGCGAGGACCACCTGCTCGAGGCGTTCGAGGCGAAGAAGGGCCGCGCCCCCGAGGGCGGCATGGCCGAGGTCGCCTGCCCGAACTGCGGCACCCGCGGCGAGTGGACCGAGCCCCGCGAGTTCTCCGGGATGCTCAAGACCTACCTCGGCCCGGTCGAGTCGGAAGAGGGCCTGAACTTCCTGCGCCCCGAGACCGCCCAGGGCATCTTCGTCGACTTCGCGCAGGTCGTGACGACGAGCCGGATGAAGCCCCCGTTCGGCATCGGCCAGGTCGGCAAGGCGTTCCGCAACGAGATCACGCCCGGCAACTTCATCTTCCGCACGCGCGAGTTCGAGCAGATGGAGATCGAGTACTTCGTGCCGCCGGCCTCGGCCCAGGAGCACTACGAGCAGTGGATCGCCGACTCGGTCGCGTTCTACACCGACCTCGGCATCGACCCGGAGAACCTCCGCCGCTTCGACGTGCCGGACGGCGAGCGGGCGCACTACTCCGACGCCACCGCCGACATCGAGTACCGCTTCGGCTTCACCGGCTCGGAGTGGGGCGAGCTGATGGGCGTCGCGAACCGCACCGACTTCGACCTGAACAACCACATCGAGGCGTCCGGCCAGGACCTCCGGTTCTTCGACCAGGCCGCCAACGAGAAGTACGTGCCGTACGTGATCGAGCCGTCGTTCGGCCTGACCCGTGCGCTCATGGCGTTCCTGCTCGACTCGTACCACGAGGACGAGGCGCCGAACGCGAAGGGCGGCGTCGACAAGCGCACCGTCCTGCGTCTCGACCCGCGCCTGGCCCCGGTCAAGGCCGCCGTCCTGCCGCTGTCGCGCAACGAGCAGCTCTCGCCCGTCGCCCGCGGACTGGCCGACGACCTGCGGAAGAACTGGAACGTGGACTTCGACGACGCCGGTGCCATCGGCCGTCGCTACCGTCGCCATGACGAGATCGGCACGCCGTTCTGCATCACGGTCGACTTCGACACGCTCGAGGACAAGGCCGTCACGGTGCGCGAGCGCGACACCATGGGCCAGGAGCGGGTCTCGCTCGACCAGCTGCAGGGGTACCTGGCGCAGCGCTTGCTCGGCGCGTAGGGGTTTCGGTTCCGCAAGACACCGGTGTTCGTGCGTTGCACACCCGCAGCCGGGTGTTCGACCTGCGAACACCGGTGTTCAGCTACCAGCGACGGGAATGCGCGCCGCACGAGCGCGTTGGGGTCAGCATGAACGACTCCGTGAAGGTCGATGTCTGGTCGGACATCGCCTGCCCCTGGTGCTACATCGGCAAGCGCAAGTTCGAGGCCGGCGTGGCCGCGTTCGGTGCCTCGAGTGAGGGCCGACCCGTCGAGGTCGAGTACCACTCCTTCGAGCTGAGCCCCGACACCCCCGTCGACTTCGAGGGCACCGAGGCCGAGTTCCTCTCCAGCCACAAGGGCATGCCCGTCGACCAGGCGCAGCAGATGCTCGACCAGGTCACGGCCATCGCCGCGGGCGTGGGCCTCGAGTACGACTTCGAGGCCATGCACCACACCAACACGGTGAAGGCCCACCAGGTCATCCACCTCGCCAAGCAGCACGGCAAGCAGCTCGAGATGGTCGAGCGCTTGTTCACCGCCTACTTCGAGCGCGGCGAGCACGTCGGCCAGGAGTCCTCGCTGGCCGACCTCGCGGCGGAGATCGGCATCGACCGTGACGAGGTCCTCAGCACCCTACGCGACGATGCCCAGCTCGCTGCCGTCCGCGCCGACCAGGCCCAGGCGCAGGCCTACGGCATCAACGGCGTGCCGTTCTTCGTGATCGACGGCAAGTACGGCGTCTCCGGCGCGCAGGACCCGTCGGCGTTCGAGCAGGTGCTCCGCCAGGTGGTCGCGCTCCGCGAGACCACACCGGAGGAGGTCGCCTCGGCGGCCGAGCGCGCCGCGGACGACGCGAGCGCGGACGTGGCGGTGACCCGATGACGGGCGCGACGGTCACCGTCGGGGGTGGGGTGGGCCTCCCGTCCGCCCCGTCGGTCCCGGATGCGATCTCCGGTCTGGAGGCGCGCCCCGGCCTGCTCACGCTGGTCACGCCCGGCGGTGCGCCGGTCTGCGACGGTGATTCGTGCCTGATCGACGCCGGATCGTTCGCCGGTGCCGAGGGCGACTGGACCGAGGTGCCGGACTGACGCTTCCTTCGGTCGCGCGTCGCGCGCTGGTGGTCCCGCGCCCCCGTGCGGTCGTTGCGCCCCGACTCTGCGGGGCGCGACGGCTGTGCGGGGGCGCGATCCGTCGGTCGCCAGACCGATCAGTCGCGCTGCGGTTCCTCATCGGTGATGTCGGCGACGGTCGCGCCGTAGGCGGCGACGAGCGCGTCGGCGTCGACGAAGGCGCTCGCGCCGTGCCGGCCCGCACCCAGGGCGACCCGGCGGCCGACGATGCGTTCGTCGGCGTAGACCGGCAGGTCTCCCGTGGCACCGATCGGGGTGATGGTGCCGCGCTCGTACCCCGATGCCTCGAGCGCGGTGGCGGCGTCGGGCATCGAGAGCTTGTTGACGCCGACGACCGTGCGGAGCTTCTTCCACGCGATGCTGCGGCCGCCGGGCACCAGGGCGAGCAGGAACCCGCCGTCGTGGCGCTTCACCACCAGGGTCTTGACGATGTCGCCTGGGTCGATGCCGAGCAGGTCGGCGGCCTCGTGCAGGGAGTCCGCGGCCGGGCGCTCGACGACCTGGACCGGCAGGCCACGGGCCTGGGCGTCGGCGTCGAACCGGGTGCTGGCGTCGGTCGTCATGTGGAGAACGCTACCGGCGCGCACCGACGTGGGAAGATGGGACAGGTATGACGATCACACAAGCACCCGCCTCGCGAGTCGGCGGCCCCCTGCGCATCGGCCCGATCGAGGTCGACGTGCCGGTCGTGCTCGCGCCGATGGCCGGGATCACGAACATGGCGTACCGCCGGCTGTGCCGCGAGTACGGCGCCGGGCTCTACGTGTGCGAGATGATCACCTCGCGCGCGCTGGTCGAACGGACCCCCGTGTCGATGCAGCTCATCCAGCACCACGAGTCGGAAGACCCGCGGTCGATCCAGCTGTACGGCGTCGAGCCGAACACCGTGGCCGAAGCGGCGTCGATCCTGGTGGGCGAGGACCGTGCGGACCACATCGACCTGAACTTCGGGTGCCCGGTCCCCAAGGTCACCCGCAAGGGCGGCGGGGCGGCCCTGCCCTGGAAGCTCGACCTGTTCCGCGAACTCGTCACCAAGACCGTCCGTGCCGCGGGCAACGTGCCGGTCACCGTGAAGATGCGCAAGGGCATCGACGAGGACCACCTGACCTACCTCGACGCCGCCCGCATCGCGCGGGATGCCGGGGTCGCCGCGGTGTCGCTGCACGCGCGCACGGCGAACGAGCACTACTCCGGGCACGCCGACTGGTCGGCGATCGCCACGCTGAAGGAGACCGTCACCGACATCCCGATCCTCGGCAACGGGGACATCTGGTCGGCGGCCGACGCGCTCAGGATGATCGACGAGACCGGCGCCGACGGCGTGGTCGTCGGGCGCGGATGCCTCGGTCGTCCCTGGCTCTTCGGCGACCTGGCCGCGGCGTTCCGCGGCGAGGGGCTGCGCTACATGCCGACCCTGGGCGAGGTCGCCGACGGGTTCCGCCGGCACGCCGAACTGCTCGTCGAGTTCTTCGGCTCCGAAGAGCACGCCTGCCGCGACATCCGGAAGCACGTGGCCTGGTACTTCAAGGGGTACCCGATCGGCAGCGACGTGCGGTCCGGCCTGGCGATGGCGTCGAGCCTGCAGGAGATCGACGACTTCCTCGGCCAGCTCGACCACGACGCGCCGTACCCCGGTGCTGGTGCCGAGGGGCCGCGCGGTCGTGCCGGGCACGCGAAGCGCACCGCGCTGCCCGACCGCTGGCTCGAGAGCCGCGACGTCGACTCCGAGTTCCGCAAGGTCCTGGCCGCCGCCGAGCTGCACCACAGCGGCGGATGAGCGCCACCGCCTCGTACGGCCCGGCCGATGCCGAGCGCTGGCTCCCCGAGGAGCACGGCAACCGCCGGTCGGACTTCGCCCGCGACCGCGCCCGGCTGCTGCACTCCAGTGCGCTCCGACGCCTGGCCGCCAAGACCCAGGTGCTCAGCCCGACCGCGGGGCTCGACTTCGCCCGCAACCGGCTGACGCACTCGCTCGAGGTCGCGCAGGTCGGCCGTGAGCTCGCCGACTCACTCGGGCTCGACCCCGACGTGGTGGACACCGCGTGCCTGGCGCACGACATCGGGCACCCGCCGTTCGGGCACAACGGCGAGACCGCCGTGAACGCCTGGGCCACCGGCATCGGCGGGTTCGAGGGCAACGCGCAGACGCTCCGGTTGCTGACGCGGCTCGAGCCGAAGGTCTACGGGCTCCGCCCCGGTGCCGGTGGTGCCGACGTCGAGCGGCCGTTCGGGCTGAACCTGACCCGCGCGTCGTTGGATGCCAGCTGCAAGTACCCGTGGCCCGCGGCGCAGGGTGTCTCCGAGGCATCGTCGGGGCGCACCAAGTTCGGCTTCTACGACGACGACCACGACGCGTTCGAGTGGCTCCGCGCCGGGGCCCCGCGTCGCCAGCGGTGCATCGAGGCGCAGGTCATGGACCTCGCCGACGACATCGCGTACTCGGTGCACGACTTCGAAGACGCCGTCGTCGCGGGGTTCATCGACGTCGCCGCCCTGGGCGACCGCGTCGGCGAGAACGACATCGTCAGCGCCATGCACGCCTGGGTGGGGGACGACCTGAGCCGCGACGAGCTGCTCGAGGCGTTCGACCGGCTCCGGGCACTGCCCCTCTGGATGACCGCGTACGACGGGTCACGCCGCGACGCCGCGCGCCTGAAGAACCTGACGTCGCAGCTGATCGGGCGCTTCGCGCGCACCGCGACGGCTGCCACCCGTGAGTCCTACGCCTCCGGATCGCTCGTGCGGTTCGCCGCCTCGGTCGTCACCCCACCAGAGATCATCGGCGAGATCGCGGTGCTCAAGGGCATCGTCGCGGCCTTCGTGATGACCCACGGCGACCGTCAGCCCGTGTACGAGGACCAGCGCCGCGTGCTCACCGAACTGCTCGACGCGCTGGCGGCGACCGGTGCGTCCGACCTCGAGCCGGGTTTCGCCGCCGACTGGCACGCCGCGGACGACGACGCCGGCCGGCTCCGTGCCGTCGTCGACCAGGTCGCCAGCCTGACCGATCAAGGTGCGCTCGCGTGGCACCGCCGTCTGGTGGTGGGCGACCGTGAACCGGTCCACATCGCCGTCTGACCGGTCCGCCGACGTCGGTCCCACGAACTAGGATCGAGGGGTGGCTGGCAGGATCGCGCGGAACGACATCGACGAGGTCCGCTCGCGTGTCAACATCGCCGACGTCGTGGGCGACTACGTCACGCTGAAGCACGCGGGCGTCGGGTCGATGAAGGGCCTCTGCCCCTTCCACGACGAACGCTCCCCGTCGTTCCACGTCCGGCCCCAGGTCGGTCGGTACCACTGCTTCGGCTGCGGCGAGGACGGCGACGTCTTCAGCTTCATCATGGCGCAGGACCACACCACCTTCGCCGAGGCCGTCGAGCGCATGGCCGCGAAGATCGGCTTCACCCTGCACTACGAAGAGGGCGACGGGCCGCGCACCGACTACAACACCCGTGCCCGGCTGATCGCGGCGAACGAGGCCGCGCTCGAGTACTTCACGTCGCAGCTCACCACGGCCGCTGCCGACCCCGCCCGCCGGTTCCTGGGGGAGCGCGGGTTCGACCCCTCGGCCGCGCAGCACTTCGGCGTCGGGTTCGCCCCGAAGTCCTACGACATGCTCAAGGACCACCTGCGTGGGCGCGGCTTCACCATGGAAGAACTCGTGTCCGCCGGTCTCGTCAGCCAGGGCGACCGTTCGCCGTACGACCGGTTCCGCGGGCGCCTGATGTGGCCCATCCGCGACGTCACCGGGGCGACGATCGGGTTCGGTGCGCGCCGGCTGCTCGAGGACGACAAGGGCCCCAAGTACCTCAACACGCCCGAGACCCCGATCTACCACAAGAGCCAGGTGCTCTACGGGCTCGACCTCGCACGCCGCGACATCTCGAAGCAGAAGCAGGTCGTCATCGTCGAGGGCTACACCGACGTGATGGCCTGTCACGTCGCGGGGGTCACGACCGCGGTCGCCACCTGCGGCACGTCGTTCGGCGTCGACCACATCAAGGTGCTCCGACCGATGCTCGGCGACCTGGCCGGAGCCGACCCGAACGCCAACGGTGAGGTCGTGTTCACGTTCGACCCGGACGAAGCCGGGCAGCGTGCCGCGTCGCGTGCGTTCGCCGAGGAACAGCGATTCGCCGCCCAGACCTACGTCGCCGTCGCGCCCGGCGGACTCGACCCGTGCGACCTCCGGCTCGCCCGCGGTGACGACGCCATCCGCCGCCTGGTCACGAACAAGCGCCCGATGTTCGAGTTCATGATCCGTCGCACGCTCGACGGCCACGACCTCGAGACCGTCGAAGGGCGCGTCGGTGCCCTGCGGGCGGCCGCGCCCGTGCTCGCCGGCATCCGCGACCGCTCGCTGACCCAGGGCTACGTCCGCGAACTCGCCGGCTGGCTCGGCATGGAGATCCCCGAGGTCCGTCGGTCGGTCGAGACCGCCCGACGCCGTGCGGGGTCCGCTGCCCAGGACGACCGGTCCGCGGGCTCGGGGCGCGATGGCCGTGCCGGCAACGGTACCGACGGGGCCGACACCCCCGACGAGCCCGTCGCCGGGATCCGCTCGCTGCCGAACGACCCGATCAGCCGCATGGAGCGCGACGCCGTGATGGCGATGGTGCAGCAGCCGACGTCGGTCGGGGCACCGATGCTCGGGCTCGCCGCGTCGGCGACGTTCTCGACGCCGATGCTCGCCGCGGTGCGGGACGCCGTGGTCGCGAACGTCGACGTCATCGGTGCGGGGGACTGGCTCGACCGGCTGCTCGCCGACGTGCCGGCGCCCCTGCGAACCCTGACGCACGAACTCGCCCTCGCCCCCATCCCCGCTCGGAACGCGGAGGACCTGGCGGCCTACTGCCGGAGCATCGTCGTGGCCCTGGTCGAGCGCGACCTGCTCGCTCGGAAGGCCTCGTTGCTCGGACAGCTGCAGCGCGCCGACCCACACGAGCAGGCGGAGCGCCGCGCCGAGATCCAGCGGCAGCTCGTCGACATCGACGGGCAGCGGATGCGGTTGCGCGCCGACGCCGAGGCATCCTAGCGCTCCTCGCGCGCCTCGAGCTCCCGCCGGCGCGTCGGGTCGTCAGCGGCCCCGAAGTCGTACGACGCACCCGACGCACGCCGCATGACGCACGACGCACGACACTCCGACTGCCGTTCGCCCAGGTTCCGAAATCTGCGCATCTGCCGGCGTTCGAGCGGCACTTCGTGGAACCTCGGCGGGCCATGGTGGGGGCGGGACGCGACCGCACGTCGTAACCGAGGCCGTGCGGCGCGACCGCGTCGCAGCGGTGACGGGCGCTGTGGAGGTGTGGCGGGCCTCCCGGTCGATGCCCGAGGTTCCACAACACACCGCGTGCGGTGCGCCGAGATGCCGATGCGGGGCCGCACGTCCGCCGACATGCCGAGATTTCGGAACCTGGGGTGGGCGGGAGGTGTCCGCGCAACGCACGACGGGTGGGTTCGGGGGCATCCTGTTCGGCGCGCCGAGGTTCCAGGAAACGCCGTGTGCGATGCGCCGAGGTGCCGATGCCGGGCCGGACGAGCGCCGACATGCCGAGATTTCGGAACCTGGGGCGGCCAGAGCGCCCCGGTTGCACCACGCAACATTCGTGTGCGGCGCGCCGGACCGATGCGCACGAATCATGCATCACGCGACCGGGCCGTGCATTACAGCGGTGTAAACAAATCGTCCTCGGCTCGTTGGGTTCCGTGACAGGGTGGTACCAATGAGCGTTCCTGACCGGGCACACAGACGTTCCACCTCCGGCTCAGGGCCCTTGCATTCATCTTCAAGAGAGGCATCGAACATGGCATCCGTGTTCAAGAAGCACACAGGCACGTGGGGCAGGCGCGGCATCGCGCTCGGCGCCGGAGCAGCAGCGACGGCGCTGGTGCTGACCGGCTGCGCGAGCAGCAGCGTGAGCGACACCGAACTGAGCGGCATGAGCATCGGGACGACGGACAAGGTGACGTCGCTCGACCCCGCCGGTTCCTACGACAACGGCTCCTTCGCCGTGCAGAACCAGGTGTTCCCGTTCCTGATGAACACGCCCGTGGGCAGCCCGGACGTCGAGCCGGACATCGCCACGAAGGCGGAGTTCACCGACCCGACCACCTACGAGGTCACCCTCAAGGACGGGCTCGAGTTCGCGAACGGCAACGAGCTCACGTCGAGTGACGTGAAGTTCTCGTTCGACCGTGAACTGAAGATCAACAACGAGAACGGCCCGCAGTCGCTGCTGGCCAACCTCAAGAGCATCGACACCCCGGACGACACGACCGTGGTGTTCAACCTCGACCACGCCGACCAGACCTGGCCGCAGGTGCTCTCGAGCCCCGCCGGCCCGATCGTCGACGAGGACGTGTTCTCGGCCACCGAGCTCACCAGCGCCGACGACATCGTCAAGGGCAAGGCGTTCGCCGGGCAGTACGAGATCACCTCGTACAAGGAGAACGAGACGATCCAGTACAAGGCGAACAAGGCGTACGACGGCCTCCTCGGCAAGGCGAAGACCGACGAGGTCACCGCCAGCTACTACACCAAGGAGACCGACCTCAAGCTCGCCGTGCAGAAGGGCGACGTCGACGTGGCGTACCGCTCGCTGACCCCGACCGACATCGCGGACCTCCGCAAGGACGACTCGCTGAAGGTCACCGACGGCCCCGGTGGCGAGATCCGCTACGTGGTGTTCAACCTCGACACGCAGCCCTTCGGCGCGAAGACGGACGACGCCGACGAGGCCAAGGCCCTCGCGGTCCGTCAGGCCGTGGCCGACGTCGTCGACCGCTCGGCGATCGCAGAAGAGGTCTACAACGACACCTACTCGCCGCTCTACTCGATGGTGCCGGACGGCCTCACGGGTGCGGCGAAGCCGTTCGAGGAGATGTACGGGGACGGCGACGGCGGCCCGGACGTCGACAAGGCGAAGAAGACCCTGTCCGACGCCGGTGTCACGGGGAAGGTCTCGATCGACCTGCAGTACTCGCCCGACCACTACGGCTCCACCTCGGACGACGAGTACGCGGCCCTGAAGACCCAGCTCGAGAACTCGGGCCTGTTCACCGTGAACCTGCAGTCCACGGTCTGGACGACCTACTCCGAGGAGCGCGTGAACGACGCCTACCCGGTGTACCAGCTCGGCTGGTTCCCGGACTTCTCGGACGCCGACAACTACCTGTCGCCGTTCTTCTCGAAGGACAACTTCGTCCAGAACCACTACGACGACGCCGAGATCCAGGACCTCATCGCCGCCGAGCAGCAGGAGTCCGACGCGGACAAGCGCGCCGACCTCATCGAGCAGGTGCAGGAGCGTGAGGCCACCCAGATCTCGACGCTCCCGCTGCTGCAGGGCAAGTCGGTGGCGGTCGCATCGAAGGACGTCAAGGGCCTGACCCTCGACTCCTCGTACAAGTTCCGTTACGCCACGCTCAGCAAGTAACACCAAGCCCCGCGTGCCTGTGCAACGGCGACGAAAGGCACCCACCCCGTGACCCTCAGCACCCCCGAGGCGATCGAGACCGAACCCACCAAGCCCCAGGCACAGCGACGTGCCGGCGGCGGTGGCGGCGGACTCGGCCGGTACATCCTCGTCAGATTCCTCCTCATCATCCCGACCGTCTTCATCCTGGTGACGCTCGTGTTCTTCCTGATGCGCGTGATCGGGAACCCGATCACCGCGTCCGTCGGCGGACGGCTCACCCCGGACCAGCTCCAGGAACGCCTCGCCGCCGCCGGGTACGACCGCCCGGTGCTCGTGCAGTACTTCGAGTACCTCGGCAACATCCTGCGCGGCGACTTCGGCACGACGTCGACCGACAACCGGCCGATCACCGAGGTCATCGTCACGTACGGCGGCGCGACCGCGGAGCTCGTGTTCTACGCGCTCATCGTCGCGCTGGTGATCGGCATCCCGCTCGGCATGATCGCCGCCTACGTGCGCGACAAGTGGCCGGACGTGCTCTTCCGTGCGCTGGCGATCCTCACCTACGCGACGCCGGTGTTCTTCGGCGGGCTGCTGCTCAAGCTCGTGTTCTCGGTGTGGCTCGACTGGCTGCCGCTCGGCGACCGAGCCTCGACGCGGGTCTCGTTGATCCTCGACAACATCCCGGGGGCGAGCGGCATCTACATCGTCGACGCGCTCCGCACCGGCAACGCCCAGGTCATCGGCAACGTGCTCCAGCACGCCGTCCTGCCCGCGCTGACGCTCGGTCTGCTGACCGCCGGCATCTTCCTGCGCCTGGTGCGCGCGAACATGATCGGCTCGCTCGGCTCCGAGTACGTCGACGCCGCCCGGTCGCGCGGCGTGCGCGAGTCGCGGCTCGTCCGGACCCACGCGTTCCGTCCGGCGCTCGTCCCGATCATCACCGTGATGGGGCTGCAGATCGCGATGCTCCTGGGCGGCTCGGTGCTCACCGAGACGACGTTCGGGTGGCGTGGCCTCGGCTTCGAACTCAACCAGTACCTGTCGGCCCGAGACTTCGTCGCGGTGCAGGGCATCGTCGCGATGCTGGCGGTGATCGTGGCGGTGACCAACTTCGTCGTCGACGTCGTCGCCGCACTGATCGACCCGAGAGTGAGGTTCTGACGATGGCCGACACCACCCTCGTCGACCGCCACGAGCCGCTGTGGAAGCGGCTCCCCGTGGTGGTCCAGCTCCGCAAGAGCACCGGCTGGCAGCGCGCCATGCTCATCGTCGGCGTGGTCATCTGCGCCCTCTACCTGCTGATCGCGGTGTTCGCCCCGCTCCTCGCGCCGTACGGCTTCGGCCAGCTGCAGGGCGCGGACGGCGAGAGCTTCCCGCGCACCGGCGCCCCGAGTGCCGAACACATCTGGGGCACGACGGTCGGCGGCTTCGACGTCTTCAGCCGCGTGCTCTACGGCGCCCGCACGGCCGTGCTCGTCGTGATCGTCGCGGTGATCGTCTCGATCACCGTCGGCGTCCTGCTCGGCATGGTCTCGGGCTACCTCGGCGGCTGGCTCGACCGTGTCCTGGTGGTCGTGGCCGACGCCGTCTACGCGTTCCCGTCGCTGCTGCTCGCGATCATCGTGTCGATCGTCATCTCCGGCGGCAACTCGAGCTACTCGGGTGGCATCATCGCGGCGGCGATCTCGATCACCGTCGTCTACGTGCCGCAGTACTTCCGCGTGGTCCGTGCCGAGGCCGTCCGGCTGAAGAACGACGCGTTCGTCGAGTCGGCGCGCGTGATGGGCACGAACCCGTGGCGCATCATGACGCGGCACGTCCTGCGGAACTCGACGCGCTCCCTGCCGCTCATCCTGACGCTGAACGCCAGCGACGCGATCCTGACCCTGGCCGGTCTCGGATTCCTCGGGTTCGGCATCGGCCCGACGTCCGGCGCCGAGTGGGGCTACGACCTGAGCCGTGCGCTCTCGGACGTCGCGAGCGGTGTCTGGTGGACCGGCGTGTTCCCCGGCGTCGCCATCGTGGTGCTCGTGCTCGGTGTGACCTTCATCGGCGAGAGCCTGAACGACATCTCCGACCCCCGCCTGCGTGCACGACGCCGGCTGAAGCAGCTGGTGTCCACGCGCGGAACCCGGACACCGCGCGGAGCCGACGATGCGCGGAAGGCCGGGAACGACACGGAAGGGACGGGCGCATGACCCCGACCACCCGCCTGCAACCGGGCGACACCACCACCGAACCCGTCGTCGTCGTCGACGACCTGACGGTCACCTTCGCGACCGACGGCGGCGCCGTCGACGCGGTCAAGGGCGTCAGCCTCGACGTCCGCCCGGGCGAGGTCCTCGCCCTGGTCGGCGAGTCCGGCTCCGGCAAGTCCGTCACGGCCCGCAGCATGCTGCGACTGATGCCCGAGACGGCGACGCTCGGCGGCGCGGTGCTCCTCGACGGCACCGACGTCGTGTCGGTCGGGTCGCAGAAGCTCCGCGAAGTGCGCGGGACCGCCGGCGCGATGGTGTTCCAGGAGCCCTCCACCGCCCTCAACCCGGTCTTCACGGTCGGGTGGCAGATCGCCGAGGGGCTCCGCGCCCACGGCGGCATGTCGAAGAAGGAGGCACGGGCGAAGGCGATCGACTACCTCGGTCGCGTCGGCATCCCCGACCCCGAGACCCGCGTCGACCACTACCCGCACCAGTTCTCCGGCGGGCAGAAGCAGCGCGTGGTCATCGCGAGCGCGCTGGCCCTCGAACCGAGCGTGATCATCGCCGACGAACCCACGACCGCGCTCGACGTGACGGTGCAGGCCGAGATCCTCGACCTGCTGCGCCGATGCCGCGACGAGTTCGGCACCGCGATCGTGGTCATCACGCACAACATGGGCGTCGTCGCCGACCTGGCCGACCGCGTCGCCGTGATGTACCAGGGCGAGATCGTCGAAGAAGCGACCGCGACGGCACTCTTCGCGACACCGCAGGCCGAGTACACCAAGCGGCTGCTCGCCGCGGTGCCCCGGCTCGAGGCGTCGACCGGGGTCGCCCGGCGCGCCGCGATCACCGAGGACGTCACACCCCTGGTCGAGGCGAAGGGTCTCGAGATCGAGTACCCGGGTCGGCTCGGTGCGCCGGCGTTCCGGGCGGTCAAGGGCGTCGACCTGGCGATCCGTCCCGGCGAGGTCCTCGGCCTGGTGGGGGAGTCCGGCTCTGGCAAGACCACCATCGGCCGCGCGATGGCCGGCCTGACGAAGGTCACCGGCGGCTCGCTGAAGGTCCTCGGCGCCGAGATGCTCGGGTACCGCGAGCGCGACTTCAAGCACCTGCGCAAGGACATCGGGTTCGTGTTCCAGGACCCGGCGACCTCGTTCAACCCGCTGCTGACGATCGCCGAGTGCGTCGCCGAGCCGCTGGTCGTGCACAAGGAGGTCTCGAGCCCCCGTGCCGCCCGCAAGCGCGTCGACGAGCTGCTCGAGGCGGTCCAGCTGCCGGCCGCGTACGGCGACCGCTACCCGCACGAGCTCTCCGGTGGGCAGCGCCAGCGCGCGTCGCTCGCCCGGTCGCTCGCGCTCCGGCCGAAGCTGCTCATCGCCGACGAGCCGACCAGCGCGCTCGACGTCTCCGTGCAGGCCCGGGTCCTCGAGCTCTTCCTCGAGCTGCAGCAGGACCTCGGGTTCGCGTCGCTGTTCATCAGCCACGACCTCGCGGTCGTCGGCGCGCTGTCCGACCGGATCGCGGTGCTGTACCGCGGTGACCTGGTCGAGACCGGCACGACCGCGCAGGTGCTCGGTTCGCCGCAGCACCCGTACACGCAGCGCCTCCTCGCGTCGCTGCCGGTACCGGACCCAGCGGAGCAGGCGGAGCGACGGCGTACTCTGGAGCGACTGGAGAACGCCGGGTCCTGACCCGACGTGACCGCCCTGGAGGCCCGCCCTGCGTCGACGACGCACGCCGGGCCTCCAGGGCGGTCGCCTCCACTGCTGTACGCACGACGGGCCTGCCAGGGCGGCCCGTCGCGAACCGCCGCCAGGGGGCGGCGTGGAAGGGGACCCATGATCGCGGTCAACGGACCGGCGGTCGTCGCGGACGACGTGTCGATCGAGTACCGGGGCGGACGCGGGGGCGAGTCGATCCGGGCCGTCGACGGCGTGAGCCTCACCGTCCGTCAGGGGGAGATCCTCGCGCTGCTCGGTGAGTCGGGCTCGGGCAAGTCGACGTTCGCCGCGGCCATCGCCGGCCAGCTCGGATCCCACGGCGAGGGCGAGGGCGCGCTGCGTCGCCACATCGTCGGCGGCGAGCTCACCGTGCTCGGGCAGAAGACCCGGGGCCTCCGTCCCTCGTCCCGCAAGCTCGAACGGCTGAGCGGCCGGATCGGCTACCTGCCGCAGGACGGCGCGGACCGGCTCAGCCCGGACCTGACCGTGGGCGAAGCCGTCGCCGAACCGATCTACGCGCGCGACCGCCGGTTCGACCGGCGCGAGGCCGGGCTCATCGTCGCGCGGCTGCTCGACGCCGTGCACCTGCCGCTCGGGACGATGCGTCTGAACACGTGGGAGCTCTCGAGCGGTCAGCGTCAGCGGGTCGCCCTGGCGAAGGCACTCGTCCTCGAACCCCAGCTGCTCGTGGCCGACGAACCGGCCCGTGGTGTCGACGTTCTCGTGCGGCAGTCCGTGCTCGAGGCCCTCGCGACCCTGCAGCGCGGGCGGCAGTTCTCCGCCGTCGTCGTGTCGAGCGACCTGCGCGAGGCCCGCGCCCTCGCCGACCGTGTCGCCGTGATGGCCGACGCGCGGCTCGTCGGGCTCGGCACCTTCGACGAGGTCCTCGACAACCCCGTCGACCCCTACGTGAAGACGCTCGCGTCGACCGCTGCCCGGGGCGTGAAGCGTCGCCCGGCACCGACCACTGCGCGCCGTTCGTCGGCGCCCCGACGCCCGCTCGCCGCCGGCACCGGCCCCCGGACCGACCGTCAGGAGAACCCGTGAGCACCACGGACCGAGTCCAGCGCGGTCACCGCGCCGTCGTCCCGACGTCGGGTGCGCCGCTGCCGATCGACGCCCCGCAGGCCGGCCCCGTCGCCGTGCTGCCGGAGCCGGCCGACCTGCACGCGGGCGCCGTGACCGAGGCCGGTGGCACCGTCGCGCCGCTCGACACCGACACCCGCGGGATCGTCTGGCTCGACGCCTCCGACCCGTCCGGCCTCGCCGACGCGCTGTCCGCGGCCCCGGGGGTGGGCTGGGTGCAGCTGCCGTTCGCCGGCGTCGACGCCTTCGCCCACCTGATCCAGGAGCACGGGGACCGCGTGCTCTTCACCTCGGCCAAGGGCGCCTACGCGGAACCCGTCGCCGAACACGCCCTGGCGCTGACGCTCGGCACGCTGCGGGTCCTGCAGAAGCGCGCCCGTGCGTCGTCGTGGGCGACCGAGCCCGAGGGCGTCTCGCTGTACGGGCGGAACGTCGTCGTGATCGGTGCCGGCGGCATCGCGCTCGAGTACCTCCGGCTGCTCGCCCCGTTCGACGTCGACGTGACCGTGGTGCGCCGTTCGGCCGACCCCGTGCCCGGCGCCGCGCGGACCGTCACCACCGACGACCTCGACCAGGTCCTGCCGGATGCCGACGTCGTGATGATCGCGGCGGCCATGACCTCGGGCACCGCGAAGCTGTTCGGCGAGCGGCAGTTCCGGATCATGAAGCCGTCGGCCCGGCTCGTGAACATCGCCCGCGGCGGACTCGTCGACACCGACGCCCTGGTCGCCGCCCTGCGCGCGGGGGAGATCGCGGCGGCGGGCCTCGACGTCACCGACCCCGAGCCGCTGCCCGACGGTCACCCGCTGTGGTCCGAGCCCGGAGCGGTCATCACCCCGCACCAGGCCGACACCCCGGAGATGGTCGCGCCCCTGCTCGCGGAGCGTGTCCGGCTCAACACCGCGGCGTTCCTCGGCGGCGACGGCGAGGGCTTCGTCGGGGTCGTCGACCCGGTCGCCGGCTACTGACGCGGGGCCTCGTCGCGCGGCGCGCCCGGGCGGCGTGTCCGATGCGGTGGAGGGCGCCAGGGTGCTGCTATGCTGTTACCCGTTGTTCGCACGTCATTCGCCAGTGAACAGTGATCCTCGATAGCTCAATTGGCAGAGCAGCCGGCTGTTAACCGGCAGGTTGTTGGTTCGAGTCCAACTCGGGGAGCGACAGGTCCTCATCCCTCCGGGGGTGGGGACCTTTTGCGTTGCGGGCGGCCCGCTGGCCTCCCCGTCCCCGAGGGGCGGCGCTGCTAGCCTGAGCCAGCGCACCCAGATCCACGGAAGGCCACTGTTCGATGTCGTTGACCACCGAGTCCGTCAGCGGGCCGACGGTCGGCGGGTGGGGCGAACGGGTCCTTCGTCGGACGGGCCGCGTCCTGGCGTCACGAGCGGCGTTCGTCGTCGTGCTCGTCGCCTTCGTCCTCATGGGGTTCCTGTTCGCCGTCACCATCCACGTGCCGGCGTCGGCCGCCCCGGATGAGGTCCGGCACATCGGCAACATCCTGCTCTACGCGGAGCGGCCCTGGACCGCCGGGCCGTTCCTGCACGACGTCGCGGCCTCCACGCTGCGGCTCGGTGAGGTCACGCGGTTCCCCGCGTACCTCTACTACTACGGGATGTCGTTCCCGGCGAAGGCGGCGCTCGCGATCGGCCTCGACCAGGAGCGCACCGTGATGGTGCTGCGCGGCATCGACGTCCTCGCTGCGGGCGCCGGTCTGTACGCCCTCCGCGTGATGTTCCGGAACGCCGGGGTCCCCGCCGCGATCGGTCTGCTCGCGATCGTCGCGACCGCCTTCACCGGTCGGTACGTCTGGCAGGCCGCGACGATCAGCTACGACGCACCCTCGATGGCGGCCTTCTTCCTGTTCGCCGCGGTGGCCGTGAAGGTCGTGCGGGGTGGCGGCCTCCGCACGCTCGCGTGGTTGGTCGTCACCGCGATGCTCGCCCTGATGCTCAAGTACTCGCAGGCGCCGCTCATCCTCGCCGGCGCGTTCTTCGCGATCCTGTTCCGGTACCGCGTCGACGGTTTCACCTGGCTGCGGCACCCCGTCCGCCGGGCGGTCGCCGGCTTCCGCGAGCGGCCGGGGCGGTCGCTCGTGCTCGTCGTGGTCGGCGCGGCGCTGCTCGCCCTGGTGCTCGAGCGGTTCGGCGTGAACCTGCTCGTGTACCGGGCACTGAACCCCGACTGCTCCGCGATCCACAGCCGTGCGGCGTGCATGAACTTCGACATCTTCCGCCGCAACTACAACGCGACGCGGACGCACGACCTGGCCGCCGCTGCCGGGACCCTCGAACCGTTCCACCCGCTCGCGTTCCTGTGGGCGTGGGCCACCACCTACTTCCGGTCGCTCTTCTTCTTCTGGGGCCCGACGCTGCCCTGGCGACCGAACCTGGCCGTCGTGGTCTTCGGCGCGACCGCCGTGCTCGCGGCCACCGTCGTCGCCGCCACCCAGCTGCGTCGTGTGCTGCGCTCGGCCTCGACGTGGTGGCTCGCGGTCGTCCCGGTGGCCTACACGCTCGCGGTCCTGTGCTTCAACGCGGCGACGACCGTGAACCTGCGGCAGGAGTTCGCGTTCTCCGGTCGCTACCTGCTGCCGGTGATGCCGATGATCGTCGCGGTGGTCCTGCTCGGCGTGCACGCGTGGCTCCGCCGGCTGCGGGGGCGCGCCGCGACGGTCGCGTGGACCGTCGTGGTCGTCGTCGGCGTCGCGCTGTTCGCGCTCTACAACCCGATCAGCGCCTTCTTCCCCTACGCCTCCTCGCCGGCGTGGTACTCCGGATGGGCGCAGAACGTGCTGCCGCACTGGCTGACCGGGGTCCGCTCGTGACCGCGTCACCGCGCATCCGCACGGTCATCGTGGTGGCGCTCACGGTCCTGTTCTTCGTGGTCATCGGCGTCGCGGCGTTCGCCCGCACCGGTGGCACGAGCGCCGGTGAACGCCAGGTCGGGTCCTGCACGGTGCGCATCGCCCCGCAGCCCGGGTCCGTCACGACGTGCGCCGGACAGGACCTCGGCGGAGTCGACCTCGCCACCGAGGACCTCCGGCTGGCCGACCTGCACGGCGCGGACCTGCGAGGCGCGGACCTGCGGCAGGCCGTCCTGTTCGGCGCGGACCTGCGGGGCGCGGACCTGCGCGGTGCCGACCTGCACGGGGTCGACCTGTACGCCGCCGACCTCACCGGGGCGGACCTCCGGCGGACGAGCCTCGTCGGCGCGAACCTCGTCGGCGCCGACATCACCGACGCGCGCCTCGACGGTGTCGACCTGACCAGCGCGAAGATCGAGCGGCTGACGGTCCGTGGAACGCCGATGGAACTCGTCGACCGCCGGCTGCGCAGTCCCGACGGCGAACGGGTCACGGTGCGCGTCGACTTGGACCTCCCGCGCGGGGTCACCTCGCGGAGCTGCGTCGACCGGGTACTCCACGCGAAGGTCGGCGTCACGGAACTCCGGTGCCGCATGAGCACCGACGCGCGACAGGGCCGGCTCGACCAGCGGGCCACCGTGACGGTCACCGCTCCGACGCGCTGACGGTCACCGCCCCGACGCGCTGACGGACGTCGGTCGTACGGCTGCCGCCCCGCCGATGCTGTTAGCGTTCACAGGTGCACCGTTCCCGTTCGCCTCGACTCGCCCTGCTCGGCGTGGTCGTCGCCGTGACGGCGGCGCTCTCCGGCTGCAGCAGCGTCGGCCCGGACACCGATGCGTCCGAGGACCCGACGAGCTCCGACACCGGACTCGGTTCGGGCGCGTCGCCCGTCGTGTTCGCCTTCGTGTGCGACGGCGACGGAGCGGACCGCGAGACCTACACGACCTACTCGGCGGTGTGGGAGGCCGGTCGGTCCGACTGCGCGGCGAAGCGACTCACCGGCTCGGTGCCGTCGAGCCAGCAGCAGGCAGCGGTCGATGCGGCCCGTGGCGACGCCACCCTGGTCGAGCTCGCGAGCGCCTGCGCCGTGCGCGGCTCCGACCCGTGGACGTCGGCGGTCGCCGACGACCGCGGTGCGCACGTGGCCGCAGGGCTCCTGCGGTACTGCCCGGGGCACCCGGAGACCGACCGACTGCGGGACGCGCTGACGGCGTACCGGGGCTGAGCCGGGCCTCCAGGCCGACCGTCGGACCAGCGACGGTCCGACGGCGGCGGAACGGGCGTCAGCCCTCGGGGTGGTCGCGACCCGGCAACCAGGACTGGCCGGGGCCGCCCCAGCTGCTCTTCCGGATCGCCTTGGCGACCTGCTTGCCGTAGGGGTGCACCAGGCGGTCGGCGTAGAGCCAACCGTCCAGGTGGTCGTACTCGTGCTGGAAGATCCGCGCCAGCCAGCCGTGCGCCTCGACCTCGAAGGGCGTGCCGTGCTCGTCGACGGCGCGCAGCAGGGCGCCCTCGGAGCGGCGGAGCGGGAAGCGCTCGCCCGGGATCGACAGGCAGCCCTCCGACTCCTCGTCCTCGTCGAGCTCCTCGACGGACTCCGGGACCGGGGGCGTGATCCACAGGACGGGGTTCACGGCGGCGCCGCGGTGCAGGACCTCGTCGTCATCGGTGTAGGAGTACACGAACAGGCGCTTGCCGACGCCCACCTGCGGGCCGGCCAGGCCGACGCCGGGCGCCAGGTCCATGGTCTCGAACATGTCGGCGACGAGGGTGCGGAGGTCGTCATCGAACGCGGTGACCTCGGCTGCACGCTCGTGCAGGACGGGTTCGCCGGTGATGCGGATCGGGAGAACGGCCATTCACCCAGGTTATCCGGCGGGGAACGGTAGCCTCGACGCGTGACGACGGACCTCCAGCTGCCCGACGCCGTGAGCAACCTCACGCCGTTCCAGGCGCTGATGATCCCCGTGGCCCTGATCGGCGCGGTCTTCCTGTCGCTCGGGGCGCAGTTCCAGAGCCGTGGGGTGCAGCGGGTCGAGGCGCGTCTCGGTCGGCAGTCGAAGGGGCTGAGCGTCCGGCACGTCGTCGCGCTCGTCTCGAGCGGCTACTGGGTGCTCGGCACGCTGATGCTCGGCATCGCGGTGGTGCTGCAGCTCGTCAGCATCGCGTTCGCCCCCCTCATCGTGGTGCAGCCCCTCGGCGCGGTGGCCCTCGTCATCACGACGTGGTTCTCGTCGCGGTCGTCGGGCGTGCCGCTCGGTCGCCGTGCGCGGCGAGCGGTGTGGACCTGCATCATCGGCGTCGGCATCTTCGTGGGGATCGCCGCGTTCGTGGGCAACGAGAGCGCGATCACCCGGCAGCAGCTCGTCACCGTCCTGGTGATCCTGGCCGTGGTGCTGGTCCTGGTGCTGGTGTCGTTCCGCCTGATGGCGAAGCACCGCAGCGCGCTCTACTACATCGTCGGGGCCGGGGTGCTCTACGGCTTCGTCGCGACGCTGGCCAAGGTCGTGCTGAACCGGTTCGTGCACAGCACCTTCGACTGGCTGACGGTGCTCGCGATCGTGGGGGTCGTCGTTGCGGCGTCGCTCGGCGGGTACTTCGTGCAGAACGCGTACTCGAGCGGTTCGGCCGACCTCGTGATCGCAGGGTTGACGGTGATCGACCCGATCGTCGCGGTCGGCATCGGCGTGATCGTGCTCGCCGAGGCATCGGGGGCGCCGTGGTTCGCGGTCGCCGGGTTCGTGGTCGCCGCGGGCATCGCCATCACCGGGGTGTTCCTGCTCGCCAAGCACCATCCCCAGACCCGGGCCTGATGCCGCACGCCCAGCCGTCGCCACCCTCATCCGCGCGGCTGACGCGGCCGTCGATCCTGGTGCGATAGCGTCACTGCCGACCAGCCATCGCCCACGAGAGGACGAACTCAGCCGTGTCAGGAGACGCCACCACCGCCACCGCCGGACCGACGGGTGCGACGGGCGGTCACCGACCGTTGCGCGTGCTGATCGCAGCGGACACCTTCGCCCCCGACGTCAACGGCGCCGCCACCTTCGCCGAACAGCTCGCCGTCGGACTGGCCGAGCGCGGGCACGAGGTGCACGTCGTGGCCCCGGCCTCGAGCCGCCAGTACGGCACGTTCGACGAGGAGCACCACGGCGTCACCCTGGTCGTGCACCGCCTGAAGTCGTACAAGTGGCCGCTGCACCCGTGGCTGCGCTTCGTGTGGCCGTGGAGCGTCCGGAAGTGGACCGGCCCGATCCTCGACGCGGTCGAGCCCGACGTGCTGCACATCCAGTCGCACGTGGTCATCGGCCGCGGCATGGTGCACGAGGCGAACGACCGCGGGATCCGGGTCATCGCGACGAACCACTTCATGCCGGAGAACCTGCTCGAGTACACGCCGTTCGGCAAGTGGACGCTGCCCATCGCGCTGAAGATCGCGTGGAGCGACGCTGCCAAGACCTACCGGCTGGCGGACACCATCACGACGCCGACCAACCTGGCCGCCGACTACCTGCGGAAGGCCATCGCCGGCCAGCAGGTCCTCGCGATCTCGTGCGGCATCGATGCGTCCCGGTACGTCGCCCGCGAGGGCCGCCCGGCGAACAACGACATCGTGTTCGTGGGCCGTGTGGCCCCCGAGAAGAACCTCGACGTGCTCGTCCGGGCGGTGGCGCTGCTGCCCGCCGAACTGTCCGCGACCCTGACCATCGTCGGCGACGGCGAGATGATCCCGAAACTCACCGCGTTGGCGAAGGAGCTCGGCCTCGAGGACCGCGTGCGGTTCCTGGGGTTCGTCTCCGACGAGCGCAAGCAGGAGGCGCTGACGAACGCGACGGTGTTCGCGATGCCGTCGACGGCCGAGCTGCAGAGCATCTCCTCGCTCGAGGGGATGGCGTCGGGACTGCCGGTCGTCGCGGCCGACTCGATGGCCCTGCCGCACCTCATCGACGGCAACGGGTACCTGTTCGCCCCGGGCGACGTGGACGACCTGGCGGCGAAGCTCACGACGGTGCTCACCGCGCCGGAGTCAGAGTACGTGGCGATGCGGGACCGCAGTCTGGCCATGATCGAGGCGCACGACATCAACCGCACGCTGTCGACGTTCGAGTCGCTGTATCGTGGGGAGCCGGTGGCCTGAGGGTCCCCGGCGAGGGGCGGTAGCCAAGCTGGTCAAGGCAGTCGGCTCATAACCGAACGATCCGCGGGTTCGAGTCCCGCCCGCCCTACGTGCACATGCCAAGGAAGCGCGACACGTCGCAGGACGACCACGCACCGACACCGAACGTCACCTTCGAGGTGACCCGTGGCGGCACGGGCGTGCGCGTGAACGCCTTCCGCATCGGGTTCATGGGCGCCATCGGTGTGCTCGTCGCGCTGCTCGCCGGGTCGATCATCAACGAGCTGAGCACCGTCCTGGTCTACATCGGGGTGGCGCTGTTCCTGGCGCTCGGCATCGATCCGCTGGTGTCGTTCCTCGAACGGATCATCCCGCGCTGGTCCGCCATCACGATCGTCGTGGTCGCGGTGCTCGGAGCCTTCGCCGGCATCGTGTTCGCCGTGGTGCCGATCCTGGTGGAGCAGGCGTCGAACCTGATCCAGAACTTCCCCGAGATCGTGCAGGACATCTCGCAGCAGCAGTGGGTGCAGGACCTGTCGAAGCAGTTCGCCGGGTCGTTCGACATCGACCACGCGCTGCAGTCGCTGCAGTCCTTCGTCGAGAAGCCGGGCAACCTGCTCAGCGTCGGCGGCGGGATCCTGGCGGTGGGCAGCGGCATCCTGTCCGGCGTCACCGGGGCGCTCATCGTCATCATCCTGATGCTGTACTTCCTCGCGTCGATGCGGGGCATGAAGCGTGCGACGTACCGGTTCGTCCCGGCGTCGCGTCGTCAGAACTTCATCGACGTGAGCGAGCAGATCACCCAGGCGGTCGGTCGGTACGTGGTCGGGCAGGTGTCGCAGGCGCTCATCAACGGCATCCTGAGCTTCGTGTTCCTGATCATCATCGGTGCGCCGTTGCCGGTGCTGCTGGCGTCGTTCGCGTTCCTCGGGTCGCTCATCCCGCTCGTGGGCACGCTCGCCGCGGCGATCGTGATCTCGTTGCTCTGCTTCTTCGCGTCGCCGGCGACCGCCCTCGCCGCCGCGATCTACTACCTCGTGTACATGCAGGTCGAGGCGTACCTGATCTCGCCGCGCATCATGTCGCGTGCGGTGCAGGTGCCCGGCGCGCTCGTGGTCATCGCCGCGGTCGCCGGCGGCACCATCGGCGGTGTGCTCGGCGCGCTCGTCGCGCTGCCGGTGGCCGCGTCGGTCATCATCATCGTGCAGAAGGTCATCTACCCCCGCCAGGAGCAGGCGTGACCAGTGGCGCCGCGCGCACCGAGGGGGACGCGTTCGCCGCGTTCGCCGCCCACGTTGAGGATCGCGACCGCTGGGCACGCGGTGCTCGCGGCCCGCTCGCCCTGGTGAACGCGCAGCACGTCGACCACCCGCAGCCGGTCTGGCCGGTCCCCGGCACGTGGGCCCCGGCTCCCGGCGGACTCACCGTCACGGCCGAGGCATCCGAAGGCATCGTGGTCGACGGCGTCCCGGTGGACGGCACGGTCCTGGTGTCGGGCGACACCGCCGTCGTCCCGTCCAGCGTCGCGTTCCCGGACGGCTTCGCCGGCACCGTCAGCGGTGACACCCTGCGCGTCTGGGACCCCGCTTCCGAGGCGATCGCCCGCTTCTCGCACATCGCGCGCTTCGAGCGGTCCGACGAGGGGGTCACGTCCGGCAGGTACGTCCCGCTGGTGGGCGACGACCTGGAGGCCCGTGGCAGCGTCCGCGACGCCGCCGGCGACGCCCTGCCGGTCGCCGGGCACGTCGAGACCACCGTCGGGACCGCCACGATGCGGTTCGTCGCCGTCCGGTCGGCCGCGTTCCGCGGAGCTCCGCGACTGCAGCTCATCGTGCAGGACGCCACGGGTGCCCTGCCCGAGGACGACCCGGGCAGCACGTACGCGATGGGGCGGTTCCTGTTCCTCGACGACCCCGGCACCGAGGCCGCCGTCGAGCTCGACTGGAACCTGCTCGTGCTGCCGCCCTGCGCCTTCTCGTACCAGTACGCGTGCCCGATCCCACCGGACGAGAACCGTGTCCCGGTGCCGATCCCGGCGGGGGAGCGGCACCCGGTCGACGCGAGCGGGGCCGTCCTGCACTGATCGGTGCTCTGATCCGGGCGGGTCCTTGCCGTTCCCAGGCGCGGCGCTGCATAATGGGCGTGTCCCGTCGGGACATCACAATCGCATACCGATGGTTCCGTGGCCCCTCGGGTCAGGGTCCTCCGCACCAGGTCGATGGGGAAGTCGCACCTGACGTATCGGAGGAACCGTGAACGGAACGACGACAGGAGTGCTCTACGTGCACTCCTCACCCCGCGCGCTCTGCCCGCACGTCGAATGGGCGGCAGGTCGTGCGATGAACCGTGCCGTGAACTTCTCGTGGCTCGACCAGCCCGCGCAGGACGGCGCGCGCCGGACCGAGTACACGTGGACCGGTGCGGTGGGCGCCGGTGCCGCGATCGCCTCGGCGCTTCGCGGCTGGGAGCACCTGCGCTACGAGGTCACCGAGGAGCCGACGAGCGCCTCCGACGGTGGCCGCTGGATGCACACGCCGGACCTCGGTGTGTTCTACGCGCAGACCGACGTCACGGGCAACATGGTCATCCCCGAGGACCGCGTGCGCTACGCGATGGAGGTCGCGGGCAGCAACGCCCTCGAACTGCACCGTGAGCTGCGACTCGCCCTCGGTCAGGCCTGGGACGACGAGCTCGAGCCCTTCCGCCACGCCGCCGAGGGCAACCCGGTCGTCTGGCTGCACCGCGTCGGCTGACCCGGACTCACGACACACCGGCGTCTCGGGTGCGCCAGACGCCGGCGTGTTGTCCTGACACCGCCACAGACTCGAGACGCCGCCGAATACGGCGGCGTCTCGTCGTTCCAGGGGCGTCACAGCGACACGACGGCGTGTGTGGGCGGGCGGTGGACCGGCCACCGGACGACGGAAGCCCGCCCCGACGACGCGGGACGGGCCTCCAGGCAGGGTGCGACGGATCAGACGCTGCGGAACGCGACCACGGCGTTGTGGCCGCCGAAGCCGAACGAGTTGCTGACCGCGAGCAGGTCGCCCTCGGGCAGCGCACGCGGTTCGCGGGCCACGTCCATGACGATCTCCGGGTCCTGGTCGTGCAGGTTGATCGTCGGCGGGGCGACGCGGTTGTGCAGTGCGAGGACGGTGAAGACCGCCTCGATCGCACCCGCACCACCGAGCAGGTGACCGGTCGACGCCTTGGTCGCGGACACCACGACGTCGTCGAGGTGGTCGCCGAAGACCCGACGCATCGCGTGGTACTCGGCGACGTCACCGACGGGGGTCGACGTGGCGTGCGCGTTGACGTGCACGACGTCCTCGATGCTCGCGTCGGCGTGCTCGAGGGCCTGCAGGACCGCACGGGCGGCGGCGCTGCCCTCGGGGTCCGGCGCGGTGATGTGGAAGGCGTCCGAGGTGATGCCGGAACCGGCGACCTCGGCGTAGATCGTCGCGCCGCGGGCCTCGGCGTGCTCCTTCGACTCGAGGATGAGCGCCGCGGCGCCGTCACCGAGCACGAAGCCGTCACGGGTCACGTCGTACGGACGTGAAGCGGTCTCGGGGGAGTCGTTGCGACGCGACAGGGCCTGCATGGCGGCGAACGCGGCCAGCGGGAGCGGATGCAGGGCAGCCTCGGCGCCACCGGTGATGACGATGTCGGCGTCGCCGTCGGCGATGTGCCGGTACGCCTCGGCCAGCGACTCGGTCGAGGACGCGCAGGCGGAGAGGTAGGTGCGGGCACCGCCACGGGCGCCGAACTCCATCTCGATGGCGGCGGCCGGACCGTTCGCCATGAGCATCGGGACCGTCATCGGCAGGACGCGACGCGGACCCTTCTCGCGCAGGGTGTCCCAGGCGTCGAGCAGCGTGTTCACGCCGCCGATGCCGGTGGCCCAGTCGACGATGAGGCGCTCGGGGACGACCGACTCGTCGTCGATGCCGGCGTCGGCCCAGGCCTCACGCGCGGCGACGAGGGACAGCTGCGACGACGGGTCGAGGCGCTTGGACTCCGGGCGGGTGAGCTGGTCGGTGAGGAACCGACGTGCCTGGCCAGCGAACTCAACGGGGAGCTCGAGCTCGGCGTAGCGCGGGTCCTCGATGCGGGTGATGCCGGACTTGCCGGCGAGCAGCGCGTCCCAGGTGTCCGGGGCGGTCGCGGCGAGGGGTGAGATCGCACCGATCCCGGTGACGACGACGGTCTTCTTGGTCATGGGACGACGTGTTCTTTCGTTGGGGTGAACAAGATGAGCGCCACGGCCCACAGGGGTCCGCGGGCCGCGGCGCTCAGGAAGCTCGTGTCAGGCCTGGGCCTTGACGATGTAGTCGACCGCGTTGCCCACGGTCTTGAGGTTCTTGACCTCTTCGTCCGGGATCTTCACGTCGAACTTCTCCTCGGCGTTGACCACGATGGTCATCATCGAGATGGAGTCGATGTCGAGGTCGTCCGTGAAGGACTTGTCGGCGGCGACGGTGTCGGTGGCGATACCGGTCTCGTCGTTGATCAGCTCGGCCAGGCCGGCGAGGACTTCTTCGTTGGACAGGGCCATGAGTGTTCTCCTTGAAGGGGGGTGTCGTTTGACCGTGGACCAGCCTAGGGCACGCGGGGTCCGGGTGCGCGGAGGCTCGTCGGGATGGGGACCGGTCGCGCGGGTGCGCGACCGGAGTGGGTTCAGGGGAGGACGACCACCTGGGCACCGAACACGAGCCCGGCGCCGAACCCGATCTGCAGGGCGAGGCCGCCCGACAGGTCCGGGTGCTCCTCGAGCAGGCGGTGCGTTGCGAGCGGGATGCTCGCGGCGGAGGTGTTGCCGGTGGTGGTGATGTCGCGGGCGATCGTGACCGTCTCGGGCAGGCCGAGCTGCTTGGCGAACTCGTCGATGATGCGGATGTTCGCCTGGTGCGGCACGAAGGCGGCGAGGTCCTCGGGGCGGACCCCGGCGGTCTCGAGCGCCTGGCGGGCGACCTTGACCATCTCCCAGACGGCCCAGCGGAACACGGTCTGACCGGCCTGACGCATGGTCGGACGGGGTGCCCCGGCCTCCCACTCGTTGTAGGTCGCGGTCATGCCGATGGCGTCCCACTTCGAGCCGTCGGAACCCCAGATCGTGGGGGCGATGCCCGGGAAGTCGCTCGGGCCGACCACGGCGGCGCCGGCACCGTCCCCGAGCAGGAACGAGATGGAGCGGTCGGTCGGGTCGACGACGTCGCTGAGCTTCTCGGCCCCGACGACCAGGACGTGGTCGGCGAGCCCGGACTTGATGAACGAGTCGGCCTGGGCGATGCCGTAGGCGTACCCGGCGCAGGCGGCGCTGATGTCGTAGGCGGCGGCCGGGGTGGCACCGATCCGCTCGGCGAGCAGCGACGCCATCGACGGGGTGGCCACCGTGTGGGTGACGGTGCTCACGAGCACGACGCCGATCTGGGACGGGTCGATGCCGGCCTTCTCGATGGCCTCGCGCGCGGCGGCCTCGGCGAGGTCCACCGCCTCGACGTCCTTGCCCGCGCGCTTGCGGGTGATGATGCCGGTGCGCTGGCGGATCCACTCGTCGGATGAGTCGATCGGGCCGACGAGGTCGTCGTTCGGCACGACGTTCTCGCCGCGGGCGGCGCCGAACGCCAGGATGCGGGTGAACTCGTGGCCGCGGCGCTGCTGGAGCAGCGGACGCGCGGATCCGGTCGGGAGGCCCGTGGGGGCGTCCGTCGGGGTGGTCGGGTCGGTCATGCGGTTGCGTCTGCTTCCTGGCCCGCGCGCTGCAGCAGGTCGATCGCTGCAGGCAGGTCGTCGGGGGTCTTGATGGCGACGGTCGGCGTGCCGCGGAGACCGCGCTTCGCCAGGCCGACGAGGGCACCGGCGGGTGCGAGCTCGATGATGCCGGTCACACCGGCGGCGGAGAAGGACTCCATGACCGCGTCCCAGTGCACGGGGCTCGCGATCTGCTGGACCATCAGGTCGACGAAGCGACGGCCGTCGTCGACCCGGGAGCCGTCGGCGTTCGTCCAGATCGGCAGGGTCGGGTCCTGCACCGTGGCGGCGGCCGCCAAGGGGGCGACCCGCTCGACGGCGGGGGCCATGTACCGGGTGTGGAACGCGCCGGCCACGGCGAGCGGGATCACGCGGGCCTTGGCGGGCGGGTCGGCGGCGAGGGCCGCGATCGCGTCGGCCGCACCGGCGACGACGGTCTGGCCGCCACCGTTGTGGTTCGCGGGCACCAGGCCGTGCCCGGCGAGGGCTGCAGCCACGGCGTCGGCATCGCCACCGAGGACGGCGGCCATCGAGGTCGGCTCGAGCGCGGCGGCGTCGGCCATGGCTCGGCCGCGCTCGGCCACCAGGGCGACGGCGTCGGTCGGCTCCAGGACCCCGGCGACCGCGGCGGCGGTGAACTCGCCGACCGAGTGTCCGGCGACCCCGCCCACCAGGGCAGGGCGGCCCTCGGCGAGCAGGGCGTCGGCGGTGACCAGTCCGGCGGCGACGATGAGGGGCTGCGCGAGCGCGGTGTCCTTGATGGTGTCCGCGTCGGAGTTCGTGCCGTGCTCGGCGAGGTCGACCCCGATCGACTCGGACCACTGCCCGACGCGTTCACGGACGGTGGCGTCCTCGAGCCAGGGGGCGAGGAAGCCGGGGGTCTGGGAGCCCTGTCCGGGCGCGACGACGACGATCACCGGACAATCCTCGCGTTCTCGTCCCGCGGGGCCCGTGTGGACTTCCCACACGAATCCGCGCGGGACATTGTCGGTTCTCTACCGTTCGGCGCGTTCGGCGCGTTCGGCGCGTTCGGCCGTCGGGTGTTCTAGCGCCGGGGCGTGATGCGTCGGCGTCCGGTCGCGGACTCGGACATCGCACCGAGGATGAGCGCCGACTGCACGATCAGGGCGTCACGGGCGTGCGTGGCGTCCCACCCGATGATGTCGGCGACGCGGCGCAGCCGGTAGCGCACGGTGTTCGGGTGCACGAAGAGCTCCCGCGCCGTGGCCTCGAGCGAGCGGCCTGTGTCGAGGTAGCACCAGAGCGTCTGCAGGAGTTCGGTGGACTGGTCCTTGAGCGGGACGTAGATGCGCTGGACCAGGGCCGACCGGGCGAGGGGGTCGCCGGCCAGGGCACGCTCGGGCAGCAGGTCGTCGGCGAGGGCCGGTCGGGGCACCCCGCGCCAGGCCCGTGCGACGGCGAACCCGGCGAGGGCGGCCTTCGCGCTGGTCGAGGCGTCGACGACCCCGGGGACCTCGTTGCCGAGCACCAGGTAGCCCTCGCCGAACAGCGGTTCGAGGGCCTGCGCGATGGTGGTGAAGGAGACGGGTTCCTCGCCCTCGGGCACGTCGTCGCGCGGGGTGGCACGACCGATGACGACGACGAGCCGTGATCCCTGGACCCCGACGAGGACGTCGGCGTCCAGGTGTCGTGCGGTGCGACGGACCTGGTCGACCTCGAGCTGCTTCGGCGCGGTGCCGACGAGCACCGCGACCTCGCCGTGCCCGTGCCACCCGAGGGCGGCGATGCGGGACGGCAGCTCGTCGTCGTACTCGCCGGAGAGGATCGAGTCGACCACGAGTGCTTCGAGCCGGGCGTCCCACAGGCCGCGGGCCTCGGCCGCGCGGGCGTAGACGTCGGCGGCGGCGAACGCGATGTCGCGGGAGTACTTGAGGATCGCCTCCTGCAGCATCTCGTCGTCGGCGGCGCGTTCCTCGACCACGGTGACCACCACGCGGATGAGCTGCAGGGTCTGCTGCAGGCTCACGGAGCGCAGGAGCTCACGCGGCGCGGAGCCGAAGACGTCGGCCGCGGCGATCCACGGCGTCGACGCGGTGCCCTCGAGCCAGCTGATGAACGAGGTGATGCCGGCCTGGGCGACGAGGCCCACGGCGGAGCGACGCCCCGGCGGCATCTCGCTGTACCAGGGGAGCGTGTCCTCGAGGCGCTTGATCGTCGCGGTGGAGAGTTCTCCGGACACCTGACGGAGCCAGGAGAGCGCACGCTCACGCGCGCTCTCCTGGCTCTCGTGGTCCGGGCGGACCGTCGTCACGGGTTGATCAGCTCTCGCCGCCCGCGCTGCCGGTGGTGCCGGCGGTGACGTCGTGCAGACGGTACTTGTCGATCGCCTGCTGGACGAGCGCGCCGTCGACCTTGCCCTGGCGGGCGAGCTGCTGCAGCGTCCGCACGACGACCGAGGGGCCGTCGATGTGGAAGAAGCGGCGAGCGGCCGGACGGGTGTCCGAGAAGCCGAAGCCGTCGGCGCCGAGCGTGGCGTAGTCGGTCGGCACGAACGGACGGATCTGCTCCTGCACCAGGTGCATGAAGTCGCTCACGGCGACGACCGGGCCCTCGGTGCCGAGCAGACGCTCGGTGACGAACGGCGTGCGGGCCGGCTCGTTCGGGTTGAGGAACGCCTGCTGCTCGGCGGCCACACCGTCGCGGTACAGCTCACCCCAGCTCGTGACGCTCCAGACGTCGGCCGACACGCCCCAGTCCTCGGCGAGGAGCTGCTGCGCCTCGAGGATCCACGGCACGGCGACACCGGACGCGAGCAGCTGGGCCTTCGGGCCGTCGTGCTCGCTCGGCTTGAGCAGGTACATCCCCTTGAGGATGCCCTCGACGTCGACGCCCTCGGGCTCGGCCGGCTGCACCAGCGGCTCGTTGTAGACCGTCAGGTAGTACATGACGTTCGGGTCGGCGTGCTTGGGCGAGCCGTCCTCGTTCGTGCCGTACATGCGGTCGAGGCCGGCCTTGACGATGTGACCGATCTCGTAACCGTACGCCGGGTCGTACGAGACGACGGCGGGGTTCGTCGTGGCGAGGAGCGGCGAGTGGCCGTCCGCGTGCTGCAGGCCCTCGCCCGTCAGCGTGGTGCGGCCGGCGGTCGCGCCGATCATGAAGCCACGGGTCATCTGGTCGCCGGCGGCCCAGATGGCGTCGCCGGTGCGCTGGAACCCGAACATCGAGTAGAAGACGTAGACCGGGATGAGCGGCTCGCCCTGCGTCGAGTACGACGTGCCCACCGCGGTGAACGCCGCGAGGGCGCCAGCCTCGTTGATGCCGACGTGGATGATCTGGCCCTGCGGGCTCTCCTTGTAGGCCAGGAGGAGCTCACGGTCGACCGACGTGTAGTGCTGGCCGTTCGGGTTGTAGATCTTCGCCGACGGGAAGTACGCGTCCATGCCGAACGTGCGGGCTTCGTCCGGGATGATCGGGACCACGCGGTTGCCGAAGTCGGGGGAGCGCAGCAGGTCCTTCAGCAGGCGGGCGAACGCCATGGTCGTTGCGACCTCCTGCTTGCCGGAGCCCTTCTTCACGACCTGGTACTTCGAGTCGTCCGGCAGCGTGAGCTGCGTGTACTTCGTGCGACGCTCCGGCACGTACCCGCCGAGCGTCCGACGACGCTCGTGCATGTACTGGATCGCCTCGTCGTCGTTGCCCGGGTGGTAGTACGGCGGCGTGTAGGGGTTCTCTTCCAGCTGCGCGTCGGAGATCGGGATGCGCATCTCGTCGCGGAACTGCTTGAGGTTGTCGAGCGTGAGCTTCTTCATCTGGTGGGTCGCGTTGCGCCCCTCGAAGCTCGGGCCGAGGCCGTAGCCCTTGACCGTCTTCGCCAGGATGACCGTCGGCTGGCCCTTGTGCTCGGTCGCGGCCTTGAACGCGGCGTAGACCTTGCGGTAGTCGTGGCCACCGCGCTTGAGGTTCCAGATCTGGTCGTCGGTGTAGTCCTTGACCAGTTCGAGCGCCTTCGGGTCGCGCCCGAAGAAGTTCTCGCGGACGTACGCGCCGTTCTCGGCCTTGTACGTCTGGTAGTCGCCGTCCGGCGTCTGGTTCATCAGGTTGAGGAGCGCGCCCTCGGTGTCGCGGGCGAGCAGGTCGTCCCACTCGCGGCCCCAGACGACCTTGATGACGTTCCAGCCCGCACCGCGGAAGAACGCCTCGAGCTCCTGGATGATCTTGCCGTTGCCACGGACCGGACCGTCGAGTCGCTGCAGGTTGCAGTTGATGACGAAGTTCAGGTTGTCGAGACCGTCGTTCGCAGCGACCTGGAGCTGTCCGCGGGACTCGACCTCGTCCATCTCGCCGTCGCCCAGGAACGCCCAGACCTGCTGGTCCATGGCGTCCTTGATGCCGCGGTTCGACAGGTACTTGGCCTGCTGCGCCTGGTAGATCGCGTTGATCGGGCCGATGCCCATCGACACCGTCGGGAACTGCCAGAAGTGCGGCATGAGGCGCGGGTGCGGGTACGACGAGAGACCGCCGCCAGCGTGCGACTTCTCCTGCCGGAAGCCGTCGAGCTGGTCCTCGGAGAGACGCCCTTCCATGTACGCGCGGGCGTACATGCCGGGGGAGGCGTGGCCCTGGAAGAAGACCTGGTCGCCGCCGGACGGGTGGTCCTGCGCGCGGAAGAAGTGGTTGTAGCCGACCTCGTACATCGCGGCGCTCGACGCGTAGGTCGAGATGTGCCCGCCCACCGCGATGCCCGGACGCTGCGCGCGGTGCACCGTGATGGCCGCGTTCCAGCGGATCCAACGGCGGTACCGGCGCTCCAGCTCTTCGTCGCCGGGGAACTCCGGCTCGTTCTCCGGCGCGATGGTGTTCACGTAGTCCGTCGTCGGGACCATCGGCACACCGAGGTGCAGTTCCTTGGACCGCTTGAGCAGGCTCAGCATGATCTCGCGACCGCGCTGGTGTCCGTGGGTCTGGACCAGCCCGTCGAGGGACTCACGCCATTCGGCGGTCTCCTGCGGATCCTGGTCGTTCGCCCCGGTGCTGTACGGGTCCTGGTCGTTCACCGTCACCCTTGACCTCGTTCGTTCTCGTGGTGGTGGACATGGTGGCTCCGGTGGTCGGGTCACGACCGGCTGGGGCCCCGTCCACTCTAGGCCCCAGGACCGACGCTGATGCTGATGGTGACGTGCAGGTGGACGGGTGCTTGCATTCACGTGTCGTCGGCGTAGCATGGCCGATCGTGCGCACGCGATCTGCGAGTGCACGGACCCGACGGGCACACCCCACGCCCGAGGAAGAAGCACACGTAGCGATGGCACTGGAGATCGGCTCACTCGCGCCGGACTTCGAGCTCCCGAACCAGTTCGGTGAGCACGTCCGACTCAGCGACTTCCGCGGCAACCGCCCGGTCGCACTCGTCTTCTTCCCGCTGGCGTTCTCGTCCGGGTGCACGAACGAGCTCTGCACCCTGCAGGACAACATCACGATGTTCCAGGACCAGCGCATCGAGCTCCTCGGCATCTCGGTCGACTCGAAGGCGACGCTCCGGTCGTTCGCCGAGACGAACGGCTACGACTTCGAGCTGCTCGCCGACTTCTGGCCGCACGGCGCGGTCTCGAAGGAGTACGGCGTGTTCCTCGAGAAGAAGGGCTTCGCCACCCGCGCGACCTTCGTCATCGACGTGCAGGGCCGCATCAAGGCGTCGATCATCACCGAGCCCGGCCTGCAGCGCGACGTCGCCGAGTACAAGGCGGCCCTCGACCGGCTCGCCGCCTGCTCGGCACCCGTCCCCGTCGGTTAGCGTTCCGAATCCCTCCTGACGGACGCATCCGCGTCGACGGTCGGACAGGAGGCCCGGTGCACGCCATCGACACCGACCCACGTGGTCACGGGGTCGCCGCTGATGCGTACGCCCCGTACCCGGTGCGCGTCACGCCCGGCGCCTGGGGGCTGAACCGCACGCTCGTGGAGGCCCCGACCGGGCCCGTCGTCGTGCACCACCGCGCCGGCCCGGACCCGCTCCTGCTGCTGCACGGCGTCGCCGGCTCCTGGTCGACGTGGACACCGCTGCTGCACGCCGCGGACGGGATCGGCGACCGCGGGCTGGTGCTCGTCGACCTGCCCGGCTGGGGATCGTCGCCGGCTCCGGACGGTCCGCTCGGGCTCGACGCCGTCACCGGTGCCGTGTCGGCCGTCCTCGGTGCGCTGGGCCTCGGCGCGGTCGACGTCGTCGGGCACTCGATGGGCGCGTTCGTCGGGCTGCACCTGGCGGTGGTGGCGCCCGAGCGGGTGCGGTCGCTCGCCCTGGTGTCCGGCACCACGGTCGCGACCGCCGGGGCTGCTCGGCACCCCGTGCGCGGGCTCCGGACGCTGCCGGCGTTCACCCTGCTGCGTGCGGGCCTCACGGTGACCGGGGGCGCCGCTCGCCCGCTCCTCCGGGGGATCGCGCGGATCGGGCTGCTGCCGCTCGTCGCCGCGCCGGTGTTCACGCACGTGCGGCGGCTCGACCCGAGCGTGCTCGACGCCTTCGTCGAGGAGCTCCGGCCGGAGCAGTTCACCGAGGCCGCGCGGTCGGCGGCGGCGTACGACGTCGACCGGTGGCGCACGATCACCTGTCCGGTGACCGCGATCGCCGGGCGTGACGACGTGTTCGCGCGGGTGTCGGACCTCGCGGCGCTGCGGGAGCTCCTGCCGCAGACGCGCACCGTGCTGCTCGACGACTGCGGGCACTTCGCCCACGTCGAGCGTCCCGACGCGGTCGCCGGGACACTCGGCCTCTGCTGAGCCGGTCGGGCCGCGTCAGGCGGGGACGGGGAACGTCGCGGCGACGCGGGAGCGCACCTCGGCGACGACGGCCTCGCGCATCGTGGGGGAGAACAGCGCGTGGTCGCCGTCCTCGACGCGGACGACGGACACCGACCCGCGACGGTCGTCACCGGGCCAGCGCCGGACGGCCTTCTGTCCGCCGAGCCGGTCGAACAGGGCGGCGTCCTCCGGGGCGACGATCACGACGACGTCGGTGCCGTGCTCGACGAGCGGGCGGACGTGGCCGACGACCCCGCCCATCCGGTCACGGCGTGCGATCCGGTCGCGGACGGCCTTCGGCACGAACCGGTTGTAGCGCTCGCGCACCCACATCCGAGCCGGTGAGGGAGCGTCGACCGCCCGGACGTCGTCTGCGTACGAGCCGGGCTCGGCCGGGCCGCGACGGTAGTCGTTCGGGCTGATCTCGATGACCAGGCGCGGGGCCTCCTCGACGGCGCGGCCCGCGACCCAGGCGCCGGCGCACATGCCGACGAGCACGAGCCGGTCCGAGGGAGTGGCGAGTGCGGTGACGACGGCGGACTGGTCCTCCACCCACTCCTGCGCGAACAGGAAGCTCCGCTCGTCCTCGTGCACGCCGGTGCTCTCGCCGGTGGCACGACGGTCGACCCGGACGACCCGGGCACCGTCGCGGGCGAGCGCGCGGGCGAGTTCGACCTGGTAGTCGGTGGCCCCCACGCGGTGCTCGGCGCCGCCGCTGTGGAGCACCACGACGGGGGCGTCGTGGTGCTGGGTCGACGAGACGGTCTCGATCCCGAACAACCCCTGTTCGCCGAGGCGGACGATCCGCTCGGAGACGCGGCCGTCGACGTCGAGGATCTCCTCGAGGACGGGCGCCGTGACGGGCACCGCCACATCGGGTGCCCAGGAGTCGAGCCAGGCGACGACGGTGTCGACGGCGGCCCCGGGGATGCGGGCGTGGATGCTCGTGCCGTCGAGGAGCTCGGCGCTGCCGGTGACCTCGGTGACGGGCACGCCGCCCAGGCCCTTCGGCGGGGTCGCGCCCGGACGGACGAGTGCGACGGTGGGCCCGGTTCGCGGGGCGAAGGCGAGGTCCGACAGTGCGGCGGCCTCGTCGGGCTCGACGTCGAACCCGATCAGGCTCTCGACGTCGTCGACCACGCGGTCCGCACCGATCGTGATCGTCGCCAGGGCGCGCTGCCGACGGAGCCAGCCCTTGCCCGATGCCGGTGCGTCCCAGACGACGAGGCCGTCCGCGTCAGCGGCCGCGTTCGCCGCGACGAGGGCGGCCGAGGCCAGCCCGACGAAGGCGACGTGCTGCACCCCCGTCGTGCGGAGCACGGCGGCGGCGTGGCGTGCGGACCGGACCTGCGCGTCGGGCGTGGTGTCGGGGGCGCCGTCACCACGTCCGGACGGGTCGTAGCGCACCGAGGCGATGCCACGGGCCTCCAGGCGGTCGGCCAGCAGACGGAGCGTGCGGTACGCGATGACGCCCTCCTGCCCGAGCGGCGGGCAGATGACGACGCCGGCTCGCGCCGTGGCGGGGAGCTGGACCGCGGCGCGGATCGCCGGCGATCCGGACCAGCCGTGCAGCGTGGTCACAGGGCGAGGGCGGCGCGGGTGGACGCCGGCCAGGCGTCGACGTCCGTGCCGTGGGCGGCGAACAGGGCGATGGTGATGCGCTCGAGGCCGAACGCGATGCAGGCGCTGTGCGCGACCTGTCCGTCCTCGGTGCGGAGGCCGAACGAGGTGCCGAAGTGGTCCTCGTGCAGGTTCGCGGAGCTGATCGCGGTGGCGTCGTGGTCGGGGCCGTAGACCGGCGTCACGAACTCGAACTTGAGCGCCTGCTCGACCTGGTTGCGGGCGAGCATCTGCCCGACGCGGCCGAAGAACGGGTCGTTCGCCGGCACGACGTCGATCTCGAGGCCGAACGACTCGAGCAGGGCGCGCATCACGGGGATGCTGCCGTCGCGGTGGGCGGCTGCGGAGGCGGGCGTGCCGACGTGCACGAACTCGTGCATGTGGAAGGCCTGCAGGCGCATCGGGTCGAGCGAGGGTTCGCGGCGGAACGAGTCGCCGAGGATGTCGAAGAACCGGCCCTGCTGGGGCACGGTGTCGCCGATCAGGCCGTAGACCGGGTGGCAGACGGCGGGGGTGAGCATGAGGTCGGCCGGCTCGAGGAACCCCTCCCAGCGCTCACCGTGCTCGCGGGCGGCGAGCAGTGCGCGGTGGGTGCGGTCGTCGCCGGTGAACCCTGAGATCGACGCGGCGAGGTCCGGGAACGACGCGATGTAGTCCGTGCGCTCGAAGGACGCGAGCGGCTCGACCGGGGGGAAGCGCAGGACCTCGGCGCCGAGGTGCTCCTGGCCGCGGACCGCGGCGGCGTCGACGGCGGTGTACACGCGCTCGAAGACGCCGGTACGGCCGTAGAGGCCGGGGGCGCCGAGGTCGAGGAGCACACCGTCGGTGAGCAGGCTGGCGCGGAGGGCGGCGCGGGCGGCGTCGAGTGCCGCGGGCGTGTCCGTGGTGGCGGTCGCGGTGGTGCTGGTGGTGGTGTCCGTGGGGGTCACAGGATCACTCCCGTCATGAGGGCCAGGTCGGCGTCGTTCTTGAGGAGACGGTCGTTGCTCACCATGACGGCGGCGCCGTGGGCGTCTCGGAGGTGCCGGGCGATGCTCATCGGACCCGAGGCCGCGTAGCCCGCGATCCCGACGATGCGCAGCGCCTTCGTGACGATGTCGGTGACGCGCTCGGACGCACCGATCTTCAGGGCGTTCGCGGCGAGGGCGTACGCGCTCGAGGCCAGCACGTCCGGGTCGTCGGCGGCGGCGTCGAACCGTTCGGCGGCGTGGCGCACCGAGTCGGCCAGGGCCTGCAGGTCGACGAGGAGCTCGGCCAGCCGGAGGGCACCGGGCGGGGTCGTCCCGACGGCGGCGCGGGCCTGCTTGCGGACGGCGCTGCGGGCACGTTCGGCGGAGGAGACCGCGATGCCGAGCCAGACCGAGGCCCAGAGCACGTGCGACACCGGCAGGACGGTCTGGGCGGAGATCGTGGCGTAGTCGTCGCGGAACACCCGGTCGGTCGTCGTCTCGGTGTCGAGGATCCACCCGTTGCTGCACGTGCCTCGGAGCCCCATGGTGTCCCAGGTCGACGTCTGCGACAGGACCATCGCGTCCGTCCGGCAGATCAGTAGGCGCTGGTCCGACGCCGGGGCGTCCGGGTCGCGACGGGCGGTGACGAACACCGCGTCGGCCTCGGTGGCGTACGAGATCACCGGCGCGTCCTTGCGCAGGCGGATCCGGCCGTCGTCGGTCGGCTCGATGGAGCAGGTGGAACGCCGGGCGTCACCGCCGACGCCACGCTCGGTGGTGGCTGACGCGACGAGTGCCCCGCCCCGGACGGCTTCGATGGTCTCGAGCACGCCGGCACCGTCGCCGCCGTGCCGCCAGAGCGCCATGACCTGGCCCTGGTGCATCGCGAACACCATCCCGGTCGCGGCACACGCCCGCCCGAGTTCGGTCGCGATCGCGGAGAGCTCCGACACGGAGGCACCCTCGCCACCGTGCACGGTCGGCACCGCTGCCGCCAGCAGGCCGTACTCCCGCATCGCGGCGATGGCCTCGCGCGGGGGCCGGGCGTCGCGGTCGACCTCGTCGGCGAACTGTGCGGCGACCTCGGCCACCGCGCTCGCACGCTCGGCGAAGCGGTCGACGACCGACGGTGCCGGCAGGACCAGGGTCACGAGACGAGCTCCGCGGCGAGCTCCGCCGCGGCGGTGATCGACTCGACGCTCGCGAAGGTGGACCGGTTCAGCACGGAGTCGGGGAACTCGACGTCGAGGTCGGACTCCACCGCGAGCATCACGTTGACGGTGGCGTGCGAGGTCAGGCCGAGGGCGTAGAGGTCGGCGACCGACGCGACGTCCCACGCGTCGACCGTCAGCCGACCGTGGTCGGCGAGGGCGCGACGGACGGCCCGGTCGGTGGCCGGGTCGGCGATCGTCGCGGTGCTGCTGGAGGGGTTCGGGTCCTGTTCCATGACGGCAACCATAAGGAAGGTGCGGCCTCGGGAAACCGCCGTGCGGGTGCGGGAAACCGCACGGTGTCCGGAGCCGGCGGTCAGCGCTGGGAGAGGGCCACCGCCGTTGCCACCGCGAGGCCGCGTTCGTGCGCCAACGACACCGCGATGGGGCCGCAGCCGATCGACTCGGCCAGGGCCGCGGCAGCTCCGGACAGCTCGACGGTGGGGGCGCCGCTCGCGTCGAGCACGATGGCGATCTCGCGCAGTGGTACCGCCTGCTCGGGCGTCGGCCGCAGCAGCTTCACGACGGCCTCCTTGCCGGCGAAGCGTGCGGCGAGGCGCTCCGGGTCGTCGCCGGTGTCGGTCCGCTCGCGGGTGGTGAAGACCCGGTCCAGGTACCGCTCACCGTGGGCAGCGACGGCGTCGACGACGTCCTCGACCGCGGCGAGGTCGGTGCCGGTGCGGATGGTCATCACGAGGAGCAGGCTACGCACCCGTTGTCCACAGTGCATGCCCTGACCGGCATGGGGCACGCCGGGGGTTCGTATGATCGTCGCCAGGGACCACCGAGGGGGAACGATGGCATCACCGTGGACGGGCATCATCGAGGACGCGCGGCACTACCCGTCGCCGCACAACTCGCAACCGATCGTCGTGCGCGTCGAGGACGACCACACCGCGACCGTGTTCTACGACCTGCGACGGGGGTTGCCGGCGGAGTCGTTCGGCATCCCGTTCGGGCACGTCTGTGCCGGGGTGTTCCTGGCCGGGCTCGACGTGGTGGCGCGGGCGCACGGGTTCACCGTGCAGGAACGGCTCGACCACGCCGAGATGGACTTCGGTCGCCTGGACGCCACGGGTGTCGACGCGGCGGGGGACGACCGCCTGCACCGGCTGGGCACGGTGACGTTGCGTCCGCACACGGTCACCGCGGACGACCGGGAGGCCCTGGCCGGCTTCCTCGCGCGCCGCACCTCACGCAGGCCCTACGACGCGACGCTCGTCGGCAACGCCGCGATCGAGGCCGCGTCCGCCATCGCCTCGGCAGCCGGACACCGCTTCCGCACCACCGACGACCGGGCAACCGTCGACGAGATCGTGCGCGTCAACCAGGAGACCCTGTTCGACGACCTGCGGCACGACGCCGTGCACGACGAGATCCTGCACTGGCTGAGGTTCTCGAAGCGGCAGGCGGCGGCCACCGGCGACGGGCTCTCCGCCGAGACGATGCTCATGCCCGGGCCGGTGCTCCGGTTCGCCATGGAGCACCGCGGACTCTGGGAGGCCCCGGGCATCGGCGGGGTCTTCCGCCGGGTGTACCTGTCCACCATGCGGGGCGTCCGACAGCTCGCCTGGCTCGAGGGACCGTTCAGCACCCCCGCCGAGTACGTCGAGGCCGGACGGGTCTTCATGCGCATCTGGCTCGAGTTCTCCGCACGCGGCATTGTGATGCACCCCTTCGGGACCGTCATCACCAACCCGCGGTCACACGCCGCGTTCGTGGAACGTGCGGGCGTCGACGAGTCCGACGGGCGGATGGCCTGGATGCTGTTCCGCTTCGGCCACAGCGACCCACCACCCCTGGCACACCGCCGACCCGCAGCAGCGATGACCGTCGGGGGTGTGCGGTGAAGCGCGCAGCGGTGTTCTCGGTGGTGTGGGTGGTCGAGACGTTCGTCGCGCTGTTCATGCCCCGCGTCGGCACTCACAAGCTCCTGCTCACGCCGGGCATCGAGCCGCTCCGCTGGACCCTCGGACGCTGGCGCGCCTGGCGGACCGCGGAACGGGCTGCGAAGCGGGTCCCCGCGTACCGGGCGTTCCTGGCGGAGTCCGGACGCGCCTCCCGGCTCGACACCCGCGGCGGGATCGCCGCGGCGATCTCGGGACTGCCCGAGATGGACAAGGACTCCTACGTCAAGCGCTGGAGCATCCCCGAGCGCTGCGTCGACGGACGCCTGCCCCGGCGCGGGGTCGTCGTCGACGAGTCCAGCGGGTCGAGCGGCACCCCGACCAGCTGGGTGCGCGGCCCCGACGAACGCCAGGCCACCCGACAGCTGCTGCAACTCGGGTTCTCCCGCACCGCGAAGGACCTGTCGAAGCAGCCCTTCGTGCTCAACGCCTTCTCGCTCGGGGCATGGGCCACGGGGATGAACGTGACCGCCTCGCTCACCGAGTCGTCCATGATCAAGTCGATCGGCCCGGACCGCGACAAGATCGTGCAGACGATGCGCGAGTTCGGCACCGACTTCACCTACGTCATCTGCAGCTACCCGCCGTTCCTGAAGGCCCTGTTCGAGGACGACCGGCTCGACTGGAGCCAGTACACGATCGTCGCCGCGTTCGGGGGCGAGGGCATCAGCGAGAACATGCGCGCCCACATCGAGCAGTACGCGCAGGCCGTGCTCGGCTCCTACGGGGCGAGCGACCTCGAGATCAACCTCGGCATCGAGACCCCGTTCAGCGTGCAGCTGCGCCGGGCGATCGCCGCCTCACCGGAACTCTCCGCCGCCCTGACCAAGCAGAGCGAGTACGGGGTGCTGCCAATGGTGTTCCAGTTCAACCCGTTCGGCTACCTGATCGAGACGAACGACCTCGGCGAACTCGTCGTCACCATCGCCCGCTCCGAGAACATCAGCCCCCGCATCCGCTACAACATCCACGACCGCGGACACGTCGTGCGGATGAAGGAGCTGCGGTCCGTGCTGCGGGCGACCGGGCACGCCGCGCTCGCCGACGAGGCCGAGCTCGACCTGCCGCTGCTGTTCCACTACGGCCGGTCCGACCTGTCCGTCGACTACAACGGGGCCGTCGTCGCGCCCGACGTGGTGCGGGACGTCGTGTACGGCGATACGGAGCTGCTCGAGGCCGTCGAGAACCACCGGCTGATCAGCTACGAGGACGACCACGGCGACCGGCAGCTGCACATCGCGTTCCAGCTCGCCTCGGGTGCCGGCGGGTTCGACGCGGACGCCGCCCGGGGCGACGTGATCGCCGAGCTGCGGCGGCTGAACAAGGACTTCTCGAACGCGATCCGCACGGCGCCGCCCGGCACGCTGCCGACGGTGGCGTTCTACCCGTACCGGACGGGGCCGTTCCGCGAGGACGGCAAGAAGCTCAAGAACGAGTACGTGTGGCAGCTGCCGGCCGGGTCGGTCGAGCAGTGGGACCTCGACCTGTCGTGGGTCGCGGCGAAGGAGGCCTGAGCCGAGCCGGCTCCGGCGCTAGTCGTACTGCGGCGGCCAGTCGAAGGGGGCCGGCAGGTGCGGGACCTCGCCGACCGTCGTGACGATGAGGACGATCTGCCGCAGGTCCGTCAGCTCGATCGAGCGCGGGTTGCCGATCCGCCGGTGCCCGTCCACCCACACCGACAGTTCGCCGCGCAGGCCGCCGACGTGTTCTGGGCCGAGCGAGACACCCCACTCGTCGAAGAACTGCCCGAGCGTGAACGTCTGCTCCGTCGGGGACTCGACGTGCACGATGCCCGAGGTGTCGTGCGTGTGGATCTCAGCGGCGAACTTCCGGCTGTCGGAGTGTCCGACGTTCGCGGGGACGGTCACCGGTTCGTCGCCGTCCAGGATCGTCAGGTGCGTGTGCACGTGCTCGGCCAGCCGTTCGCCCCACACGTTCCGGAGCCCGGCGGACTCGGCGCGGGCCGTCAGGTCGGTCGGCCGTGGCCAGGGCGGAGCGTCGCGGGTGGTGGCCGGTCCGTATGCGGCACACCCGGACAGCAGCAGGAGTGCGGCCACCGCGACCGCGACGCTCCGCAGGGTCACCAGCGGTCGTGGACGCTCGCGCGGAACCACGTGTCGTACAGGTCGTGCACGGTGGCGTCGAGGCCCTCGATCGGCGGCAGGTCGCCGGCGGCGGCGTTCGACCGCGCCTGCTCCGGGTTGCGCGCGCCGGGGATCGCCGCGGTGACGCCGTCCTGCGCGATGATCCACGCGAGCGCCGCTTGCGGGACCGAGACGGCGTCCGGCAGGGACGCCGCGAAGGTCTGCGCCGCGCGCACGCCGTCGTCGTAGTCGACGCCGCTGAAGGTCTCGCCCTGGTCGAAGGCCTCGCCGTGGCGGTTGTAGTTGCGGTGGTCGCCCTCGGCGAACGACGTGTCCGTCGTGTACTTGCCCGAGAGCAGCCCCGAGGCCAACGGGACGCGCGCCAGGATGCCGACCCCTGCCTCTCGGGCCGCCGGCAGCACGCGGTCGAGCGGCTTGAGGCGGAACGCGTTCAGGATGATCTGGACGCTCGCGACGCCGGGGCGGGCGATCGCGGTGAGCGCCTGGTCGGCGGTCTCGACGCTGACGCCGTAGGCGGCGATCGAGCCGTCGGCGACCAGCGCGTCGAGGGCGTCGTAGACGGCGTCGTCCTCGTAGACCGGGGTCGGCGGGCAGTGCAGCTGCACGAGGTCGAGGGTGTCCTGACCGAGATTCTTCCGCGAGCGGTCCACCCACTCGCGGAAGTTCGCGGCGAGGTAGTTCTCGGGGACCTGGTCGGCGCGTCGGCCCATCTTCGTGGTGATCGTCAGCGGCACGTCGGGGTTCGCGGCTCGCCACGCGCCGATGAGCTGCTCGCTGCGACCGTCGCCGTAGACGTCGGCGGTGTCGAACAGGGTGACACCCGACTCGACGGAGGCGTCCATGACGGCGTTGGCGTCGGCTTCGGAGACGGGACCCCAGTCACCGCCGAACTGCCAGGTGCCGAGACCGATGGGGGAGACGGAGCGGCCGGTGCGGCCGAGGGTGCGACTCTGCATGGGTCCGAGCGTAGTCAGGCGCGCACGGGCGGGGTTCAGCCGAGCGGGTTCAACCGATCGTCGAGACGCCGCGGCGCAGGAGCGCTCGCGCTGCCCGGGCGCGGGGGATGACCCAGACGGCTGCCCACAGGGCCATCGCGCTCCACAGCAGGATGAGCATCGTCGTGATGAGCGTGCCGTGCTGGTCACGCATCGACCAGGTCATCGCGATCCACAGCACGCCGAGGACGACCTTGCCCCAGCCGGCACCCTCGCGATCGGCCTGCGCCTGCACGAGCGGGATCCACTGGTCGGCCGGGACGCCCGCGGGGACCTCGCCCTCGGCGATCCACTCGCGCACCGCGATCGAGCGCTCGTACCCGCCCTCGGCGCGCCACGCGCGGCGCTGTAGGACGACGGCGATCGCGGCACCCGCCGCCGCGGTCGGGATGCCGACCGAGACCAGGACGGTGGTGGTCGCCTCGGTCCACGACGACAGGACCAGCATGACCAGGACGACGGCGAAGGCCGCACCCGTCACACCCGCACCGAGCAGGCGGAGCCGCCCGGCTTCGTCGAGGACACCGACTCCGACACCGTTCACGGGGGAGAGCGTACCTGCGGTGATCGGGGGCCGGGGGCGTTCGTCAGCCCAGTGCCAGCAACCAGCACATGCCGGCGGCGGCGAAGGCCATCGCCCAGCTCACCAGGCTGCCGATCAGGAAGTACTCGGCCTGGTACCCGGTCGTCTCGCGGCGGATCTCGGGGAACCGGACGATCCCCTTCGCGGCGATCAGCGCGGCGACGACGGGGAAGGCGCCGGCCAACGAGAATCCGGCGAGCAGCAGGCGCTCGATCGGGCCGATCATGCGGCCGCCCTTGAGGGTGACCGTGCGGTCTCCGGGCCGGTCGTCGTCTTCGTCCGACGCCCTGCCGGTGCGTCGTCGGCCGAAGCGCTTCGGTCGGCCGGATGCTGCTGCCGCCGCTGTGCGCTGGGCGTCCGGGGAGAGTTCTGCTGGCAGTGCCTGGGCGACGACCACGTTGGCCGAGTCGACCAGGAACAGCGCCGATCCGATCCCGGCGACGATCGCGGCGAGCGGCACCGCGCCGACGAAGGACGGGCCGACGTCCCGGTGCCATTCGACCACGAACCCGGTGGCGTCGGCCGCCGGTGCCCAGAGCAGCAGGACCGCGACGGCGACGGCGAGCAGTGCTGCCGGCCAGGACCCCGAGCGGCGGAGCCAGGGGAGTGCTCGGTCCTGGCTGCCGGCTCCGCCCCCGGACCGGACCGGGATCGTGGTCGCGACCCACGCGGCGGCGAGGACGACCGTGACCAGCACCGACCAGACGGCGAGGCCGAGGCCGAGCACCGCCACGACCGTCGCGGCGACCCAGAGCAGGACGACCGCGATGGTGGTCGGGACCCGTCGTGGTGCCGCGTCGGTGCCGGTCCGTGCGCGGACGACGTCGGCGAGCCCGACGAGGGTCAGGAGGACTCCGGCGAGCATCAGCGGCCCCCGTCCCCGAGGACACGCAGGCCCTCGACCAGGGCGGCGACGCCCGACTTCTGCACGGACTGGGACACCGCCGACGGGGTGATCCCCTCGTCCGTGGCGATCTGCGCCTGCGTCCGGCCCTGCACCAGACCGAGTGCGATCCGGCGGGCGCGGGGTGCGAGTCGCGAGACGACGTGGTCGCGGCTGAGGAAGTAGGCGTTCACGAGTCGCTCCGTCGTTCCGTGGCGGTCGTCGGCGTCGTGGTACCAGGTCCTGAGGAACGCGGTCCGGCCGTCTTCACGGCGGTGGGTCTCGTTGATCGCGTCCCGTGCCGACCACCAGCCCGGACCGTCCTGCAGCGGCCCGGCGCCGCCGGTGCCGATCGTCCGGACCTGTCCGCGCCCGATGCCGAGCCGGATCTGCACCGTCGGGGGGAGGGCGAGGGTCGCGGCCGTCGTCGCCACGAGGGCGTCGGTGAGCGTGGCGTAGATGACCTGGAACTCGTCGCCGACGGTGGCCCGGAGGGGGTCGAGTGCGCTGACGTCCGGGGTACTGTCGAAGGCGTGCTCGACGTCCTGCTGGGCTGCGGAACGATCGTCGAGTGTGCGGGAGTCGACCAGGTCGACGATCACGGCGATCACGGGCTCGGACTGCATGGGTTAAGCGTAGAGCTTCATATCGTCGAAAGTAAGTCTCGGGCTAAACCTTCCGGCTCAGTCGCTCGGGCGCAGGGGGTGGGGCACTCCTGAAATGTCACCTTCTGGACGTGGGGCGTCGAACCTGACAGCATGGGGGGACGCTGTCGGAGGGGGACGAGCAGATGGATGATGCACGACCGGGGACGGGTGTCGCGAGCGCCGGATCGACGGAGACCGCGGTGCGGCGGCAGTACGGCCCGCCACCCGTGCCGCTGATCGCGTGGAGCGGGGGACGCGAGGTGTTCGCCTTCGTGGTGCCGTTCGCTGCCGGGCTGCTGCTGGCCGGGGTGGTGCTGCTGCTCGGCGTCCCGGGTGGTCGCGTCGCCCTGGTGAACGGTGCGTTCGTGGCGCTCGACGGGACCGGGGTGCCTGCGGCACTGCTCGCCGTGGGCACGGTCATCGCGACGCTCGGGCTCGGTTTCGGGGTGACCGCAACCACCGTGGTCATGCTCGCAGCCGCGGACGATGCGGTGGCGCGGCCGCTCGACGCGTGGCGGTGGTCGGTGCACCACTGGCGGCTCGTCGTCGAGGCCGCTCTCGTCGCCTTGGTGGCGGTGGCGGCGGGGACTGCCACCACTCTGTCGTGGCTGGCAGGTGGGTGGGGCGCCGTCGTGATCGTCGTGCTGCTGGTGGTCGGAGCCGTCATCGTGGCGCCGCTGCTGCTCGGTTGGGCGTTGCTCGTGGCCGGTGTGCCCCGTCGTGCGGCGTTCCGTCGCGCCTGGGGGGCTGGTCGGGTCATCGTCCGTGGTGGGCTCGAGGCGACGGCGACGCCACGTCGTGCGCTCGTCGGGGGCGCGACGATGATGACGGTGCTCGGCGTCGGTGTCCTGCTGTTGCTGCGCCTGTTGCCGCCGTCCGCGGTGCGGAGCAGCGTGGTCGTGGCCTGGTGTTGCATCGCCGTGACCGGTCTGGTGCTGTTGGTCGTCGCGATCGCGGTGCGCGGCGCCGCCACGCGGAGCGAGGGTGGTTGGCTCCGGTCACCGCTGACGGGGGACCCGGTGGCCGGGGGACGACGGACGTGGCCCGGTCCCGTCGGAGCGGGCGTGTTGCTCGCGCCGGCGGTGGTGTTCGCCGTGATCGTGTCGAGCAACCCGCTCGGGGTCGTGCAGTACGACGCCGCGTCGGTCGATGCGCGCTTCATCTCCGGTGGAGACGTCGCCGATGTCTCGGGGAAGACCGCTGTCGTGAATGCGCCGTACACGCCGCCGAGCAGCCTGCGGATGTGTCGGCACGCATCGTGCGACGAGGCCACGGGGATGCCCAGCCGGACACTCGGATCCGCGGTCGGCAGCGCGGGTGACGGTGGGCTGCTCGCCGCCCAGTGGAAGGTGCGGTTCGACGGTGAGGAGGCGAAGCAGTACGAGCTCGAGGTCGTGCACTCACGGCCGGGCCAACTCGATGCGACGCCGAAGTCGGACGGTCCCGCCTGGCCGGCGGGAAGACGGGCGGAGAAGCGCGACACCGACGGCGAGGCGCCGGCCGTCGATCGCCCGGAAGGGCGCCGCACCACGGTCGCTGCCGTCGACATCGTGGATGCCGACCGGGACCGCGTCAGCTACTGGATGACCGACGTCGCAGTCGCGAGTTCCGGCGATCGGCCGGTGGTGGCCGGGATCGCCCGCGGCGGTGAACCGGAAGGGCGCTCCCACCTGGTCGCCGTGTTCTGCGAGGACGTGGCGTGTACAGACCACACGGTTCGGCAGGTGGCGCTGCCGTGGATACCGCCGCTGGACCACCAGGGCGTGGACGTCGCCGTCGCGCCGGACGGCACCGCGGTGGTCTCGCTGGTGTCGGAGACCGACGCTCGTTCGCCGACCTTCACCGCCCTTCGGCTGGTGTCGTTCGGTCCGGACGGCGGCCAGCCCGTCGTCCGCGATCTGTCGCACGCGATCCCGTCGGGGGAGCCTGTCCGGGCGTGGGACGAGGCGTACGACGCCCGGGTGGCGATCGGCGGCGACGGGAACCCGGTCGTGCTCGCGCGGTCCAACGGGGTCGCGACGCAACGGCTGACGTTCTGTTCGGATGCGTCGTGCTCGTCTTCGTCACACACGGACATCACGCCGAACGGGCCGACGAACCTGCTTCCGGCGTTCGTCATCGACCGATCGGGGCGGCCACTCGTCGCGGTCCGTGACGAGGAACGCGGCACTCTGGGACTGCTCTCGTGCCGTGACGCACGGTGCACCAGTTCCGAGCAGACGACGATCGCCCGGTTCCCGCCGGTGCAGGACGAACGGTCGAGCACCAGCACGCTGGCGATCGGCCTCAGCGCCGACGACACCCCGATCGTGCTGTCCGGGGGCGTGTCGGAGGACCGGGACGAGGACGCGAAGGGACTCGTGATCCGCTGCGATCGACCCCGGTGCGGGGTGTCGTGACGTGCCCGCCTGGTTCGACGACGATCGAGCGCTGACGCCCTAGGATCGTGGTGAGGGCCTTTAGCTCAGCTGGTAGAGCGCCACGTTTACACCGTGGATGTCGTCGGTTCGATCCCGGCAGGGCCCACCGAGAAGACCCGGATTCAGCGCGTGGCCGGTCCTCCACTGGGACCGGCCAACGATCCGTCAGCCGCTGATGAGGTGTCAGGGCCGTACGGCTTCGAGGTCGCCGCCGATTCGCTGATCGTCGGGCGATGAGGGCGATCGCCCACCGGCGTGGGGCTGTTCGACGTATCTCGGGACCACGGGAACGGTCCTCGTCAATCACCCTGGCGTCCGGTAGCGTCAGCGCCATGACCGAGATGCACCGACGCAGTCTGCTCGAACGGCTGATCGGCAAGCCCTTGCCGTGGCTCGTCTGGGTGTGGGCGGTCATCGCGCTGGTCTGGCTCGTCCTTGCCGTGGTCGAACCGTCCAGGTTCCACACGCAGATGGCGGTCATCTGGATCATCCTCGCCGCCGTGCAGATCGGCTCGGTCTCCTTCGCCCGTGCGCAGGCGCGGAAGCGTGCTCGGAGCGCAGTCGAGGAGCTGTAGCCGGCCCAGCGCCCGGGCACGGAGCGGGCCTCGACCCCGAACGTGTGACCCGGGCGGCGCGCCGCTGCTGTGACCCGTAGGCTCCGAGTCGGACCCACCGGTGCACGGGGCGCACGGTGGGATCCGAGGGGGAACAACATGTCCATCACGTCCAGGATCACCACCGCGGGGACGGCGACCGTGATCGTCGTGCTCGTACTCTCCGGCTGCGCCGGGACCGGCACCGCGGCACCGGGGGCGGAGCGGGCCACACCGCGGTCGTCGGCACCGACACAAGCGCCGGCTCCGGCGCCGACGGAGACGGAGACGCCGACGGCGCCGGCCACCGTCGACTCGGCAACGAAGGACCTCACGTTCGAGGACGGCGACGCGCTCTCGGCGAGCACGCTGCCCGCGTTCGGGCTCCAGGTCTCGGCACTCGACGGCTGGGAGCAGACCGGCGAGGACCCGACCACCGGGTCGCGGGAGTACACGAACGCCGACGGCTCCGTGGCGACGATCACGCAGCAGCGGCTCACCGACCTCGACCCGGCGATCGGGGACCGCGCCGCCACCAAGCAGCTGTTCACGGCCGCAGGGCTCCCGGCCGACCGACTCGAGGAGCAGCTCCTGCCGACGATCACCGGCGGCACCGCGCAGTTCCTGTCGATCGCCGGGCGCAACACGGACGGGTCGTGGTCGGCGACCGTGGCGCGCGCCTTCGCGAAGCCCGGAGCGGCGCTCATCGTGAAGGTCCGGACGACCTCGCAGGATGCGCTCCGTCCCGATCTGCACGACATCCTGGTCAACGCGCAGGTGGTCGTCGCCTAGCGAGTCGAGCCGCCGCGTCGGGGCGCCGCGTCGGGGCGCCCCGACGGGTCCATATGCTGAGTCCTCGTGCGCCGCTCCGTCCGTCTGCTGACCGTCATCGTGATCGTCACCCTGTTCGCCGTCGGGGTCCTTGCGGCAGTGGTGTTCATCCAGCGTGCGCTGGCGGATCCGGCAAGCGACGTCGCGTGGGTCGGCACCGTCCGGGCGATGGGGCTCATCGTCATCGGGGTCATGCTGACACTGCTCGGACGGCGAGGGCTGCCCGCGGCCGTCGACGCGATCAACCTGCTCGCCGACGCCGGTCCGGTGCGGCCGCTCACGGTCGTGGTGTGGGTCGTCCTCGGCGCCAACATCTACTCGACCCTGCGCGGCTGGACGGTGATCGTCCCCGTCGCGGCCGTCGTCGGTGCGGTCGTCGTCGGGTTGCCGTTCGTCGATCGCTTCCTGGACCGGGTGCTCGCCCGGCAAGCGGCGCAAGCCGACGCCGAAGCCACGACACCGGTCGCTCCGGTCGCACCCGCCGGCACCGCATCTGACGCGTGACACGGCAAGCGAGACGTCGCGCGGGACAGACGTGGGAACGGACGGGAGGCCCGGTGCCAGCTGGCACCGGGCCTCCCGTCCGCCGTCGACGCGGCCTGACCGTCCCTGCCGACCCACACGGGTCGGCCCGCCTCAGCGCTCCGCGCGCCCGGCGAAGCGGTACCGGAACCCGGGCACACCCCCCGCGGTCACGACCACGTCGTAGTACCCCCACTCGTCGAGCGGCCAGTGCATCGTCTTGTGCCCGGAGCCGCGGACGTGCGCGGTCTCGCGGTGCTCCACGAAGTCGTTGGCCACGAGCACGAACCGGAGTTCCGCCCGACCGGTGTTCTCGAGCAGGAGCTGCAGGGTGCGCCGACCGCGGTGGTCCCGGACGACGGAGACGTGCGGCACCCCGCCGGTCGCCCGACCACCGGCCTCGACGGTGCCGGCGAAGCGCCGGAGGAACCGGTCGGGCCCGTAGACGCTGACGTCGTACGCTCCAGCGGTCGTCGTGGTGTCCCATGCCCAGTCGGCGGTGGAGCCCACGGGGACGGTCTTCGGGTGGGCGGCGAACGGCATCGCGGTGTTCGGGTACACCAGGAAGTTGACCCCCTGGCGACCGTCGTTCGTGAGCGTCACGGTGACCCGACCGGTGCTCCGGTCGACGGTCGCGTCCGCGTGCTGCCGGTAGGGCAGGCTCCGACGGCGGACGGTCCCGGGCTCCTGGACGGGCACGGTCTGCGCACCGATCGCGGGTTCCTCGATGGGCGGCTTCGCCTGGTCGGCGTCGGCGGCCGCCACCAGCGCCCGGGTCTGCTCGATGCCGGGGACGACGTCGGGGCCGGGGATGCTCGGGTCGATCGCGCTGAAGTCGAAGCAGCTCGTGAGGTCCCCGGAGACGGTCCGTCGCCAGGCGGAGATGTTCGGCTCGCGGACCCCCGTGACGTGTTCGAGGAACTGGATCACGGACGTGTGGTCCGCCACCTGCGAGTTGACCCACCCGCCTCGGCTCCACGGGGACACCACGGTCATCGGCACGCGGGCGCCCATGCCGATGGGCAGACCGTCGACGTACTCGTCTGGGGTGCCGGGTTCGGCGAACGGGGGGACGACGTGGTCGAAGTACCCGTCGTTCTCGTCGTAGTTGACGAGCAGGACGGTCGAGGCCCAGGTGTCCGGGTTGCTGAAGAGCGCCTGCACCACGGCGTTCGTGTAGTGGGCGCCGTAGTCCGGGCTGGCCGCCGGGTGCTCGCTCCAGCCGTAGGGGGCGACGACGTACGACACGGTCGGCAGGCTGTTGGTCGCGCAGTCCTGGCCGAACTGGCTGAGCAGGTGGGTGACGTCGAGGCCCTTGCCCGAGTTCGGCTTCCACCCGTCGTGCAGCCCCGCCCGCGCGGCGAGCTCCTGCTGGGCGGGGTCGGAGGACGCGAGCGCGCGGTGGTACTGCTCGAACAGCCAGAGCGGGTTGTCGCCGTAGTCGCCGACGTACGGGTCGGCGGAGCTGTCACCGACCTCGTCGTTGGCGTAGGTCTTCCAGGTGACCCCGGCCGCCTGCAGTCGTTCGGCGTAGGTGGTCCAGGCGAACACCGGTTCGTAGTCCGCCGGGTTGTCGGTCGCCGGTCCGCCCTGGGCGCCGCGGGGGTCGATGGTGCCCGACCACTGGTACAGGCGGTTCGGCGTCGTGGGCCCGTTGAGCGAGCAGTGGTAGTCGTCGCAGACCGTGAAGGCGCTGGCGAGTGCGCGCTGGTAGGGGATGTCCTCGCTGGTGAAGTAGCCCATCGTCTGGGCGCTCTTCGCGTCGACCCACCGGTTCCAGGCCCCGCCGTTCCACGCGGTGTGCCCGCCGCCCCAGGAGTGGTCGAGGCCGTCGGCGTTCTGCGCGTTGAACCGGGTGGTGTCGAGCCGGAACGGCAGCATGGCGCCCCCGTCGGTGCGGGCCGCCGCCGGCTGGTGGAAGACGTCGTGTCCGGTCGGCAGCTCGAGCGCCTGCTTGTCCGAGAACCCGCGGACCCCGGGCATCGTGCCGTAGTAGTGGTCGAACGACCGGTTCTCCTGCATGAGCACGACGACGTGCTTCACGTCGGCGATCGTGCCGGTGGGGACGGCACGAGCGGTCGCCGCGCTGGCACGATCGGCCGCGCCCGGTCCGAACGCGGACCCGGCGGCGACGCCGGCCATGATCGCTGCTGCGCCGCCCACCAGGACCGTCCGGCGGCTCAGACCGGGGCGGACCGCGGCGGTGTACGCGGCGTCCGGGGTCAGGGGCGGTGCGGCGTCCAGGCTGACGTCGGGTGCGCCGTGTTCGGGCTTCCTCGTGCTCATCGCAGGCCTTCCAGGTCGGTGGGAGTGCGGGCGCCGCGGGGGAGGAGCGCCCGTCAGCATGACAACGAGGTGCGCTGAACCGTGCCTTGCCCGGTCGTGGCAGCGGGGTGAACGCGTCCGGTGGAGTCGGGATCGACCTGTCCAGGTGCGCCGCGGTTCGGCCCTGTGGTTCCGAGGTCGATCCACGAGAACTCCGACGCACCTGGACAGCTCGAGCCGCAGCGCGGGAGGATCACCGGGTGCGACCACTGTTCCGGGAGATCGCCGAGGACCTCGCCGACCGGGTGCTCCGCGGTGAGTTCGACGCCACCGGCGTCCTGCCGGGCGAGCACGACCTCGCCGCCGACTACGCCGTTGCGCGGGGCACCGTGCGGAACGCGCTCGGGCTGCTCCGCGACCGGCAGGTCCTGACGGCACGTTCCGGCTCCCGCTGGCGCGTCCGCACCACGACGCTCGGTCAGGACGCCGGCGCGCTCGAGTCCTTCGGCCAACTGGCCAGGGCACGGGGGCACGAGCCGGGTGGGCGTGTGGTGGCGGTCGAGGAACGGCTGGCAACCGTGCGTGAGCGGCGCGTCTTCCGCGCCGCGCACGACGAGCCCGTCCTGCACGTCGTGCGGGTGCGGTCCCTCGACGGTGTCGACGTCATGCTCGAGCGCACCGCCTACGCCCCGTGGGTCGCAGCCGTCATCAGGACGATCCCCGGTGGGCAGACGTCGGTGTCGGCGACCCTGGAGGACCGGTTCGGCATCCGGGTCGGTTCCGCCGTCACCACCGTGGACGCGCTGCTGGCCGACGACGCGGACGCCGCGCTCCTCGGTGTCCGGCCCGGCGCGGCGCTCCTGCAGGTGCGTCGGTCCAGCACCGCCGAGGACGGCCGCCCGCTCGAGGCCGGCGACGACCGGTACGTCGCGGGGACCGTGCCGCTCCGGATCCGGACGGCGTCCGCAGCGGCACCGGCACCGCGGGACCGCGCCGGGCACGACGACGCGGGATGAGCCGGACGGGAGGCGCGGTGGCAGCTGGCACCGCGCCTCCTGTCCGCATCTGCGCGACCCCACGACGTGGGCCGGCAGGCGGGATCAGCGTCGCAGGGTGCGGTCCGCGGCGGCTGCGACCGCCGCCGCCAGCCCGGCCTCGATGACGTCGACGGGGTCGGGCAGGGCCGCGATCGACGCCGCGACCCGACGGCTGCGGGCGCGGTGGGCCGGCGACGCCAGGACCTCGCGGACCGCCTGACGGATCGCCTGTGGCCGCGGTGTCCCCGAGCGCAGGTTCCGCCCGCACCCGGCCCACGCGACCCGGGCAGCGACCTCCGGCTTGTCCTCCGTCGACCCGGCGACCACCAGCGGCACGCCGTGTGCGAGGGCACGCTGCACCCCGCCGAACCCGCCGTTCGTGGCGACGACGCTGCACCGCGGCAGCAGCTGGTCGTAGGGCAGGAAGGTCGCCACCCGGGCGTTCGCGGGCAGCGCCGTGCCGAGCGCCCGTTCGACCTGGTCGACCGGGCGGCCACCCGTGGTCGCGACGACGAGGACGTCCTCGTCCGCCAGCGCGCGCAGGGTCGGCGCGAGGAGCCGGCCGAGGTCGACGGTGTCGATCGTGCCCTGGGTCACGTGCACCACCGGGGTGTCGCTGTCCAGGTCGTCCCACCACGAGGGCAGGTCGGCCTCGGCCGTCGGCGCCGCGCGGGCCACGACCGGACCGACGAACCGGACCGAGTCGGGGAGCTCGCGGCGGGGGTACTCGAGCTCCGCGACGCTCAGCTGGAACAGGGTGTCGAAGCAGCGGTAGGCGAAGTCGAACGTCCCGGTCTGCGACGGCGGCGCCCCCACCTCGGCGAGCACGGCGTCGACGGCCTGTTGCAGCGGGCGGGTGAGCACGGGGTGGATCGCGGCGGTGAGCAGTCGGTTGCGCACCCGCGCCAGTGGCCCGCGACCCGGCGCGAGTGCGGTGCCGAAGGGGGCGGCGTCGACGCTGGTGAGCGTCACCGGAGTGGTCGCGATCCCGAGCACGGGCAGGCGGTCGCCCGGCGGCAGCGCGAGGTACGGGGCGAGCCCGGTGAACGACGCCTCGCCGAGCACCGCGTCGAAGCGCCCCGCTGCCAGCAGCGCCGTCAGCGCGCGGTACTGGGACGGGATCGCGCGGACGAACATGGCGATGATGCCCTCGCGGACGACGGCGATCCCGCGTGCAGCCGTGGCGTCGGCGAGCCGGTCCTGCAGATCGGCGTCGTCGAAGTCGACGTCGGCCGGCAGCCCCACGAACCGGAGCCCGGCGCCGACGACGAGTTCGCGGTACTTGGACCCCGTCAGCACGGTGATCTCGTGGCCGCGCTCGGCGAGGGTGCGTCCGACCTCGACAAGGGGCGCGAGGTGGCCGTAGACGGGCGGGGCACAGAGCAGGTACGAGGACACGGGGGCCGCTTCCGTCGGGGGGATGGCCGGACGTTCGGAGCGTAGGTGCGGCGAGCACGCGCGTGGCGCGGCACGGACTGGGAGTGGGTGAGAGTCCTCGAGCATCGGCACCCTGGTGACGGTCGGCATGCTCGTGAGGCGCGCGGTCGAGGCGAACGGCAGCGAGCTGCCCGCGGTGGCGCGTGCGGCCCGCGACGTGAGTGGATGACGGACTGGAGGCCCGGTGCCAGCTGGCACCGGGCCTCCAGCCCGTGTCGTGACGGCCCAGGACGTGGGCCGTCACGCGCGGGCCAGCCACCTGTTTCGGTGGGCACGCGGCGCGGCAGGTGGGAACAGGATCGCAACGTCGACGAAACACGCGCGCGGTGGGGTGGATGCATGGACGTCACCGCCACGGATCGTGCTCCCGCTCGCTGGTACCAGTCGCTGTTCGTGCAGATCGCGATCGGGGTGGCCCTCGGCATCGCCGTCGGGGTCTGCTTCCCCGCGGCAGCGCCGGTGCTGAACGTGGTCGGGCAGGGGTTCATCCGACTGATCGAGATGGTGATCGCGCCGCTCGTGTTCATCGTCGTGGTGACGGGCATCGTGCACGTCGGCGACCTGCGGTCCGTGGGACGGATCGCCGGCAAGGCGATGATCTACTTCCTGCTCGCGTCGTCGTGCGCGCTCGTGTTCGGGCTGCTGGTCGGCAACCTCGTGCGGCCCGGGGCCGGCCTGCGGATCGACCCGTCGTCGCTCGACGCCTCGGCCGTCGCGGCGAAGACCGCGGGCGGCACGGCTCCGGACGCGGGGACCTTCATCCTCGACCTCATCCCGTCGAGCGTCGCGAACGCGTTCGCGACCAACGACATCCTGCAGGTGCTCGTCTTCGCGGTGTTCGTCGGAGCGGCCATCGCAGCGATCGGGAGTGACCGTGCGCGACCGCTCGTGCGGGGCCTCGACCTGTGCCTCGAGGTCGTCTACCGCATCCTGGGCTGGGTGATGCGTCTGTCGCCGCTCGGTGCGTTCGGGGCGATGGCGTACGTGGTCGGGCAGTACGGGATCGACACCCTCGGGTCCTACGGGCTCCTCATCGCCGCCTGCTACGGCGCCGCGGCGGTGTTCATCGTGGCGCTGCTCGTCGGCGGGCGGCTGCTGTCCGGGGTGCCGATCTGGCGCTTTGTCTGGCACACCCGGGCAGAGTTCGGGCTGGCCCTGGGGACGGCGTCGACCGAGGCCGTGCTGCCGCGGATGATCACCCGGCTCACCGAGGTCGGCGTCTCCCGCAGTGTCGCCGGGCTCGTCGTGCCGACGGGGTACTCGTTCAACCTCGACGGGGCGGCGATCTACCTGTCGATCTCGCTGCTGTTCCTGACCCAGGCGTTCGGGGTGCCGCTGACGCTCGAGCAGCAGGTCGCCGCCCTCGGGGTGCTGCTGCTGACGTCGAAGGGCATGGCCGGGGTGCCGGGATCGTCGTTCCTGGCACTGTCCGCGACGGCGACGAGCCTCGGGCTGTTCCCGGTCGCTGGCGTCGCGCTGCTGCTCGGTGCCGACCGGATCATGGACGCGATGCGGGTGAGCGTCAACCTGCTCGGCAACTGCGTCGCGACGCTCGTGGTGGCGCGGTGGCAGGGCGAGCTCGACCGTGAGCGGGTGGACGCGGTGCTGCGGCCTGGGCGCGGGGTGCGGCCGTCGCCCTCACCGTCGCCGTCGCCGTCGCCGGAGCCTGAGCCCCCGGTGGGTGGCGCGGCTGTGTCGGCGCCGGTTCGGTGAGGGCTCGCGGCGCGGTCAGCGTTCGAGGACGGCGCGCTGCTGGTCGTACTGCTGGCGGGTCCGGTGTCCGCCCATCTTGCGGACGACGGCGCCCGAGGGGTCACGCGTGATCCGCCACCAGATCGCGGTGCAGAGCGCGTCGACCGGCAGAGCCGTGCCGAGTCCGACCAGGAGCTGCCTGCCGAGGTCCGTCCGCTACGGCAGACCCGAGACCTCGAGCGCGGTCACGACGAGCAGACAAACCACGATGGTGATCGGGCTGAGCCAGAGCTTCCGCACGGTGCGTTGACGTGCCACGTCGATCTCCGCCAGCTGCGCCAACGGCAGCGTCGAACCGACGTGCTCGCGCGCCTCGCCACCGACGATGACGGCGGCAGGGCCGGGGGTGGTCGCTGTGTCGTCCGCGTCCGAGGCGGGTCGCCACACCACGTCGTCCAGGTGCTCCAGGTCGTCGTCGATGCGGAACCAGCCCCCTTCGAAGCCGTCGGCAGCGGCGTCGGGATCGGCGCGAGGCGTGGTCGTGGTCACGTCGGTCATCTTGGCAGCAACCAGGGCTGCTCCGGCACCACCGATTCGGGGGTGGGCGGATGCGTCGCTCGGGCCCCGATCGCGTTCCGCTGACAGGATGGTCCGGACACCACGGGGGCGGGGGCCGGCATGGGCACGGAACAGCAGGACTGGCGAGACCAGCGGACGGGCCCGACGACGGGGCGGGGCAACGCGATCGCCATCGCGCTCGTGCTGCCGGTGCTGCTCGTCGTGAGCTGGGCGGTCCAGATCGGGGCGTACCTGGCGCGCGACTTCGGGTCGATGGACGACCGGCTCGGAGCAGGGGGCGTGTTGGCGCGGCTGGTCATCGGCGCCGTGCTCGCCGTGGGGATCCCCGTGGTGGTGCTCGTCGTGCAGGTCCGGGCTCGTCGGCGCGAACCGCGGCACTCACTGGTCGCCGTCGTCGCGGCGATCGTGGTGCTGGTCATCGCCGTGCCGTGGAACGGCCTGGTCCTGACGTCGCAGGTGCGGAGCATGGTCGCCGACGCCCGGCAGTGGGCGCAGCCGGCGACCGCCGCCGAGCGGCACTTCGCCGACGGCGACGCCCGGGCCACGCTCGAGCGGATCGGGGACCGCACCGTGCGGATCCTCGGCGGCGACCGGAAGTCCGCCTACCGCGATGGTGAGCGAGCCGGTGGCGCGTACAGCGATGACTGCCTGCTGTCGAACGCCCACCAGGGGGTGCGGTGGCGGTACTGGTTTCACCCGGACAACTACACGGACGCCGACGGCAAGGAACTCCTGCCCGAGGACCACACGTTGATCGAGGGTGCGAACCGCGACGTGGACCGCGTCCGCGCGTACTGGGAGTCCGAGGGCATCGACGCACGGTCGGAGGCGGAAATGGTCCCCGACCAGCTCTCGCCGGCCGCAGACTGGCTCGAGAGCGGCACGTCGTACACGCGGCCCGGTCCGGACGTCGACTTCAGCACGATCTGCCTGGTGCGCTGACCCGAGTGACTTCGGGTCGCCTGGTCGCCGCTCAGCGTTCGTCAGCACGGGTCGGGGGCCGGCCGACCAGGCGCTCGACGGCGGCGAGGACGACGGCCGGGGGTTCACCTGTCGCGATCTCGGTCCTGACCCGATCCGCTGCGACGCGGAACGCCGGCTCGGTCAGGAGTCGCGACGCGGTGGCGCGGATGTCCGCCGGGGTCGCCGTCGCGGCGTCGAGGACGAGTCCGGCGCCCAGGGCCTCGACGCAGCCGCCGTTCGGCAACTGGTCCGCACCGAGCGGCATGACCAGCAGGGGCACCCCGTGCGCGAGTGCCCCGGTCACCGATCCGGACCCGCCGTGGTTCACCACGAGGTCCACGAGCCCGAGCACCGAGTCCTGCGGGACGTACTGCTCGATCCGGATCGCTCCCGGCCCCGCCGGCACCGGGAAGGTCGTCGGGTCGACCCAGGGTCCGGTCGTCACGAGGATCCGTGCCGGCAGGGCGGCGAGGGCGTCGATGAGCCGAGCGAACAGGTCGCCTGACTTCGTGTTGAACTCGGTGCCGAGCGTGACGTAGACGCGCGGTCCGTTGCCGGTGGCCAACCACGCCGCGGCATCCGACGGTGGTGACGACCAGGTGTCCGGTCGCATCCGGATCACCGGGCCATGCAGCTCGTGCCCGGATCGCATCGACGCCGGGAACGGGATGACGGTGAGCGCGCCGCCGATCATGTGCTGCTGCGGGTCGGGCCCGAGTCCCGCGCGTCGCCGGAGCGCCTCGAGCGGCTCTCGCACCACGTCGCGCCAGGTCCCACCGGCCGAGGCGAAGGCCAGGACCACCACGCACGGCACCCCGGCTCGTTCGGCTGCGGTCATCGCGCCGAAGTCGAACTCCCCGCAGACCACGAGGTCGGCCGTCCACCGAGTGACCAGCCGTCCGACGTCGACGACGGCCCCGGCGGCCGCGTCCCCCAGGAACACCTGGGGGACGCGCGTGAGCACCGTGCTCGGGTCGATCGGGGTCAGGGCGCCGGTGCCCGGCCTGCTCGCCGGCAGCTCCACGTCCCGCGGCTGCCGGTGCGAGAACCCGGTCTGTTCGAGGACGGCCTCGCGTGCGCCGCTCAGTGCGGTCCGGTGCCCGGCAGCGCTGGCCGCGCGGGCGAGCGGCAGCATCGGCGCGAGGTGTCCCCGCCCCCGTGGGAACGAGAACACGATGCGCAGGGGGTCCGGAGCCCCGTAGCCGGGCCGGCCGTTCGCAGCAGACACCACAGGGCTCCGATCGTCGCGCGGGCTGCCTGCCCGCTTCGTCAGACAACCGTATGGCGAACGACGATCGTGCTCCATGAACCCTTGGTCAGCCTCGCGGGGCGCTCACGCGCGGACCGTGGTCACTTGCCGGCGGCCTCGTTGTACGACTCGATCTGCTTGCCGGCCTGCTGCTCCGCGTCCTGCATCGTCGACTTGACGTCGGCACCCTCGACGATCCGGTTGAAGGCGCCGATGACGGTGGCGCGCACCGTCGGGAACGCTCCGGTGATGCAGCCGGCCGCGGCGACGCTCGTGGGGTCGTCGGCGAGCTGCTGGTACATCGTGGCGATGTTCGGGTCGGACAGGGAGCGCTTGCCCACCGTGGTGTCCTGGGCGTCGGTGTTCATCGCGACGTAGCCGGTCGCCTTCGCCCACTCGGCCTGCACGTCCGGCGTCTGGAGCCACTTGGCGAACGTGTACGACGCCTGCTGCTCGGCGGACGAGTGGCCCTTGCCGGAGATCCACAGCGCGTTGCCGCCGATGACCTGGCCGGCGTCGTCGGAGGCCGACGTGGTGGGGAACCGGGCGACGACCGACTTCGAGCCGTCCGGGTCGACCGTCGTGTAGGCGCCGGACGAGGTCAGCAGCATTCCGACCTTGTTGCTCGAGAACGCCGAGTTCTGCACGGTCGAGTCGGTGCCGGGGTTCAGGGCAGCGCCGTCCTGGTAGAGCTTCTGCAGTGTGGTCATGAACTGCACCTGGGTGTCCGAGGTGAGCGAGACACCGGTGACCGGCTTGCCCTTCCGCCCGTTGTCCGGCGTGCAGAAGGGCTGGCCGCCCGAGGCGCTGAGTTCCTCGAGCATCCACGAGTCGCCCATGTTCATGCTCATGCCGTAGCCACCGGTCGCGGCGTGGATCTTCTCGGCCCAGGTCGCGACCTGCGCCAGCGTCTTCGGCGGCTTCGTGGCGTCGAGGCCGGCCTTCGCGACGAGTGCCTTGTTCAGGTAGAGCACGGGCATCGAGACCGAGAACGGCATCGCCGCGAGTTGCTTGCCGTCGCTGTAGTACGTCGCGGCGGCCGGGGCGATCGTGTCGGTGCCTGACGTCGATCCGCTGATCTTCGCGGGCGACACCGTCTGGCCGGAGTCGATCATGAAGCCGGTCGACACGTCGTTCATCATGAGCAGGTCCGGTGTCGAGCCGGACTGCACCGCCGCCGTGTACTTCGTCTGGACGGCCGCGTAGTCGCCCTGGAACGACGACTTCACGGTGATGTGCTGGTCGTTCTCCTTGTTGAAGCGGGCGACGAGCGCGTCGAGCTCGGTCGCGGGCGGCCCGGACATGGCGTGCCAGAAGTCGACGGTGACGGGGCCGGAGCTGTCCGACGCGGAGCTCGACGTGGAGCACCCGGTCAGGGCGAGGACCGCGACGGCCCCGGAGGCGAGTGCGGTGAGGGCGGTGGAACGACGTGCGGGCATGGTGCGTCCTTCGGGTGTGGGGCGGTCGGGGGTCGGGGAGGGGATCGAGCGTGTCGTCACTTGAGCGCCCCGGCGGTGAGGCCGCCGGCGAGGAACCGCTGGGCGACGAGGACGAGGACCAGGACGGGGAGGGTCACCATGGCGGCGCCGGCGAGGACCACGCCGATGTCGGCGGCCTCGGCGTCGGACAGCTGGGCGATGCCGACCTGCACGGTGCGGTGCTCCGGCGAGTTGGTGACGAGGAGCGGCCAGAAGAACCCGTTCCAGGCGGCCGTCGCGCTCACCAGGGTGACCGAGACGAGCGTCGGGCGGGTGAGCGGCAGAAGCATGGACCGGATGAACCGGAAGTGTCCGGCGCCGTCGAGCACCGCGGCTTCGCGCAGCTCGTCCGGGAAGCTCAGGAACGCCTGGCGGAACAGGAAGATCGTCAGCGCCGAGGCCACGAACGGCAGGAAGACGACCAGGAGCGTGTCGATGAGGTGCCAGGACGCGACGGTCAGGTAGTTCGCGATCAGGGTCGTCTCGCCGGGGATCATCATGCTGGCGAGCAGGACGAGGAACAGGGCACGGGTGCCCCGGAGCCGACAGAACACCAGGGCGTAGGCGGTGATGATGCCGATGACGACCTGCAGCACCGTCTGGGCGAGGGTGACGACGACGCTGTTCAGGAACTGCTGCCCGAGCGGGACGACCTGCGTGGCGCGGACGATGTTGTCGAGCGTCAGGTGGATCGGCACGAGACCGGCGAGGCCCTGGTCCAGGTACCGGGTCGGGGTGAGGGCGCCCTCGAACACGTAGTAGAGCGGGAAGCAGACGACGACGACCGCGATGACGAGCCAGGCGTAGACCAAGACGCTCCGGAGCCGGCGTGCGGTGACGGGGCGCATCAGTAGTTCACCCGCTTCTCGAGCACGCCGAACTGCACGAGCGACAGCCCGAGGACCAGCAGGAACAGGACGACCCCGAGCGCGGCGGCGAGGCCGAAGTTCGCGCTGCCGGACCCGAACGCCTGCTGGTAGATCGCGTAGACGAGGGTCTTCGACGAGTCGGCCGGACCGCCGCCGGTGAGGATCTGGATCTGCCCAAAGGTCGTGAGTGCCTCGACGGTGCCGGTCACGACGACGAAGAAGAGCGTCGGCGTGACGAGCGGCAGGGAGATCGACCAGAGTGTCCGCACGGGCCCGGCGCCGTCGAGGTGCGCCGCCTCGATGACGTCCTGGTCGATGGCGCCGAACGCTCCGAGCAGGAGCAGCACGGTGAACCCGAGCGACCCCCAGATCGTTACGACGATGACGCTCGCCAGGGCCCACTGCGTGCTCGTCAGGAACGGCACGGGCGCGCCACCCAACTGGGTGATCACCGTGTTCAGCAATCCGTTGCTGGGTGCGAGCATCGCCGCGAACGCGACGGACCCCGCTGACACGGACACGACCATGGGCGCCGTCAGGAGCGCGCGGAAGACCGGCAGGCCGCGGAGCTTCACGGTCAGGGGGATCACGACGAGCAGACCGAACACGATGCGGCCGACGACCACGCCGACGCAGAAGACCGCGGTGGTCAGCATCGTCCGTCCGAATGCGGGGTCGGTGAACGTGCGGACGTAGTTCTGCAGCCCCACCGAGCCCGCCGGCTGACCGAAGATGTCGGTGCCCTGGGTGCTGAGGACCAGGACGCGGCCGAGCGGGTAGAAGACGAAGACCGCGAACGCGAGCAGCGCCGGTGCGAGGAGCACCAGACCGAGTCGGCGGTCCGAGCGCAACGAGGACCGCGTCGTCCGGGTCGCCCGGGGTGGACGCGGCGACCCTGCGGTACGCGGGGGACCGGCGACCAGGCCGGACCTGACGGGGACCGTCATGGGGCGGACTCCTCCGAGTAGGGAACGTTCCCTAACCGGGAACGACTCCACTGTGCGGCGGGGGTCGAAGACCGGTCAAGGCACGTCGACCACCCGCCGTCACCCGTTCACGCCGCGTTCAACCCCTCCGCCGATCGGGTGTCGACGTTCACCGCCGCACGCCGCGCGTTCACCTCGGGTTCGGCCCGTCGACCGGCGTGGTTCGCCGTCCAGGGGCCTCGACGTCGTAGAACCGGGGACCATGCGAACCGTTCCTGCTCCCCAGACACTCCGGGTGATCGCCGAGGAAGCCGCGCGCACCGTCGCGCCCGACCTGCTCGCCGTGTTCCGCGCCCCGATGACGATCAGCACGAAGCGCGATGCGCACGACGTGGTGACCCTGCACGACCGCGCGGCGGAGGAGGCGATCACGGCGGTGCTCACCGCCGCCGTGCCGGGCTCCGTCGTGCTCGGCGAAGAAGGCGGCACCACCGGCGCCACCGGCACCACCGGCACCACCGGCACCACCGGCACCGCTGGGGGCGTCGGCAGCACCGACGGCCCCGTGGTGCGGTGGATCGTGGACCCGATCGACGGCACTGCGAACTTCGCCCGCGGACTCGCGTACTGGTGCATCTCGATCGCGGCCGAGGTCGACGGCGAGGTCGACGCCGGGGTGGTCTTCGACCCGGTCGCCGACCACGTGTTCGCGGCGGACGACGACGGCGCCTGGCTCGACGGTGCGCCGATGCACTCGTCGTCGGGGCCGGACGACGCAGCGACGGTGCTGACGAGCTTTCCGGTGCAGCAGGACCTCGACCTGCTCGGCGAGGCCGCGGCGTTCGACCTGCTCCGGGATCTGACGCTCCGGTACCGCCACCACCACAGCCTCGGCAGCGGTGCCCTCAACCTGGTGCACGTCGCCGCCGGGTGGTCGGACGTCACGATGGGCTTCGCTACGCACCCGTGGGACGTCGCCGCCGGCGCGCTGGTGCTCGAGCGCGCCGGCGGGTGGTTCCGGGGCTTCCGTCGGGGCGAAGCCGTCGGCCGCGCCCACCTGGCGGACGACTACGTCGCCGCCGGCGCCGGGGGATCGCACGCCGAGCTGGTGCGCCGGGTGCAGGAGCTGTCGGCCACGACCGCCACCGGCTGAGCCGCCGGCCCGCCCGCCGGCCGATTCGACGTGGGCGTCGCGAGCGGTCAGTCGAGCGGGTGCCCGGCGACCGCCCTCGCGGTGGACCCACGCGGCAGCAGGTGCGTCGGGAGCACCTCGTGCCGGTCGCCGCGGCGGCCCCGGAGCCGCTCGACCACGAGCTCGACCGCCCGCGCACCCATCCGGACGCGCGGCTGGTCGACACTCGTCAGGTCGAGCCGTTCGCCGAGGCCGGTGCCGTCGAACCCGGTCACCGCCGCCATCCGGGGGAGCGCGAGTCCCGCGCCGTCGGCGATCGCCACGAGCCGCGCCGCGGTCGCGTCGTTCGTCCCGACGAAGGCCGTCACCCCGTCACCGAGGTGCCGGGCGATCCGCGCCGGGTCGGCCGCCAGGGCCGCGACGTCGTCGACGCGGTGGTCGCCTGGCTTGCCGAGCTGCGCAGCGACCGCGGCGTGCGCGACGGCGCGACGGGTCGTCGAGGGGTGGTCGGACTCCGCCACGAAGCACGTGCGCCGGTGTCCTAGTGCGGCGAGGTGGAGCACCAGTTCGCGCATGCCCGACTCCTCGTCGGCGCGCACGGTGTCGAGTCCGAGACCCGCGAGCGCCGACCCGCTCGACCCGAGGACCGCGACCGGCAGGTCGCACGCGACCGCAGCCAGCCGTGCCGGGGCGAGCCGACTGCTCAGGACCGCGACCCCGAGGACACCGTCGGCCGATCCGTGGGAGGCGTGCAGGGCCTCCAGGCCGTCGGCCAACCGGGCAGGGTCACGGAACCCGTCCACGACCCGGAGCGCGAACCCCAGGGTCTGCGCGGTCGCGCGTGCGCTCCGGAGCGCTTCGTCGTGGAACGGGTTCGCGGCTTCGGTGACGACCACCCCGAGTACGAGCGGCGCGCCCTGCGCGCGTCGCCTGGCGAGCGAACCGACCGGGAGGCCCAGCTCGTCCGCCGTCCGCACCGCGAGTTCCCGACGTGGCCGGGACACACCGTCGTCGCCCCGCAGGGCGAGTGACACGAGCGATCGCGAGATGGCGCACCGCTCGGCGACGTCGCGGAGGGTCGCGGCCACGGTCAGGCGAGCTTCCAGGTGTGGACGTGCTCCCACGTCATCGTCTGCCACCAGCGACCGGACCAGTCCGGGCTCGCGGTGCGGTAGAGCACGACGGTGTCGCCGCGGAACCCGGTCGGCACGTCGACGTCGAGCTCGCGGATGAACGCGCCGACCTCGTCGTGCAGGTCCGGTCGGCCGTACAGGTCGTGTGAGGCGAGCGAGAGGTGCGCGCGGTACTGCTCCGGGTCGTAGTCGTTCGCCAGCGGGACCTGCATCGGCTGCCGGAACGGTGCGACCACGGCGTCGATGTCGGCGGCGAGCCGGACGAAGTCGTCGTTGTGCGAGCCGTCCGGTCGGGTCGCGACGTCGTAGACGAACCCGATGCCCTGTTCACGGACGCCGGCGTTGTGGACGTCGAACGCCGGTCGGCCGTCGAGCAGTGCCGTGACGGCCGCGACGACCTGGTCCTCGTGGCTGCCGAACGGCTGGCTGCCGACGAGTGTGGCGTGCGGGGGGAAAGCGCCGGCCGACAGCAGGCCGTACTGCGCCCGGAGCTGGTCGGTGACGACCGTGACGGCTCGGCAGGTGCGGGCGTCCGGGCGCAGGTAGATGCCGTGGCGGTACGGGTCGCTCGGGTCGCGCGGCAGCTTGGCGGTGACGTTCTGGGGCATGGGTCCGTCCGGGATCGGGGATGGGGAACGTTCCCGATGGTCGGGAACGTTCCCCATGATCGACGGGACGTGCCCGGATCTCACCCGTCGGTCCGTGACGGAACGGTGAACGATGGGTGTCGGCGACGCGGGGTCGGCCGTTCTCGTCCGTGCGCTCCGCCCGGCGCTCAGACCCGGGCGGCGGTCCGGCCCGGTACCAGGGTGCCGTCGACCGCGTTGTGGGTGACGCCCGTCGAACGGCCGTCGATCTGGTCGACCACGTCGTCGACGGACAGGCGCCCGATCAGGCCGAGCGGCTGTCGCCACGAGGTGATGCCGAGCAGCTCGGTGGCGAGCGGGGCGACCCCGTCGTAGCCCGTGACCGACAGGTCGTCCGGTGCGCGGAGGCCGCGGCGGCGCATCGACTCGAGCACGCCGACGGCCCAGCGGTCGCTCGGTGCCATGATCGCCGTGACACCGCCTGCCCGCAGGACCTGCTCGACGAACGAGTCGAGGTCCTCGGGGTCTGCTCCGTGGTCCTCGGAGCGGATCCGGAGCACCTCGGCGCCGCGCGCACGGAGTCGGCGCACCATCGCGTCGGTGCGTGCCGACTGCGTCAGTGAACCGGCCGGTGTGACCGTCAGCACGGCGACGCGACGGTGTCCGAGGTCGGCGACGTGGTCGGCGAGGCCGCGTCCGCCACCGCGCTCGTCGCAGTACGCGCTGCTCACCGCGTCGTTCGTCTCGGGGCGCCCGGAGACCACGGTCGGGATGCGGCCGGCGAAGGGCAGGACGTCGGCGATCGGCAGGGCGCCGCTGCAGACGATGAGCCCCTCGACGCGCAGGGAGACCAGGGTCTCGAGCGCCCGGCGTTCCTCGCTGACCGGGAACGACCCCGCACCGGTGGCGGTGACGACGCGGTACCCGCGCGCCGCGGCCTGCAGCTGGAACGCGGTCAGCAGGTGCCCGTAGAAGGGGGTGGAGGCGTCGCGGACGAACACCCCGAGCGTGTGCGTGCGGTGTGCCGACATGCCGCGGGCGTTCGCGTTCGCGACGTAGCCGAGGTCGATGGCGGCGCGCTTGACCCGCTCGGTCGTCGACGGAGCAACGCCGTACGCGCCGGCGAGGGCGCGGGAGACGACCGACTTCGACACACCGGCCAGGGCGGCGACGTCGTGGATGGTCGGGACGGCGGGGTGTCCGGTCACCGCGGGCGCCGTTGTCTGGAGGACTGCACGACTGTCACGGTAGCCGGAGGGACGCCCGGACCGGGCGACGGTGGTGGTGAACAGTTGGTCACGCCGACCGCCCGGCGCGGCGCGCGGGCGGTCGGTGTGGGTGCCGGGTCAGCGCTTCGTCGCCGGGCGACGGACCGTCAGGCGGTACTCCTCCTTCGTGGTGCCGTCCTGGGCGGTGACCGTGATGCGTGCCGTCCGGCCGGACACGTGCACTGTGGCGACCGCGTTCGGGTTCGTGGTGTGCACGTGGACGTCGGCGACGCGCAGCGTCCGGACCGGGGCGGTCACGGTCGCACCGTGCGACGAGGCAGCGGCGGGCAGGTGGACACGCACGCCGGCGACCGCGATCGAGGACACGGTGGCGTCGTTCGACACGAGGAAACGCTCGCGCAGGGCGGCGGCCTCGTGCTTGGTCACGCCGATCGTGTCGGTCAGGTACGAGCCCATGCCGCCGTACTCGGTCGCGATGTCCTGCTCGAAGGTGCCCTGCAGCAGCTGCGGTGTCGCCCAGGTCACGCCGAGCTGCGTGTTCGAGAGCAGGTAGTCGTGCAGGATGTCCGCGCTGTCCACGCCGAGCACCCGGTCGAGCAGGTCCACCACGGTGCCGGTGCGGTCCATGCCGTGGGAGCAGTGGATCAGGACCGTGCCGCTGGTGTGCGTGGCGAGGATCCGCAGCACGCGGCGGTACGCGGTGATCATCGACCCGGGTGTCGCCTGGTCGACCCGGCCCTTGTCGACCAGGTCGTGGTACATCGCGGTGTCGTCGCTGTAGTCGCCGTCCGCGCCGAACATCGAGATGTCGACGTGGCGTGCACCCGGGATCGCGACGTCCGGCTTCGCGGCGATCTGGGACGGGGTGCGCAGGTCGACGACGAGGTCGACGTGGTACTCGTCGGCCAGGGTCGTGGCCCCGGCGGCGGTGATCTTGTCGAGTGACTCGGAGCGGATCAGGCGCGGGGCGTTCACGGTCTGCCCCGACCGTCCGTGGACCGCGGCGATTTCGCGGCCGTTGACCAGACCGGGGACGTCGGTGACCGGGTGGTCGGCGGCGGTGAACGCCGGCTGCAGGGTGGTGTCGGCGTGGGCGGCCGTGACGGAGAACGCGGCGGAGGCGACGACGGCCAGGCCGGCGAGGGCGGTCGCTGCGACGCGGGTGGTGCGCGGGGAACCGGTGAGTGCGGAGTGGGTGAGTGGGGAGCGGCGGAGCGGGGACACGGGGCAACCTCGATCTGATCAGGACCCGGGGGTCGTGGGGAGCCGGACGTGGTGGCGTCCGGCTCCCCGCAGGATCGCGGCGCGGGTCGTCGGCGGTGTGGCGCCGAGGTGGCCGGGGCGTGTCCGGGTCATGAGGCAGCGCTCAGTCGCCCAACCGGCCGCGGGCGGGTGTTGACCCGTCCGCGGCCCACTCAGGACGCCGGGGCCAGCCGGTACCGGAACAGCTCGGTGAGCATCTGCTGCACGGGTGTGTAGAGCATCACGGTCGTGCTGGTCGCTGCCTTCGTCGAGCTGCCCGAGATGATCCCGTAGAGCCGGTTCGTGGCGCTGAGCACCGGTCCGCCGGCGTCACCCGGCTCGATGCCGGCGCCGGCGCGCGCGGCGGCGAGGTGCTGCACGCCGGGATGGCTCCCTGCCGGCACGCGTGTGGCCGTCCATGAGCAGAGCAGCCCGCTCGCCGCACCGCTGGTGCAGAAGGGATCGGCATCAGGCTTGCCGATGCCGGTGACGGCGGCGCGTGCCAGGCCCCCGTCCACCCGGTTGAACACGCGACCCGATGCCCGGGGCGTCCACGTTGCGACGGACTGGTCGCACGAGCCGGTCGCCGCCCGGGCCCGGGTGCACGCCAGGGGCGGGACGACGGCGAGTTCGAGGTCCGACTCCGCGGACTGCCAGACCACGTTGCCGACGGTCGCGCCGTCGAGCTGCACGGGAGCCTGCAGCGGCGCGCAGTGCTTCGCGAGCACGACCCACCGGGTCGCTCGCTGGTACTGCTTGAGCTGGCTCCGGAACCCCTTGGCGGACAGCACGGCACCGACCGTGCAGGACCCGCCGGGGACACCGACCTCGGTGCCGGCGATGATCGGCGCTGCGACCCGGTCGGGGTTGTTCGTGGTGGCCGAGGCCGACGGAGCCCCGGTGAGGGTGGCCCCGACGACGGCGGCAAGTGACACCGCGACGGCCAGGGAGCGGACGAGCGCCGGTTGCGCGTGGCGGGTCACGGGTCAGCCGAGCGTGCGGGTGCCGTTGACGCGTCCGATCACCGACAGGGTGTCCGGGTCGCTGAGACGGGCGTGCCAGTGCAGTGTCGTGGTGCCGCGCGGCAGGTCCGGGAACGCTGCGGTGAAGCGGTAGTGGCCGCTGGCGCTGACGACGTCGTCGCCCGAGGTGACCTCGGCGATGTGCTTGTTGAACAGGCCCCGCGGCTTGCCCGGTGCGTCGTAGTAGACGATGACCAGGGTCCCGGGCTTCCCGGTCCCGGCGAAGGTGATGCCGGTGAAGCTCTTCCGGTCGGGCCCGCCGTGGGTCTTCGCGGTGAACGCCACGGTCGCAGCCCGGGGCGAGGTGTGTGTGGCGTGCGCCGTGTGGGAGATCGTGGCGGCTCCGGCCTGCGCGGGGACCAGGACGCCGGCGGCGAGCGCACCGCCGAGGGTGACGCAGGTCGCGATCACGGTCAGTCGGCGGACCGACGGGGAGCGGTGGGTGGACGGGGTCGAACGCATGGGGACTCCTCGCTTCGTGGGGGGATGGGCCGGGGTGGCCCGGTGTGCGTGAACGCTAACAACGTGCTAGACGATCGTCTAGCGAAATCCTGAAGCTGAGGGGATCAGAGGTATTGCGCCCGGTGCGACCGCTGCCGACTCCTGGTCAGACGTTCGTATGATGAACCAAGACCCGACCGAGGAGTGCGATGAACCAGCGGCAGCAGGCGAAGACCCGGACCCGCGAGCAGATCATCGAGGCTGCGGCGGCGGTGTTCGCGAGCCACGGCTACGCGGGGACCTCGTTCGCACGGGTCGCCGCCGCGATGGACCGCCCGAAGTCGGCGATCGGCTACCACGTGTTCTCGTCCAAGCACGAACTCGCCTCCGCGGTCATCGAGCGGCAGCAGGCGCGCTGGGCGGCGATCGACTCGCTGATCCGGCAGCCCGAGGGGCTCGAGCACCTGCTCGTCATGCTCACGTCCGCCTGTTCCGACGCCATACGGTGTCCGGTGGCTGCCGGCGCGATCCGCCTGAGTCACGAACTCCGCGGTGCGGGGGAGGTGATTCCACGGGTCTTCACGTGGGACGACTACGTCCGTCGGCACCTGTCGGCTTCGAGCGGTGGCACCGGACCGGCCACCGACCCCGAGTGGGCACGTGCGGCGGACCTCGTGCTGACGTCGACCTTCGGGGTGATGTGGGCCCGGACGAGCGCCCGGCTGACGCGGGACACCGAGGGGCAGCTCCGGGATCTGTGGGCGGCGCTGTTCACCGGGCTCGGTCTGCCGGGTGTGCACGCGCTGCTCGAGCAGGTGGAGCCCGTGCGCGTGGGCGGACATCCGGCCGAGGCCGAGGGCTGACCCCGGCGGGCGTGGCATCCCTGCCGTCCCGCCGGGGTGCGTGGCCTACTTCTTCTGCTCGGAGCCGTCCGGGTTCACGACGTACCAGACGCCCTTGTCGCCCTGACCCGTCACGTCACCGGCCTTCTTGTCCCCGATGAAGGTGTAGATCGGTCGGCCGTCGATCGTGATCTGCCGTCCACCGTCCACGCCCGTGATGGTGCCGACCTTGCCGGTGATGCCGGACACCTTGGGTGTCGCCGTCGTCGCCTCGATCGCGGGCCACGCGGTCGCGCAGCCACCGGTGCAGGTGCTCTTGCCGGAGTCCTTGACGTCGGCGTCGAAGTAGTAGGCGGTCATGCCCTTGCCGTCGACGACGACCTTGCCGAGTGTCGTCGCGGCGACGGTCACGTCGACCGACGGTGACGAGTCGGTCGTCGCGGGAGCGTCGCCCTGCGCGGCGGGGGACGGAGAGGGTGATGGCGCTGCGGATCCGGCCGTGGAGCAGCCGGCGAGGCCGAGGGTCAGGAGCAGTGCGGCCCCGAGTGCGATGGACGCGGGTCGGGATGACGGGGTGCGGTGGGGTGTCGACACGGGGGCTCCTCGAGGTCAGGTCTCGCCGCTGACTGCTGGCCAGACGTTCGTCTAGCGAACGTAACCGCAGGACGAGGCGGGAGCCAGCACCCTGCGCGCCCTCTCATCGTGCCGGCCGTGGATCGGTGGTCAGTGCTCGGTGTGCTCGACGAGGTGAACGCCCTCGACACGGCCGAGGACGTCGAGTGACGCGGGGTCGATCAGGCGGGCGCTCCAGGACGCCCGGTCGGCTCCACGGGGCAGCTCGGGCAGCGCCGCCGTGAAGGCGAACCGGCCGGTCGAGCCGACGGCGCTGCTGCCCGGCTCGATCTCCGCGACGCGCTCGTTCCCGGAGTCGTCCCCGGGGCTGCCGTAGTGGACGACGACGACGGCACCGGGGGTGCCCAGTCCGGCGAACCGTACCCTGACCACTCCGCTGGTGCGGACCGTCCGTGGTGGGCGGATCGCGAACCGGTGCGCGCCACTCGTCACGGGCGGTGCCCCGAGTGCGGCGCCGAGTGCGCCGGATGCGCCGAGGCCCGATCGTCTCGGGACCCGGCGTGGTCGGTGACGGTGCGGGCAGGGCGAGGGCGACGGCGAGCGCAGCGATCCCCACGGCGAGGACGATCGGAGACGCCCGGACCCGATCGGTGCTCCGCGGCATGGTCGGCCCCTTCGTGGACGGCTGTGGCGGAAGTCGCCAAGCTCACGCTACCGCTTGGCCAGACGATCGTCTGTGCGCTCGCGCTCGCGCCGCACCAGCGCGCGCCACCGCGGCTGTTCCGAGACGACGACGGCGATGCACAGGACGGTGACGACGATCGCGACCGCCGTCGGCCACACGGCCCAGGCTGCCGCGACCGCCCCCACGAGGTGCGCGAGGACCGAAGCGATCGTGACCATCCCCGGTGCCGCGACCGGCGGGTCACCGCCGGGGCGGTCGCCCGGGGTGCCGAACACCGCCGGCGGCACGACGAGGACCAGGACGGCGGCGATCGCGAGCACCGGCGAGTGGGGCCAGAGCGCCCAGGGCACGGCCACCCACGCGACGAGCTCCGCCAGGAACCGCAGGCCGCCACCGACCGGGCCGTGACCGACGGGCCTCGGCGGGCGCGCCGCCGTGGTGACGGTCATCGTGTGGTCGCGGCACGGAAGCCGCGGTCCAGGAAGTCGACCATCCACGCAGCACTCGCATCGACGTCCGTGTCCATCTGGAACCCGCCGGACGCCTCGATCGTGGCGAACCCGTGCAGGACGCTGCGGAGCACCCGGAGGGCGTGGACCTCTTCAGCCGGGTCGAGTGGGTAGTCGCGGAGCGCCGCGGCGAAGGAGGCCAGGGTGCGGCCGAGTGCGACCGCCAGGGGGTCCTCGGCATCGGTCGGCCGGACGGTCACGGCCGCCTGGTACCGCGCCGGGTGCTCCCGCACGCTCCGGCGGACGGTCTGCACCGCCGCCTCGATCGCGCTGCGGCCGCTGCGTCCCTGCATGGCGTCGCGGAGTGCGTCACCGAGTTCGTTCGCCCCGAGGATCGCGATCCGGCGGGTGAGGTCGCCGAGTCCGTCCACGTGCTTGTACAGCGACGGTGCCTTCACCCCGAGGCGGTCGGCGACGACGCTCATGCTCAGCTGGGCGAGGCCGATCTCGTCGGCCAGCGTCGCCGCCGCGTCGGTGACGGTCGCCGGGTCGAGCCCCGCCCTAGGCAACGGGGCCTGCGGCGGGGAGCGTGCGGGCGAGGAACGGCAGCAGCAGGGCGAGGAGTGCAGCCGGCGTCTCGGTGTGGGGGTAGTGACCGGCGCTCTCGATCACGGCGAGCTCCCCGAGGCCGTCGGGCAGGTCGGCGAGGATCCGCTCGCCCTCGGCGCGGGGGTCGGCCCAGTCCGGGTCGGCACTGCCCTCGACGACCAGCACGGGGCACCGGACGGCACCCAGTTGCTCGCCGGCGTCGGCGGATGACGTCCGGGTCATGGCGCGGAGGACCGCCATTCGCTCCGGTTGCCGCAGGGTCGTCTCGATCCTGCTGCGCTCCGTCGCCCAGTCAGCGGGCTTGGCGGGGACCGCGATGTCGAGGTACGCGAGCCAGCCGGGCAGGCTGCCGCTCGTCATGACCCGCGCGAGCTGGACGGTGCCGGCTCGGTGTCGGCGGTTGCGCAGGAGTCCGCCCAGGTCGACGGACTGCTTGCGCGTGAACGGCGCCAGTTCGACGATGCCCGCGACCAGGTCCGGGGCGGTCGCTGCGGCGATCGTCGCCGCACCCCCGCTGATGGACTGCCCGACGATCACGGCCGGGCCACCGAGGTGTCGGGCGACCGCGACGAGGTCGCGAGCGATGTCGGCGCGCTCGTAGCCCGCCCACCCGGTGCTCGAGTCGCCGCAACCGCGGAGGTCGACGTTCGCCACCCGGTAGCCGGCCGCGACGAGCTCCGGCACGACGAAGCGGTAGGCGTGCCGGCTGTCGCCCATGCCGTGGGCGAGGACCACGAGCGGCCCTGTTCCGGAGAGGTCGTAGGCGATCGTGCCGCCCTCGGTGTCCAGGTGTTCGAGCATGACGTGGCTCCTTCGGCTACAGGTAGTAACTCAAAGGCTAATACCCGTAGCCAAAAAGTCAAGCACAGCTCTCGTCTTCGCTCCGGGTGCTGCGATCATGTCCGGGTGCACCACGACGCAGACCACCCCCGGCAGGACGTCACGACCGTCGAGATCATCGGCGGTCCGGAGCCGGTCACCGTGACCCTCCACCCACCGGACGCCGGGTGGGCTGCGGTCTTCGCGGATCACCGGCGACGCATCCTGGAGGCCCTCCCCGGCTCCGGTACGGACGCTCCGGTCGTCGAGCACATCGGTTCCACGGCCGTCCCCGGCCTGGCAGCGAAACCGATCGTCGACATCGTGGTGGTCGTCCCCGACATCACCGACGAGGCCACGTACCTCGACCCGCTGCTCGCCGCCGGGTACGAGCTCCGCGTCCGTGAACCCGGCCACCGCCTGGTCCGGACGCCCGCCCGTGACGTCCACGTGCACGTCTACGAGCGGGGTGCCACCGCGATCGACGAGTACCTGCTGCTCCGGGACCACCTGCGCGCTGACGCCTGTGACCGGGCGCTGTACGAGCGCACCAAGCGGGAGTTGCTCGACCGGAGCTGGGGCGACATGAACGAGTACGCCGACGCGAAGACCGCGGTGATCGCCGCGATCAAGGAGCGGGCGCGAAGGAGCCGCGCGTCCTGAGACGCGCGGCTCCGGTGTCGAGCCTCAGCTCGTCGGGACGACGTCCCAGTGCTCGCGGATCAGGTTGCCGTCGACGCGGAACAGGTCGGCGGCGCCGAACGGTGCGTCGGCCTTCGCCCCGACCTGCTTCGAGAACGTCCACACCAGGTCGCCGTCGGCGAGTGAGATGACGGACTCCTGCTTCGGCAGGCTCTGCGCGGCGCTGCCGGCGAAGAACTGCTTGAGCGCGGCGGTGCCGTTCGCCGCGACCGAGTTGTGCTGCAGGTACGCCGGGTCGAACCGCTCGTCCAGCACGGACACGTCGTGGTCGCGGAACAGTCGGTCGTACGCGGTCACCGCGAGCACCCGGTTGTGCTCCTCCTGCCGCTCGGTCAGGTGGCGGTCGCGCTTCGCGGCCGGGTACAGGTCGCTGAACATGCTGTTCGTGTTGCCGCTGGCCGGGGTGCCGGTCGGTACGGCCTGGCGGAGCGCCCACCACTCGCTGATGCGACCGTTGCGCATGCGGAAGAGGTCGACGGCGGCGTCACCGGTGCGTTCGTCCGTCGGCTTCGCGGTGATCTGCCAGTGCACGGCCACCAGATCGGCGTCACCGGCGACGTGCTTGATCACCGCGTGGGCGCCGGGCACGCGGGCGCGGTCGGCGGTGAACTCGGCGAGCAGTGCGGCCGGACCCGAGGCGCTCGTCGCACCGTGGGCGACGGCACCGGTCGCGACGGCGGTCCGTGCAGCCGCACGGGCCTTCGCGGACGCGGGGGACCGGAACGCGCACCGGAACAGGTGCCGGACCGTGGCCTCGTTGCGCTGCTCGGCGCGACGGTCGTGCCGCGAGACCGCCGTGCCGCCCGAGGTCGTCCGCGCCGCACGGTCCACCGCGTGGTGCGCGGAGGTCGCCGTGGTGACGGAGGTGGAGGTGGAGGTGTGGAGGGGGGCCGCCACGGCCGGACCGGCCACGAGCGACACGGCGATGGCGACCGGAGCTGCCACCGCACACGCCTTGGCGATGATGGGGAGAAGTGATGTCGTCTGCACGGCAGAACGATGGAACCGGACCCTGGGCGCCGCCGCCTGCCCTGGAGCCGCCACGCGCCGTGACCGTGACCGACTTCTCAGGCGCGGTGCGGGCCTCCTGGGCGGCCTGTGCGCACGCTGCCAGGGTGACCCGCTTGCGCTGGTGATCGACGGCCCGGACCTGTGGGACGGCTCACCCCGCCGTTCAGGCGATGGCAAGCCCGGCGAGCAGCTCCTGCACGCGCGCCCGCACGTCGTCACGGATCGGCCGGACGGCGTCGAGGCCGAGCCCGGCGGGGTCGGTCAGCTCCCAGTCCTCGTAGCGCTTGCCCGGGAACACCGGGCACGCGTCGCCGCAGCCCATCGTGATCACGACGTCCGCGGCGCGCACCGCGTCGGTGCTGAGCAGCGCGGGCTGCTCGCGCCGGATGTCGATGCCCTCCTCGAGCATGGCCGCGACGACCACGGGGTTGAGCTGGTCGGCCGGTTCGGAGCCGGCGCTCCGGACGTCGACGCGGTCGCCCGCCAGGTGCTGCAGGAAGCCGGCGGCCATCTGGGAACGGCCGGCGTTGTGGACGCAGACGAACAGGACGGTGGGCATGCGGGTGCTCCGATCAGAGGACGACGGCGCCGAGCAGGCCGGCTCCGATGACGACGGCCCACGGGGGAGCGGACCAGCGGGTGAGGGCGATGAAGGCCGCGACGGCCAGCGCCAGTGCCGGTGCCGAGCGGACCCCCCCGGTGATGACGGGGTCCCACAGGGCTGCGGCGAGCAGTCCGACGACCCCCGCGTTGACGCCGGCCAGCACGCGGCGGGCCCACGGCAGGGCGCGCAGGGCGTGCCAGAACGGCAGCGCCCCGACGACCAGGAGTGCCGCAGGCAGGAAGATCGCGACGAGGGCCACCGCAGCGCCGACGAGTCCGCTCGGACTGCCGTCGGCGACGGCACCGAGGTACGCGGCGAAGGTGAAGAGCGGCCCGGGCACGGCCTGTGCGGCGCCGTACCCGGCCAGGAAGTCCGCGTGGCCCACCAGGTGCGTGGCCACGGTCTGGGACTCGAGCAGCGGCAGGACGACGTGCCCGCCGCCGAAGACCAACGAGCCCGCCTGCGCGAAGACCCCGAACAGGCGGACGGCCCCGGTGCCGCTCGCGGCGATCGGTGCCACGACGAGCAGGACGGCGAACACGGCGAGCGCCGACACCGCGACCCAGCGGGGGAGCCGCACGGCGAGCTGGGAGCCGGCGTCCTCGGTGCCTGCGACCTCGTCGACCGGGCCGACGACCCGACTCAGCCACAGCACGCCGACCACACCGCACACCGCGATCACCGCGACCTGCGGCCCCGGGCCGGGGACGAGCAGCACCGTGATCGCAGCGGCGGCCGCGATGGTCGCCCGACGGCGGTCCGGTGTGAGCGAGCGCGCCATGCCGAGCACGGCCTGCGCCACGACCGCAGCGGCGGCGGCCTGCAGTCCGAGCAGCCAGCCGGCTCCGGCGAGGTCGGGTGCTCCGGACACGAGGAGGGCGAAGGCCACGAGCAGGACCGCGGACGGCAGCGTGAACCCGCACCAGGCGGCGAGCAGCCCGAGCAGGCCGGCGCGCTGCAGCCCGAGCGCCATCCCGACCTGGCTCGACGCCGGCCCGGGCAGGAACTGGCACAGCGCGACGAGGTCGGCGTAGGCGTCGTCGCTCAGCCAGCGCCGCCGGACCACGAAGGCCTCGCGGAAGTACCCGAGGTGTGCGACCGGTCCGCCGAACGAGGTCAGTCCGAGCCGCAGGAACACCAGGAACACCGACGTCACGGACGACCGCAGGGGCTCGGGGCTCGTCGTCACCCGCTCATCTTGACGACGGCAGATGGTTCAGTCAACATTGAACCGATGAACATCCGGCAGCAGGACCTCGAGCGGCGCGCGGCGCAGCACGCGGCCCTCGGCGACGTCGCCCGCCTGGCGATCGTCGACCTGCTCGCCGCGTCCGACGCCAGCCCGAGCGAGGTGCGGGCCGCCCTCGGGCTCTCGGCGCCGCTGCTGGCACACCACCTGCGGGTCCTCGAACAGGCCGGACTCGTCAGCCGCCGACGCTCCGACGGCGACGGCCGACGCAGCTACCTGCACCTCGAGCCGATCGGTGTCCCGCACGGGTCGGCGGCGGTGCCGGGGCCGGTGTCCCGCGTGCTGTTCGTCTGCACCGGCAACTCGTCGCGCTCCCCGCTGGCCGCGGGCGTCTGGGCGCAGGTCAGCGACGTCCGGTCCCTGTCCGGCGGGACGCGTCCGGCCGCGGCCATCGCGCCGGGGGCGGTCGCCGTCGGCGAGCGCCACGGTCTCGACCTCGGCGACCACGTCCCGCGTGCCTTCCGCGACCTCGTCGCCGACGGGGACCTCGTCGTCACGGTCTGCGACCGCGCGCACGAGTCGATCGACGACGGCGACAGCCTGCACTGGTCGCTGCCGAACCCCTCGCGCGTCGGCACGCCGGGCGCGTACGAGGCCACCTACGCGGACCTCCGGTCCCGCGCCACGGCGCTCGCTGAGCGTCTCGCCGCCTGACGCGGCCCCACGAACGGAACGCCCCGATGAGATCCCCCCTCCTCATCGGGGCGTTCTCCTTGCTCGACCACCTACGGACGGGAGGCACGGGGCGGGCCCGCACCGTGCCTCCCGTCCGTCGCGTGATGCGCCCAGGGCGGCGCGCGCTCGCGGGGGAGCCCGCGCTCAGGACCGGCGGCTGTCGACGACCAGCCGGAGGACCTGATCGGTGTGCCGTTCCGACGTCGCGCGGCGGGCGTGCTCGATCGCGGCGGCGGTGTGCGGAGCGAGCAGTGCCCGGTCGGAGGCGAGTTCGATGATGGTCGTGGCGAGCCCGAACGCGGTCTCGTCGTCGGTCAGGACGGCGGCGGAGCCGAACTCGCTCGCCAGGCGGATGTCGGAGACGATGACCGGACGGTGGTCCCGGAACGCTTCCAGCGCGGTCATCGGCTGGCCGTCGTGCTCGAGCGAGCAGACCACCGCAGCGTGCCCGCACAGCAGCAGGTCGTGGACGCCCTGCAGCGGCAGGCGGCCGTGCACCCGGACCGACACCGGCGTACGGGTCGGGGGGACGGTCCCGCCGGCGACGTCGACCCGCACGGCGTGGGCCCCGAGCCGGATCTCCACCAGCCGGATCGCGTTGAAGAGGACGTCGAGGCGCTTGTCCGGGGTGAAGCGCGACGCCCAGACGAGGCGGAGCGGGCCGGTCTCCGGCGCCGGCGGTGGGGTGACCGGTCGGTTGCCGAGGGCGTTGGGCACGACGTGTACCTCCTGCAGGCCGGCGGCCCGCAGGACCGCGGCCTGTCGCGTCGTCGAGGTGACGACGACGTCGGCGGCCCGGGAGACGGCAACGGTCATGTTCCGGCGCGCGTCGTCCATGGCGCGCCCCGTGGTGCGGTGCCGTGTGGGCCGGAGCCCGGTCACGACGCGGTGGGTGTGCTGTGCGAGGGGGGCGAGCGCCGCCGCGGTCCGCCCCCGGAACGGTACGGAACCGTGCACGGTGTGGATCGTCGGCAGACCGAGGGAGCGTGCCGTGGTCAGGGCAGAGGCGGCGAGACCGAAGTCCGAGTGCGTGACGACGAGACCGATCCGCTCCTCGAACATCAGCGTGCCGAGGGACCGGCGTACCCGGACGGAGTTGCGGACCACCGGCAGGTCCGCCCCCGGAACGGTGATCGACGGCTCGACCTCGGCCAGTCGGACGCCGGACTTCCGTAGATCGGCGGTGTCGCTCGTCGGGGGAGTCGCGACCCAGACGACGTGCCCGGACTCGGCGAAGGCCTTCGCCTGCTGGACCAGGGCGGCCCGTTCGCGACGCATCGCTGACAGGGGGAAGTCGCTGACCAGCAGGACCGTGATCTTCGCAGCCCCCACCGTCAACGGCCGGTCTGGGGGGAGGGGGTGGTCTGGCGCAGGGGACGCATGCGATCTCTCACGGGTCGGAGCGGGACGGGGTGCTGGGAACCGTAGGCGTTCAGAAGACGATCGTCTAGTAAAGCGCTCTGCTGCTGAGCGGGCCTTCACGACTCCCCAGGCGTACGTCCAGTCCGGGGTGCGCGACGGACGGGCGGAAGATGTCCGGTTCTTGCGGACCCTGTACAGGTCGGAGCCGTGGTCGTCGTACAGTCGCGGGAAGCTACCCCGCCGGGCCCTACCGGCGGGTGCCCGACCCCCGTTCCCGGGCTGGCCTCGTCATGACCACCGCGTCGAACCCGACGGCGTCGTAGCGCGAGGACGTCTGCTCCTGACCCGAACTCGTGGCAGACGTCCTCGCACCTTCCCGCTATCGTCGAGGAACGGCCGGTCCCCGATCTCGGGGCGAGCAGCGGCCAGGGGACCACGGGGGACACCATGCAGCACCAGCGCGCCATCACCGCACTCACCGCGACGATCGCCCTGGCGGTGACGCTCAGCGGGTGCACGGTGTGGGCATCGTCGTCGGCGTCCCGGACCGTCACACCGGACGCCTTCGAGCGGGTCGTCGTCGACGCGTTGGCGGACATCTCCGACGCGACCCCCGAGGTCGACTGCGGCGAGGACGACATCGCGATCGAGGACGGTGCCGAGGTGCACTGCGACGTGAACACCGCCGGCTACGACGTGGTCTACGACTCGGTGTCGACGATCAGCACCGACGGCGGCGACGACTACCACGTGGACGTGCAGGTGGCCGACCAGCCCAAGGGCTGATCGGCCACGGGACCATCCATCCCGACGACTAGCGGTCGGACGCCTCGACGACGCAGCTCTCGACCTGCTCAGCGGCCTTCGAGTCGTCGGCGAACGGCGACGGCGCGTCCGAGGTGGTGGTCGTCTCGTCGGCGACGGCCTGCTTGGCGACGTCGTTCACGGCGTACAGCGGCCCGTCGAAGTCGTCGGCCGAGGGGTCAGCGGTGGTCGCCCAGATCGTGACCTCGTCGTCGTTCGAGTCGTTGCTGTCGGCGGGGACGATCGCCGCACCGAGGTACCAACCGCCGTCACCCTTCTGGGTGTTCGCGAACTCCGTGGTGTCGTGCGAGCCGACAGCCTCGTCGATCATGTCGACCACGGCGCTCGAGGCCACGTCGCACTGCGCCGACTGGGACTTCTCCTCGGAGCCCGGCACCTTGCCGACGGGGTTGATGTTCTGCGCTCCGCCCGGGTCGCAGGCGGTGAGCATGAGGGCAAGGGTGGCGGCACCGAACAGCGCCGTGACGGTCTTCGCTCGCGTGGACATGGCCCTGAACGTAGGCCGCGGGCGGTGGGTGGGGATTCAGGAGCAGCGTCCCCCGACGGCGGACGGGAGGCCCGGTGCACGACGTGCCCCGGGCCTCCCGTCCGCCTCCTGGTCCCGTTGCGGAACCGGCGGCCCGTTGCCGGACCGGCGGCCCGTTGCCGGACCGGCGGCCCGTTGCCGGACCGGCGGCCTGCTACAGGATCGGGGTGCCGCCGGTGACGGCGACCCGCGCTCCGGAGACGTAGCTGCCGTCGTCACTGGCGAGCAGCACGTAGACGGGCGCGAGCTCGGCCGGCTGGCCGGGACGGCCGAGCGGCGACTGCTTGCCGAACTGCTCGACCTGCTCCGGCGGCATCGTCGAGGGGATGAGCGGCGTCCAGATCGGACCGGGCGCGACGCTGTTCACGCGGATGCCACGTTCGCCGAGCAGCTGCGCGAGTGCGGCCGACAGGTTCGCGACGCCCGCCTTCGTGACGTCGTACGGGGCGAGGTTCGGCTTCGGGTTGTCGGAGTTCACCGAGCTCGAACCGATGATCGACGACCCCGGTCCGAGGTGCGGCAGCGCGGCCTTGACCAGGTGGAAGTAGGCGCTGAGGTTCGTCGCGAGGGTGTGGTCCCACTCCTCGTCGCTGATCTCCTCGATCGTCTCGTGGGTCATCTGGTAGGCGGCGTTGTTGACGAGGACGTCGAGCCCGCCGAGCTCCGAGACAGCCTGGTCGATGACCGATCGGCAGTACGCGGGGTCGCTGACGTCGCCGGGGAAGAGCACGGCCTTCCGACCGGCCTCCTCGATCCAGCGTTTGGTGTCCTGCGCGTCGTCCTCTTCTTCCGGCAGGTAGCTGATCAGGACGTCGGCACCCTCGCGGGCGAACGCGATCGCGACGGCCTTGCCGATGCCGCTGTCCCCGCCCGTGATGACGGCGCGTTTGCCCGTGAGCTTGCCGGAACCGCGGTACGACTCCTCGCCGTGGTCGGCCTGCGGCGCGAGTTCCTGGTCGCTCCCCGGGGGCTGCTGCTGCTCGGTCATGTCTCTCCCTGTGGTCGGTCTGCCTGGACGCCCCCGATGGTGGGCGACCCCGACTGAGCACCGATCCAGGGTCGAGGCGTACCCCGTCTCGTCGGCGAAGATGTGTGCCGGGCACGACGACGGCCTACCGTGGCACCGGATCAGGGAACCGTCACCGCGGCGGATGCTCCTCTTCACCAGGGAGCAAGTGTGAAGTACGTGAACTACGCGGGCACGGTCCGTGTCCTGACGAGCGATCCGATCGCGAACGCGGTGATCCGGTACGCGGCCGCGCTGCACCAGAGCCGGCTGAGCGACGTCGTGTCGATCCCGACCGCTGACGACTTCGGGGTGGCGAGCACCGTCGAGGTGTTGCTCGCGCAGGGGATCCCGGTCGCGATCGAACCTGCACCCGACGACGACCTCGAACCCGAGGGCGCCGCGTTCCTGCTCGAGATCGGGCGACGCACCGAGGCCGTGCTCGCCGTCGACACCAGCGCGGATCCGCCGGACATCGGGCGCTGAGCCCGCGCGCTGCCGCTACGCCATCGGCCCCTCGGTCAGGTCCGCGCGGGTGTCCGCGTGGATCACGTCGTCGTGCTCGAACGTCAGCGCGGCGGCACGCAACCGTGCCACGAACACCGCGTCCTCGCGCTCGAGCTCGTCCTCGTCGGCGTCCTCGACGACGAGCTGGCTCGACGGGCCGATGAGCACCTTGGTGGTCGTCATGGTGCCGTCCTCGGCGACGGCCGGGATCGCCACCGTGTCGGCTCGGTTGCCGCCGGCGAGGGCGGCGGCGTACTCGATCACGGCGTCGGCCACGTCGTCGCTCGTCAGGATCGTCGAGCGGTCGTACTGGATCTGCTTCATGTGGCGACCTCCTGCAGCACAGCCAACAGCCCGGTTGCTGGTCGCCGCACAGGTACGCGCGGCGCCGCTCGTTGCGCGGACGCGGCGCGCCGCTCGTTGCGCGGACGCGACGATGCCGGGAGGATCATCACGTGCCCGAGACGATGCACCGCCTGTTGCGGGAGATCCAGACCGCCGATCCGTCGGTCGCGGCCGAGGCGATGGCGCGCACGCACATCACCCACGGCCTGTCGGTCGAGCCGACGGACGCCGAGTTCGTGTTCGAGGAACGCGTGCGCGGGACTGCGCTGCTGTCCCTCGAGTCGACCCGCTGCACGGGGGTGCTGAGCGGCGCGATCGAGCCGGGCGACGCGATGATGATCTTCTGGATGAAGTCGGGTGTGGCACAGCTCGACGAGAACCCGGTGAAGATCGGCCGGCCCACGCTCTTCCGGCAAGGACCCCAGCGGTTCCGGTGGATCGACTGCAACAAGGACGTCCTGCGCATCGACCGCACGATCGTCGAGCAGGTCGCAGCCGAGCGCGGTGACTGGGCTCCTGGTCCCATCGAGTTCCGTCCGCGGCACGTCCCGGAGGGCGCACCGCTGGCCGCATGGTGGCTGATGGTGCGGTCCGTCGCACAGGAGGTCCTGGCCGGGCCGGACGCCGTGCCGGTCGAGCGCGAGCGGGAACTCGCGCGGTTCGCCGCGGGCGGCCTGCTCACCGCCATCCCGCACTGGCCGGTCGGGCAGCACGAACCCGCTGTGGCAGCCACCGCACGGTTCGCCCGCGCCGAGACCTTCCTGCTCGAGCACGCCACCGAGCCGATCACCGTCGACGACGTCGCCGAGGCCGCGGGCTTGAGCGTGCGCGGCGTGCAGGCGGCGTTCCAACGACACCACGGGATCACCCCGACGATGTACCTGCGCCGCATCCGGCTGCTGCTCGCGCGCGAACAGCTCGAGTCGGGGGACGGCCGGAGCGTCGCGGAGATCGCCCGGGCGACCGGGTTCGCCCACCTGGGCCGGTTCGCGGGCAGCTACCGCGAGGAGTTCGGCGAGCTGCCCCGGCAGACGGCGTCCTCCGCGCGGGACGGCGCGCGCGCCTAGCCGCGCGGCCGCGCCGCCCCGCAAGAATCCCGCAACCGCCCGTCGTCCGGCCGGTCGACGATGATCGTCGCCCTACGTTTGCGCTGCACGGACACGCAGCCACGACGACTGGAGACCCCATGGCCGGCTCAGCAGCACCACCCCGCCCGACCTCGGCGCCCGTCCCCTCGACGTTCGGCCGCCGGCTCGTCGAGGACGCCTCGCACGCGCGGGAGCACCTCGTGTTCACGGCGCTGCTCGGGTCGGTGTTGCTCCCCCGGATCGTCCGACGGTTCCTGCTGCGTGCCGCCGGGTCCCGCGCCGAGTCCGGCGTGGGTGCGGGCTTCTCGCTGACCGGCAACCCGAAGCACCTCACGATCGGCCGCGGCGTCTTCTGCAACCGGAACGTGACCGTCGAGGCCGTGGCCCCCGTGACCATCGGCGCGAACACCGCGATCGGGATGCAGGTGCTCATCATGACGAGTCACCACGAGATCGACGCCGAGGGCCGGTGGAGCGACGTCGCGACCGGCCGCCCCGTGGTCATCGAGGAGCACGTCTGGATCGGCGGTCGCGCCACGGTCCTGCCGGGGGCCCACATCGAGCACGACGTCGTGGTCGCCGCCGGGGCCGTGGTCGTCGGCCGCCTGGCGGCGTACGGCGTCTACGCCGGCGTCCCCGCCAAGCGGATCCGCGAGCTGGCCCCGTCAGCGCGGCCGCCGGTCGTGGACGCCACCGTCTGAGGGTCGGGAGGCCCGTGGCGGCGCCGCCACGGGCCTCCCGTCCGACGTCGGTGCCGTTCTCAACACGCCGGTGTGGTGCTGCGACGCCGCCCCGCCGTCGAGACGCCGCCGAATCCGGAGGCGTCTCGACGACCTGGCGGCGCCGGACGAAGACGACGGCGTGTTCTTCATGCCAGCATGATCACGACGCGGGCGACGGCGCCCGCGCAGGACGAGGGAGACCGTCATGACCGTTCGCCTCAACCCCCCCCTCGGGTTCCGGAGCGGCGCCCGCGAAGCGCTCGAGTTCTACCACTCGGTCTTCGGCGGCACGCTCACGATCGGCACGTTCGGTGAAGCCGGCATGAGCCAGGACCCCGCCGACGCCGACAAGGTGATGCACGGGCAGCTCGACGGCGACCAGGGCCTGCTCCTGATGGCCTCGGACGCGCCGTCCGGTATGCCGACGCCGGCGGAGAGCAGCATCTCGCTGTCCCTCAGCGGCGACGACCACCAGGTGCTGACGCGCTGGTGGAACGGCCTCGCCGAGGGCGCGACGATCGTCGAACCGCTCACCGAGGCACCCTGGGGCGACACCTTCGGCATGCTCACCGACCGCCACGGGGTGTCGTGGCTCGTGAACATCAGCGGCGCGACGCGCTGAGCGGCACCGAACCCACCCGCGCCGGCACCGGCCAGCGCGGCACCCAGCACCGGACCTCGTCGGCGTACCGGCGGAAGTCGTCGCCGAACCGTTCCTCGAGGTCGGATTCCTCGAGCGGGCGGACGATGCAGTTCCAGACCACGGAACCGGCGACCGCGTAGACGACGACGAGCCAGGACGACAGCAGCAGGCCGACGGCGACACCCTGGGTGATGCCGGCCAGTGCCATCGGGTTCCGCACCGACCGGTACGGACCGGCGACCACCAGACGGTTCGCGGTCGCCGAGGGCAGCGGGGTGCCGTCGCCCTTCGTCGACATCGCAGCGGCCGACGCGATGCCGAGCGCACTCGCTGCCAGCAGGACGACCGCGCCGAGCACGGTCAGGCCGGTGACCAGGGGCGTGGGCAGCGCGGGGTGGAGACCCCACCGGTGCTCCGCGAACGCGATGACGAGGGGGAGCACCCCGAGGAACAGGCCCCAGAACACCACGATCTGCAGCACCGTCGCTGCGACGTGCCGGGAACGCGGGGCGTCCGCATCGGCGGGACGGATCCGCAGCGGGCCCGTCGTCACCCACTCGGTCGGGACCCGTCCGAGCAGGACGAGTGCGAGGGCGAGGACGGAACCGACGGTCGCGGCCAGCATGACGAGCACGCCCCAGCCGGCCTCACCGGTGACGGTCGCCCAGACGGCCAGTCCGCCGAACACCAGGGCGGTCCACACCGTCGTGACCACCGCGGCCGCCCGGACACCGGCCGCCGCCAGGGCTGAGCCGACGACGAACAGCGGCACGTCGAACACGGCGACGAGCACCGGGTCGAGCGAGCCGAGCGTCGACGTCCGGACCCACGGCAGGGTCGCCACGGCGAGCCACCACGCCACTCCGCCGACGGCTTGCAGCGCGTAGTAGCGCCGGCCCCAGGACATGGGTGCACGGTAGCAGTGCTCGGCGACGGGACTGGCCGTCGGTGGGCCGTGCGGGCCGTCGCTCCCGCCGAAGGGTCAGTCGGTGTGGTTGATCTGCCCGAGCCAGCGGCCGAAGGACGGGGTGCGCTCGTCGTGCAGGCTGGGAAGCACGGGCTTCGGCAGGCAGGCGCGCTCGTCGGTGACGGGTCCGGTGCCGGTGCTCTTGTGGAGGTCGAGGCTCATGGTGGGCTCCTTCGTGGTCGGTGGAGAGTTCGACACCGGGCGGGGCCGATCCATTCCCACCCGGTGTCGTCGTGGTGCGGTCGCAGCGCGGTCCGGTCAGGCGGTGCCGAGTTCGACCTTGATCCAGCCGGGTTCGCGCCGGTCGAACGCCTGGTAGGCACTGATCGCGTCGGTGATCGGCTCGTGCTCGGTGATCAGGGCCGTCGGGTCGAACTGTCCGGCGGCGACCATGTCGATCAGCGGCGGCGTGACGGAGTGGTGGTCGCAGTTCCCCATCCGCACGGTGAGGTTCTTGAGCATCGCCTCGCCGATCGGGTAGTGCTCGGCCGTCGGCCCGTAGACGCCGATGATCCCGATGCGCCCGTACTTCGCGACGCTCGCCACCGCCCAACGGGCCACCTGCGACGGACCGTCGCCGGGCTTCCACTGCTGTTCCTCGCCGAAGCCCTCCGGTGCGGCATCGGGTGCGACGGCCGCGACCTCGGCGTCGAACGCGGCCGCCTGGTCCTGGTCGACCGCCGCGGGGCCGCGCTTCGGGCGTTCGGCGTCCACCCCGACGGCGTCGATGACGCAGTCCGCGCCGATGCCGTCGGTCAGGGACATGATCGCCTCGACCGGGTCCTCGGCGTTGTAGTCGACGACCTCGCAGTGCTGCGCGAGCGCGGCGGCGAGCCGGGTCTCCTCGCCGTCGACCACGATCACGCGGGCCGCGCCCTGCTTGTACGCCGAGGCCGCCGCGAACTGTCCGACGATCCCGGCACCGAACACCACCACGACGTCGCCGCGCGTCACACCGGCGAGCTCGGCACCGAACCACCCCGTGGGGAAGATGTCGGACAGCAGGATCGCCTGCTCGTCGGAGACCGTGTCGGGGAGCGGGTGCATGGTGTTGCGGGCCCACGGGACGCGGACGTACTCGGCCTGCATGCCGTCGACGGGTCCGGTCGAGGCCGGTCCGCCGAAGAACGCGGTACCGGCCTGTGGCCCGTTGCTGTTCGAGCGGTCGCACTGTGCGGTCTTGCCCATCCGGCAGTACCGGCAGGCACCGCAGGACACCGTCGAGTTGATCACGACGCGGTCGCCCGGGCTGAAGCCCCGGACGGCGTCCCCGACCTCCGTGACGACGCCGACGGCTTCGTGGCCGAGGATCGTGCCCTCCACCATCGGCGCCATGGTGCCGCGGACGAAGTGCAGGTCCGTCCCGCAGATCGCACTGCGGGTGATGCGGACGATCGCATCCTCCGGGTCCTGGATCGTCGGCTGCGGGACGTCGTCGAGTCGGATGTCGCCGATGCCGTGCCACACGACTGCGCGCATGATGTGCCTCTTCCTGTTCGGGTGCGGGTTCGCCCGATCAGGAAACGCGCGACGGGCTGGGCGCCGTCGGAGCCGCATCCGCCCTGCGCAGTCGTCCAGCAGCACCCGGTTGGCTCGACCCATGAGCGAGCACGACGACGAGCAGACCCGGGCCGACTTCGACGACGCGGTGAACATGACCGCCACCGAGCTGCGGAAGTGGCTCGACACCGACGAGTCGAAGTCCGTCGGGCAGAAGCCCTCCGGCGGCGGTGAGTCGACCGGACACGAGAGCGGTCGGCACATCATCCGGATCCTCGAGGAGCACCGGGCCGACCGCACCGACGACGACCTGGCGCACATGCGGAAGGTCGTCGGCTACGTCGCCCGGCACTCCGAGCAGCGGCCCGACGGCGACGTGCACGACACACCCTGGCGGTACTCGCTCATGAACTGGGGCCACGACCCGGAGAAGCACTGACCGCATCAGGCAGAATGGGTGGCGTGAACGAGACGGGCATGCCGCGCTTCCGACGGATCTGGTCGACCGTGCAGGTCGGTGTCCTCGCCATCGCCGTCGTGTTCTGCGTCGTGATGCTCGTGATCGGGCAGGGCAAGCTCGACCGGGTCTACGCGGTGGCGGCCGTGTTCTTCGGGCTCGCGCTCGTCGGCCACAGCACGTACCTGTGGCTCGTCGCGCGGGCCAACCGCCGTCCCTGACGAGCAGGTCGGTCGAGCGGGTCGGCCGACTGAGCGGGTCGCCGGTCGAGCGGCGGGGTCGATCAGGCGTTCTGGTACACCCGCAGCCAGTCGACGGTCATCTGCTGCGGGAACGGCGTCGAGGCGTCGGGCGAACCGGGCCAGGTGCCACCCACCGCGACGTTGAGGATCACGAAGAACGGCTTGTCGAACACCCACGGGTTCGCGCCGACGTCGGCACGGGTGACCGTCCGGTACGCGACACCGTCGACCGTCCAGGTGATCGAGCCGGGGCGCCAGTCGACCCCGTACACGTGGAAGTCGTCGGCGAACGGCGCTCCGGACGGGCTCGGGAAGGACGCCGAGACGCCCTGCGCGCCGGAGTACCCGGGTCCGTGCACCGTCCCGTGCACGATGCCGGGCTCGTACCCGACGTTCTCCATGACGTCGATCTCGCCGCACGCCGGCCAGCCGACCTGCCCGATGTCGGCGCCGAGCATCCAGAACGCCGGCCAGATGCCCTGGCCGCGAGGGATCCGGATGCGCGCCTCGATGCGGCCGTACTGCGCGGTGTAGGTGCCCTCGGACTTCAGGCGGGCCGACGAGTACGAGCCGTCGGCCTCGCGCCGCGCGGTGATGACGAGGTTGCCGGCACCGTCGAGCGCCGCGTTGCGCCGGGAGTCCGTGTAGGTCTGCAGTTCGGCGTTGCCCCAGCCGCCGGCCCCGAGGTCGTACCGCCAGATGCCGGGGTTCGGTGCGGTGCCGGCCGGGCCGTCGAACTCGTCGGCCGCGAGCAGCACCGGCTCCGTGGGGGTCGTGGCGGCCTCCGCGGCCTGCGCCGTCCCGCTCGAGCCGATCGCCGTCGTGCCGAGGGCGGTGGCTGCGGCCCCCGCGAGCCCGAGCGCCACGAAGCGCCGTCGATCGATGTGCTGGTCCAAGCCGTGCTCCCTGCAGCGCGATGGTGGTGTGGTCGTCGGATCATGCACCATCAGGCCGCGTCTCACCAGGGTCGGCCCGTGGTTCGTCCGCGGGGCGCACGTGTCGACCCCGGGAACCGCCGGGAACAGCCGGGAACCGCCGACTGCCGCGACCGTCAGCCGAAGCGCAACGCCAGCGGCACGAGCAGCCCCGCGACCCAGACGAGCACCATCACGAGGGCCCCGACCGCGATGAAGCGCCGGCGGCGCCGCAGCTTCGGGCTCCGCTCCTCGCCCCACACCTGCGCACGGACGAGCACCCGGTTCGCCTGCTCGACGACCTTCCGCACCTCGGGGTCGTCGACGTCGAGCGCACCCGAGCGGGCGTGCTCCGCGATGACCGTGGCTTCGTCGACGGTCAGGTCGTCCTTGCGCATGCTCCATCTTCGCACCGGGCACAGGGGTACGACCCGGCTGTGCGGGAACGGACCAGCGGCGGGTACCAAGGACGCATGGGACATCGGTACCGCGGGAAGATCGTCGTCATCACCGGAGCATCGAGCGGCATCGGGAGGGCCGCCGCACACGAGTTCGCCCGGCAGGGCGCCACGCTCGTGCTCGCCGCACGCGGACGCGACAGCCTGGAGGCAGCAGCGGCCGAGTGCCGGAAGCTCGGCGCCGAGGCGATCGCCATCCCGACCGACGTCGCGGACGAGCACCAGGTCAAGGACCTGATCGGCACCGTCACGAGCCGGTTCGGCCGCATCGACGTCTTCGTCGGCAACGCGGCGCTGTTCGTCTACGGCCTGTTCGAACAGACCCCCACCGAGGCGTTCAAGCGTGTCGTCGACACGAACCTGTACGGGCACCTCAACGCGATCACGCACCTGCTGCCGCACTGGAAGCAGCGTGGCACCGGCACGTACGTGCTCGTCGGCTCGATCCAGTCGCTGCTCTCAGCGCCGTACCAGTCGGCGTACGTGACGAGCAAGCACGCGGCGCTCGGCCTGGTCGACGTGCTCGGCGACGAGTTCGCGGGCACCGGCATCAAGTTCACCGCACTGCTGCCGTCCACCATCGACACGCCGATCTACCAGAACGGCGCCAACTACACCGGCAAGACCTCGCACCCGCTGCCGCCCACGGTCTCCGTCGAGCGGGCGGGCCGCGCGGTCGTCCAGGCCGCGACCCACCCGAAGCGCTACCGCTTCGTCGGCCGGATCCAGGCCTCGCTCGTGCCGCTGCAGTACGTGTTCCCGGGCCTGTTCCACAAGATCACGAAGCCCATGGTGGAGACGTTCGCGCTCCGTGGCACGGGCGCCCCGACCGACGGCAACCTCTACGCCCCCGCCGACGCGGACAACGCCACGAACGGCGGCTGGGTCGCGAAGCGGCGCCGCGTCACGCGCCCCCTCGTCTGGCTCGGCGTCGCCGCTGCCGGCGCGGCGGTCGTGCTCGGTCGCTCGCGTCGGTAGACGCACTCGCTGACGGACTGGAGGCCCGGTGCCAGCTGGCACCGGGCCTCCAGTCCGTCGCTGCGTACCCCCGCAACCGGGCGTACCTGCACGAACCGGGCGTACCTGCACGAACCGGGCGTACCTCCACGAATCGGGCGTACCTGCCGTGTTCTTCGTGGCAGGTACGCCCGATTCGACCTGGGATCGCAGCCGTTCTGGGAAGGAACGGACTGCTAGAAGAGCTTCGCGCTCGCGCGCCGTGCACCCTCGCCGAGGGACTCGAGCTTCGCCGCGGCGATCTGCGGGTGGACCCGGCCGCCGAGGCCGCAGTCGGTGCCGGCGATGACGCGCTCGCGCCCGACGACCGAGGCGAAGCGCTCGATGCGCTGCGCGACGAGGTCGGGGTGCTCGACGACGTTCGTGGCGTGACCGACGACGCCGGGGACGATGACCTTCCCGTCGGGCAGGGAGACGTCCTGCCACACGGTCCACTCGTGCTCGTGGCGGGCGTTCGCGGCCTCGAACGAGTAGGCGCCGGCGTCGATCTCGAGCATGAGGTCGACGATGTGGCGGAGCTCGATGTCGGTGGTGTGCGGGCCGTGCCAGGAACCCCAGCACAGGTGGAAGCGGACGCGGCTGGTGTCGAGGCCCCTGAGTGCGTGGTTGAGCGCCTCGACCCGGATGCGCGTGAAGGCGCGGTAGTCCTCGATGCTCGGTTCGGGGTTGATCTGGTCCCAGTTCTCGGCGATCGAGGGGTCGTCGATCTGCAGCACGAGGCCGGCGTCGAGGATCGTCGTGTACTCCTCGCGCAGGGCGTCGGCCCACGCCCAGATGTGTTCTTCCTCCGTCGCGTAGTACTCGTTCGCGATGCGGGCGGCGGAGCCGGGGGAGAGCGCCGTGATGAAGCCGTTGTCCGCGCCGGCGGCCTCGACCGCGTGCTTGAGGTTCGCGGCGTCGGTGGCCGCGGCCTCGTGGCCGGTGTAGGTGATCGGGCCGGTGGTGGTCGGGAACGCGGTGGCGTTCTTGCCGGTGCCGATGCCCGATTCGGGGTCGGTGTAGGCGTCGTGGAAGATCGTCCAGTCGCGGCGGTCCGGGAAGCTCGTGAGCCGGATGTTCCCCGGGGTGGACCGGACCGGCTGCTGCGAGAAGATGTTCTCGTCGGTCAGGCTCAGGCCGCTGACGCGCTGGAACGAGTAGCCCCACCAGGCGCCGTAGTCGACGCTGTTCGACATCGCCTTGCCGAACTCGCCGTCGCCCGGCTGCGTGATGCCGAGCGCGGTCTGGCGGGCGACGACGTCGTCGACGGCCGTGCTCGTCAGGGCACGGACCTCGTCGGTGGTCACGAGCGTGAAGCCGTCGGCGGCGACGGGTCGCGCGGCGTTCGCGGCGATGAGTTCGGGGGTGCGGGGGAGCGATCCGGCCGTGGTGGCCTGGATGCGGTCGGTGTTCTCGAAGGGCATGCGCTGCCTTCCTCTCGATGGGGTCTGGACTGTCGGGAGTCGGGGGCCGCGCGCGAGGCTTCGCGGTGCGCTGCAGAGCCACTCTTCCACGAGGGGTCCGGCCCGTTACGTTCTGCGTCCACGGCTTCGTGCGGACGCCGAACGACAGGGTCGTCGTCGTACGACACCGACTCGGTCGCCTGTTGCGTGCGCGGACGGTTGCACGCGCGTGTGAACGACAGGATCGATGTCGTACGACGTCGACGGTGTCGTTCCCCGTCGACCCTGCCACCGCCCGCCCCGCGCAGTCAACGGCCACCGCCCGCCCGCACGCGCGCGACCCCCGCCGACGCACGGCGACACGATCGTCGCGTAGCCGGGCCACGCGTCGTACGGTCGACCCATGAGCACGACGACCCCGGCGAACGCCACGACCCCGACCACCACGACCGCACCGACCTTCGCCGAGTCGTGGACCACGTGGCACGACGACCACGAGCAGGCCCGAGCGAGCGAGCACGGGTTCCTCGCGATCACCAGCATCCGTTGGCTCACCGCCACGCCGGAACGCTTCGAGGACGCACCGGGCAGCTGGTCGACGGACGAGGACGGCCCGGTGGTCGCACTGGCCGAGGACGAGACGATCGAGGTCGACGGGCAGCAGGTCACCGGGACGCACCGGTTCGGCCCGCTGCCCGAGCGCTCGAGCACGAACGTGGTGTGGCGCGACGGCGACGAGACCGCGGTGATCGAGGTCGCCCGGCGCGGCGGCAGCGACCTGCTGCGCCCGCGACACCCGTCGAACCCGACCCGCGTCGGCTACCACGGCACCCCGGCGTACGCCCCCGCTGAGCACTTCGTCGTGGACGCGCACTTCGAGCCGTTCGACACCCCGCGCGAGGTGACCGTGGGCAGCGTCGTCGACGGCCTGCTGCACGTGTACGAGGCCCCCGGCGTCCTGACGTTCGACCTCGACGGGCCGCGGTCGCTCCTGGCGTTCAACGGGCACGCCGGCGGCCTGCACGTGCTGTTCACCGACCGCACGAGCGGAGTCACGACGTACGCGGCGAACCGGAGTCTCGACATCGCCGCACCGGATGCCGACGGTGCCACCCGCATCGACTTCAACCGGTCGACGAACCTGCCGTGCGCGTATACCCCGCACGCGACCTGCCCGCTGCCGCCCGCCGAGAACCGGCTCGACGTGGCGATCGAGGCGGGCGAGCGACTGCCCGCAGCCTGACCGCGGAGCACGCACGGCCGCCGGGCGCGCACCGACGCAGCCGACCCGTCCAGGAGAATGGGGGAGCCATGCCACGACCCACCTCCCGCATCCCGCTCAACACCCTCGCCGTCCCGTTCGGCCTCGCCGGCTTCGCCGAGACGTGGTCGTACGCCGCCCCCGTGCTGCACCTGCCCACCGTGGTGCCGCAGGTGTTCTGGGCGATCACGGCCGTCGCGTGGGTGTGGCTGCTCGGTGCGCACGCCGTCCGGGGCGCACGCGTCAGCGAACGGCTCGTCGACCAGCTCCGCCACCCGGCGCAGGGGCCGATCGCCGCGCTCGTGCCCGCGACCGCGATGCTGCTCGGCGTCGACCTCGCGCGGTTCGCCCCCGTCGCCGGGCAGGTCGTGGTGCTCGCCGCCGTGGCCACCGCGGCCGGGTTCGCCGCCTGGCTGCTGAGCACCTGGTTCGAGGGTCGGCTCGCCCTGGAGTCCGTGCACGGCGGCTACCTGCTGCCGACCGTCGCCGCGGCCCTGGTCGCCTCGGTGGCCACGCACGAGGTCGGCGTCGGTTGGTTGTCCTGGCCGGCCCTCGGCGTCGGCGTGTTCTTCTGGGGCGTCATGACCGGCCTGCTGCTCATCCGGCTGGCGTTCCGACCGGCGCTGCCGGGGCCGCTCGTGCCGACGATGGCGATCCTGGTCGCGCCGCCGGCGGTCGCCACCCTGTCGGTGTTCGCCCTCACCGACGGAGCGGTCACCTTGCCCGTGCAGGCCATCGCGGGGCTCGGCGTCCTGATGGTCCTCGTGCAGCTGGCCCTGCTGCCGCGGTACGTCCGCCTGGCGTTCTCGCTCGGGTTCTGGTCGTTCGTGTTCCCGGCCGCCGCGGTCGCCACCGCCGCAGTGGAGTGGTTCCGGGCACTCGCGCTGCCGTCCGCCTGGATCCCCACCGCCGCGTTGCTGGCGCTGCTGAGCGTGCTCGTCGCGGTCGTCGGTGCCCGCTCGATCGGCCTCGCCGTCCACCACCTGCTCGGGCAGGCCGAGCGGACCCTCCACGACGCCGACGACGAGGACGCCGCCCCCGGCCCGGTGACGGGCGCGACCCGGGTGGTCTGACGAGCGGGGCGGTCGGGCTGCACAGGCGGCGGACGGGAGGCCCGCGGCGGCCCCGCCCCGCGCCTCCCGTCAGGTCGCGGGGACGCGTCTCCAGCCGCTGGTCGCCCGCCAGGCGGGCGCGTCGAAGCGGAAGACGCTGCCCATGCCGGGCTGGTCGAGGGCGCGCGTGATCGGGACGCCGCGCAGGTGGGCAAGGAGCAGCGCGCCGACCGCACCGTGCGACACGATCGTGAGGTCGCCGGTGGCGCAGTGCCGGCGGACGGCTGCGACGATGCGCTCCTGGGCGTCGATCGCCCGCTCCCAGCCGCGGACCGACTGCTCGGGTCGGGCGAAGAACGCGTCGACGACGGCCTCGAACTCGGACAGCGGCAGGTAGCCGGTCGCGCTCCGGTCGATCTCGCCCAGCAGCGGGTCGTGCTCGACCGACAGCCCGACGGCGCTGGCGAGCAGGTCGGCGGTCTCGACGGCCTTGCGCTCGGTGCTCGAGACGATCCGCCGGGATCCCGGCGCCCACGCGAGCCGGTGTGCGGCGGCGGCCCGGACGCGTCCCTCGGGCGACAGCCCCCACGACTCGATCGGGACCGCGGGGTCGACCACCACTTCAGCGTGGGTCAGGAACGACGAGACCATCCGGCGATCCTCGCACGGTGCGAGGTGCGCCCCGGCCCCGGCCCCGTCCCCGGCCCCGTCTGGTGCGAGGTTGCCCACTCCGTGGCCGGTCTGTTCCGACGCACCGGGTGGACAACCTCGCACCGAGCGACGCCCCCCGCCCGCCGCGCGTCACACGGCGACACCGTCGGTCACGTTCCGCAACACCGCTTCGCCGCCCGGCCGAACCGTCCTAGCGTCGCCCCATGACCGTGCCCGACCGCATCACCCTCGTCACCGCGCTGCAGGGCGCCGGCTGGCATCCCGCCGCCTGGCGCGCCGCCGGCTCGGCAGCGCACCGGCTCACGAGCCTCCGGCACTGGCGCGACGTCGTCGTCGAGCAGGACCGGCTCGGAGTCGATGCCGTCACCCTCGAGGACACCTTCACCGCCGGCCCCACCGACCCCGACGGCGACCTCGACACGTCGACCGTCGTCGGCCGCCTCGACGCGCTCCTCCTCGCGAGCGCGGTCGCCCCCGCGACCCGCGCGATCGGTCTGGTGCCGACCGTCTCGGTGACGCACACCGAACCGTTCCACGTCGCCACGGGCCTCCAGACCCTCGACCACGTCTCACTGGGGCGAGCCGGGTGGCGGATCCAGGTGAGCCCGACGACCCGCGAGGCCACGCTGTTCGGCCGCCGACCCGGCGGCGACGACGCGGCCACGCTGTTCGACGAGGCACGCGAGGCCGCCGAGGTCGTCTCCCGCCTCTGGGACAGCTGGGACGACGACGCGATCATCCGCGACGTCACGACCGGCCGCTTCATCGACCGCGACCGGATCCACAACGCTGCGTTCTCCGGTTCGTTCGTCTCGGTGCACGGCGCGTCGATCGTGCCGCGGTCGCCGCAGGGGCGGCCGCCGGTCTTCTCGCTCGCGCACCGCGCCGACGCGGCGGCGTTCGCCGTGGACGCCGCGGACGTCGTGCTGGTCACGCCCGGCTTCGACGGTCTGGAGGAACGTGTTGCGCTGGCACTCGTCCGTGACGCCGAGCAGGCGGCCGGGTCGGACCTCCGTCGTCCGGTCCTCGCGGACCTCGCGGTGCTCATCGGGTCGTCGCCGGCAGCCGCCGCCGACGAGCTCGCCGCACTCGACGCGGCAGCCGGTACCCGGTACGCCGTCGGCTCCGGGTCGGACACGTCCGTCCTCGCGACGACGGTGCCGGACCTCGTGGCACGGATCGGGGACCTGCGGGCCCTCGGGTACGCCGGCGTCCGGCTCCGTCCGCTGCGCATCCCGGTCGACAGCACCGCCATCGCGCGGCAGCTCGTCCCGGCGCTCGTCGCCGCGGGGCTCCGCGCCGACGTGGCGTCCCGTCCCACCGCCGACCTGCGCACGCGGCTCGGCATCGCGCCGGCGGTCAGTCGGTACGCGCGTCCTGCCGTCACCGGTTCCGGTGTCGGTGCCGGTGTCGGTTCCGTCTCCTCGGGGGTCTCAGCATGAGCGCCAAGCGTCAGGTCCACCTCGCCGCCCACTTCCCGGGCGTCAACAACACCACCGTCTGGAGTGACGACCGCGCCGAGAGCCAGATCGCGTTCTCGTCGTTCGAGCACTTCGCCCGGAACGCCGAGCGGGGGTTCTTCGACTTCCTGTTCCTCGCCGAGGGGCTGCGGTTGCGCGAGCAGAAGGGACGCATCCACGACCTCGACGTCGTCGGGCGCCCGAACACGCTCGCGATCCTCGCGGCGCTGGCCGGGGTCACCGACCACATCGGGCTCGTCGGCACGCTGCAGACCACCTTCAACGAGCCCGTCGAACTCGCGAAGCAGCTCGCCACGCTCGACCACCTGACCGACGGCCGTGCCGGCTGGAACGTCGTGACGAGCTCGGACGCGTTCCACGGTGCGAACTTCCGCCGTGGGGGATTCCTCGACCACGCCGACCGGTACACGCGAGCCGCCGAGTTCGTGGAGCTGTCGCGCGAGCTCTGGGACTCGTGGGAGTCGGACGCGATCGTGGCGAACGGGTCTGGCGCCGCCGGGCCGCTGGCGGCCGGCGTGTTCGCCGACCGCACCCGCATCCACGACGTCGACCACCACGGCCCGCAGTTCGACGTGACCGGCACGTTCCCGGTGCCGCGCAGCCCCCAGCGGCACCCCGTGGTCGTGCAGGCGGGTGACTCCGACGAGGGCCGCGACCTCGCCGCCGCGAACGCCGAGGTCATCTTCTCGCTGCACACCGAGTTCGACGACGCACGGAGCTTCTACGGCGACGTCACCGAGCGCCTGGAGCGGGTGGGGCGGTCGAAGGACGAGCTGCTGATCCTGCCCGGCGCGACGTTCGTGCTCGGCGACACGGCGGACGAGGCCGAGGAACGTTCCCGGGCGATCCGCCGCGCCCAGGTCAGCCCGGCGACGGCGATCGCGTTCCTCGAACAGGTGTGGAACCGTGACCTGTCGTCGTACGACGTCGACGGGCCGTTGCCCTCGATCGAGCCGGACCTGGAGGGCGCCGACATCACCCGTGGCCGCGTCCGCCACACCCGCGACGTCCCCGCGCTGGTGCAGTCGTGGCGCGACCTCGCCGCGGCCGAACACCTGTCGATCCGTGACCTGGTCATCCGCGCCTCGACCCGTGGCGGCTTCGTCGGCACGCCCGCACACATCGCCGCCGAGATCGACCGGTACGTGCAGGAGCGCGCCACCGACGGGTTCGTCGTCGTGCCGCACACCAACCCGTACGGGCTCGACGAGTTCGTCGACCGGGTCGTCCCGCTGCTGCAGGAGCGCGGCGTGTACCGCCAGTCGTACGACGAGGGTGCGACGCTCCGCCAGACGCTCGACCTGCCCGGACGGGTCCTCGACCGGCAGCGGGTGCTCGCATGAGCCGGGTCCCGCTCTCCGTCCTCGACCTCGTCCCGGTGAGCAGCGGGTCGACCCCCGCCGAGGCCCTGGCGAACACGGTCGACCTGGCCGTCGCCGCGGAACGTGCCGGGTACGCCCGCTACTGGCTCGCCGAGCACCACCTCAACCCCGGCGTGGCCGGCAGCGCACCGACCGTCGTCATCGGTGCGGTCGCCGCTGCCACCAGTTCGATCCGCGTCGGCAGCGCCGCGACACTCGTCGGCAACACCCGCGGGCTGCAGATCGCCGAGACCTTCGGCACGCTCGCCGCGCTGTACGGGCCGCGCATCGACCTCGGGCTCGGCCGCTCAGGAGCACCAGCACCGGGCGCCCCGAAGCCGCCGTCGCTCGCCCCGCGGACCGACCGGGTCGTCGACGGCCTGCTCGTCCCCGCTCCGTTCGAGTTCCGCATCGCGCCGGGCAGCCGGTTCGCCCTGCAGGGGGAGCTGCTCGGCCGGGTGCCGGGCGACGTCGACCGCTTCGCGGGCGAACTCGACCTGATCCGCGGCCTGTTCGCCCGAACGTGGTCACGGGACGGTGCGGTGATCGAGGCCCCGCCGGCCGGGGGTGCCGCCGTCGAGCTGTGGATCCACGGCTCCACCGGCGGCGAGAGTGCCCGGATCGCCGGCGCGCTCGGCCTGCCGTACGGCGCGAACTACCACACGTCGCCCGGCACGGTCCTGGCGTCGGTGCAGGCCTACCGCGACGCGTTCCGCCCGGGCGTGCTCGACGCGCCGCACGTCATCGTGTCGGCCGACGTGCTCGTGGCGCCGACCGCGGCCGAGGCGGACGAGCTCGGGACCGGGTACGCCCAGTGGGTGCACTCGATCCGCTCCGGCGTCGGGGCGATCGAGTACCCCATCCCGGACCAGGCTCGAGCGGCGCGGCTGCCGGACGATGCCGCCGCGTCGGTGGCGGACCGGCTCGCGACGAGGTTCGTCGGCGACCCGGCACACGTCGCGGAACGGCTCGAGACGCTCCGACGGGTCACGGGAGCGGACGAGTTGCTCGTCACGACGATCGCGCACGACCACGACGCCCGGGTGCGCTCCTACGAGCTGCTCGCCGCGGAGTGGGCGGCGCGCGCCGACCTGCGGGAGCCGGCGGCCGCCGCGCGCTGACCGACGCGGAACGACTCCGTCGCTGTCGTCCGACAGCGACGGAGTCGTTCGTGCGCGCAGCGCACGGTGCGGGCCGGGCACGGGGTGCGGAACCGGGCACGGGGTGCGGGCCGGGCACGGGGTGCGGAACCGGGCACGGGGTGCGGAACCGGGCACGGTACGGCCTGGAGGCACGGTCCCAGGCCGCCACGGGCCTCCCGTCCGCACCGTGGTGGCGTCGCGGACCCGTCCCGTGTTCCGGGGCGAGCACAGCTCGAGTGGTGCGTCCCGAGCGACATTGTCGCAGTCGTACGACGTCGACATCGTCGTTCCTGCTCGTCCGCGAAAGCCCGCGCACGCAACGAGCGACACCACCGAGGGGTGGATTCAGGTGGTGGTTGCAACACCTGTTTCTGTTGGTCGTGAGAGTAGCTGTTTGAGGGCTTCGGCGGGAGT
>NZ_JAHEWS010000011.1:0-121286 GCF_018598405.1 Curtobacterium flaccumfaciens | reverse complement strand
CCCTCGAATACGCCGCCGCACGACCCATCACAACCACCCAAACGCTCAGGGCGTTGCAACCACCGATTGAACCCAAGTCGTCGTACGACGGCGACCCTGTCGCTGCTGCGCGTGCGCAACGGTGCGCCTGCGCAAGGAACGACGAAGTCGATGTCCTACGACGTCGACACCGTCGTTCCGCGTCGGTGGCTACCCGCGCGCATCCCCGTCGACGACCAGGTCCCGCACGACCCCCGGCAGTTCGGCGATGAGCGTCGTCATCGGGAACGGCCCGCCGCCGGACGCCCGCCGCGCCGCGAGCCCGTGCACCACCGCGGCCGACGCGGCCAGGTGCGCGAGGTCCGACGGCGTGAGCGACGAACCGGCCGCCTCGACGGCACCCTGCCGCGCGGCGACGAGCGCCCCGAGCACCCCGCCCAGCACGTCCCCGGCACCGGCCGCCGCGAGCCACGGCGTCGCCGAGGACGCCACGAGCCGCACCGACCCGTCCGGCGTGACCACGTGGGTCCGCTCCCCCTTGAGCAGCACGACGCTGCCGGTCTGCTCGGCCGCACGGAGCGCTGCAGCGGCCGGGTCCTGTTCGATCGAGTCGCGCGAGTCTCCGAGCAACGACGCGAGTTCACCGGCGTGCGGGGTGAGCACGGCGAGCGGCCCGAGGTCGACGAGCGGGATCGCCCCGGCGTCCACGACGACCGGCACGCCGTCGTCGGAGGCGTGCGCGAAGCCCGACGCCGTCGTCGCGTCCAGTTCTCCGAGCGACGGCGCCGCGACGCCCGACCCGACGAGCCAGGCCTGCACGCGGCCGACACCGGCCACGACCTCGGGGCGGCGGGTGAGCACGTGGTCGGTGGCACGTGGCGGTCCGACGTACCGGACCATGCCGACGCCGGTGTGCACGGCCGCGTCGACCCCCAGCACCGCGGCGCCCGGGTACTGGTCGGAACCGGTCGCGACGCCGAGCACCCCGCGGCGGTACTTGGTGGACTCCCCCGTCGGCGCGGTGACCCACGCGGCGGCATCGGACGGTCGGACGGGCACGAAGTCGTTCACCGGCCCCACGTTACGGTGGAGCACATGAGCCTGTTCCTGCCTGGTCGCGTGGTGGTCTTCGACTACGGCGAGGTGATCAGCCGGACACCGCACGCCTCGCGGGACGCCCTCGTGGCCGCCACCGGCGTCCCGGCCGACGAGCTGTTCCCCGTGTACCAGGAGCTCCGGCACGACCTGGACCGCGGAGACCTGTCCGTCGTGGCGTACTGGCGTGCCATCGCGGAACGGACCGGCCGGACCTGGAGCATCTCCGAGATCCACCGGTTCTGGGCGATCGACTTCACCGGGTGGTTCGAGGTCGAGCCGGAGACCCTCGAGATCGTCGAGGAGCTGCACGACGCCGGCACCCGTGTCGCCCTGCTGTCGAACGCGGGGTTCGACTTCGGCGACCCGTACCGCCGTTCCCCGATGGGCTCGCTGTTCGAGACGGTCGTGGTGAGCGCCGAGGAGCACGTCCTGAAGCCCGCGGCATCCATCTACCGCGACACCTGTGCGCGCTTGGGAATCGAGCCGGGTCAGATGGTGTTCGTGGACAACAGGGCCGAGAACGCCACCGGTGCGGAAGCGATCGGGGCGGTCGGCCACCACTACACGTCGCCGGACGGCCTGCGGACGTTCCTGGAGGAACTCAGCCGACAGCCCGCGCCGGCGCCCGTCCCCTGAGGAGCCCGCGTGACGCACGCCCTGTTCGACCCGATCACCGTCCGTGACCTGACCGTCCGCAACCGCATCTGGGTCTCCCCGATGTGCCAGTACTCGGTGGACCAGCAGGACGGCGTACCGACCCCGTGGCACCTGGTGCACCTGGGCGGGTTCGCCAAGGGCGGCGCCGGCGCGGTCGTGGTCGAGGCGACGGGCGTCGTGCCCGAGGGGCGGATCACCCCGCAGGACCTCGGGCTGTGGAACGACCAGCAGCGCGACGCCTACAAGCCGATCGTCGACTTCCTGCACGAGCAGGGCGCCGCGGCGGGCATCCAGCTCGCGCATGCCGGGCGCAAGGCATCGACCTACCGCCCCTGGGACACCACCCACGGCACCGTCCCCGCCGACCAGGGCGGCTGGACGACCGTCGCGCCGTCGGCCGTGGCCTTCGACGGCTACGACGTCCCGCGCGAGCTCGCGGTCGAGGACATCCGCGTCGTCGCCCTCGCCTTCGCCCAGTCCGCCCGCCGCGCCGTGGAGGCCGGGTTCGACCTGGTCGAGATCCACGCGGCACACGGGTACCTGCTGCACCAGTTCCTCTCGCCGCTGAGCAACCAGCGCACCGACCAGTACGGCGGCTCGCTCGAGAACCGTGCCCGCGCGCTGCTCGAGGTCGTCGACGCCGTCCGTGCCGAGGTCGGCGAGGGCTTCCCGATCGTCGTCCGTTTCTCGGCCACCGACTGGGTCGACGGCGGGCTCACCCTCGACGAGACCACCGTCGTCGCCCGCTGGGCCGCCGAGCACGGTGCCGACCTGGCCGACGTGTCGACCGGCGGCAACGTCGCGAGCGCGCCCATCCCGGTCGGCCCCGGCTACCAGGTGCCGCACGCCGCCGCGATCAAGCGCGACGCGGGGATCCCCACCATCGCCGTGGGCATGATCTCCGAGGCGTTCCAGGCCGAGCAGATCGTCGCCACGGGGCTCGCCGACGTCGTGATGATCGGCCGCGAGATGCTCCGCGACCCGTCGTTCGCGCTCCGCGCCGCCGTGGAACTCCGCGTGCCGGTCGACTACGAGCCGCAGCAGTACCACCGCGCGCGGATCACGGCGTAGGTCGGCCCGATCGGCGCGGGTCGCGCCTCCGGGATGGTCACGGCGACCACCCTGGAGGCGCGAGGCGCGTTCTGCACGGATTCCCGGCTTGGCACCGCGCCAGGCAGTACGATTGGCAGCACTGTGGACGATCCCCCGAATAGTTCTTCGCCTCACTCATCCGCCGCTCACTCGGTGAGCTGCACGTCATCCCTGTGCGCGAACGGGGGTGAATCATGAGTCCGATCGACATCGTCATGCTGATCGGCGGCATCCTGCTGACGCTCGGCACGGGTGTCTTCGTCGCGTCCGAGTTCGCGCTGGTCAACCTGGACCGCGCCGACGTCGAGGCCCGCCGCGACCGCGGTGAGACCGGCCTCGCACCGGTCATCGGCGCGCTGAAGGTCACCTCGACGCACCTCTCCAGTGCGCAGCTCGGCATCACGCTGACCACGCTGCTCACCGGGTACCTGCTCGAACCCTCGATCGCGAAGCTGCTCGAAGCCCCCTTCCTGGCGATGAACCTGCCGGAGGGCATCGTCGAGACCGTCGGTTCGATCGTGGCGCTCGTCATCGCGACCCTGCTGTCGATGATCCTCGGCGAGCTCGTCCCGAAGAACTTCGCGCTCGCGCTGCCCCTGCAGACCGCGAAGCTCGTCGTCCCGCTGCAGATCGCCTTCACGACGGTCTTCAAGCCGGCCGTCGCGCTGCTGAACGGCACCGCGAACGCCGTGCTCCGGTCGATGGGCATCGAGCCGCAGGAAGAACTCTCCGGTGCCCGCAGCGCCGAGGAACTCACCTCGCTGCTGCGTCGCTCCGCCTCGGAGGGCTCGCTCGAGCAGGACACCGCAACGCTCCTCGAGCGCACCATCTCGTTCTCCGAACTCAGCGCCAGCGACGTGATGACCCCGCGCCCCCGGCTCTCCACCATCCGGGTGTCCGAGTCCGCTGAAGACGTCATCGCCCTCGCCCGCAAGACCGGTTTCAGCCGCTTCCCCGTCATCGAGGAGGACGCGGACGACGTCGTCGGCATCGTGCACGTCAAGCAGGCCGTCGCCGTGCCGCGCGAGAAGCGTCCGGAGGTCCCGGTCGGGGCGCTCATGACCGACGCCGAACGCGTGCCGGAGACCATGCCGGGTGACACCCTGCTCGCCGAGGTCCGTGGCCGCGGCTACCAGATGGTCATCGTCGTCGACGAGTACGGCGGCACCGCCGGGGTCGTCACACTCGAGGACCTGATCGAGGAGATCGTCGGCGAGGTCTCCGACGAGCACGACCGCGCCCGCATCGACGTGGTCCGCTCGCGCGACTGGCTGACCTTCCCCGGGCTCCTGCGCCCCGACGAGCTCGAGGACCGCGCCGGTGTGAAGGTGCCCGAGGACGGTCCGTACGAGACCGTCGGCGGGTTCGTCATGTCGACGCTGGGCCGCCTGCCCGTGGTCGGCGACGAGGTCCCGCTCGACGGCGGCGTGTTCCGCGTCGAGCGGCTGGACGGACGCCGGATCGACCGCATCCGCTGGACCCCGACGCCCCAGCCGACCGACACCGCGGCGACCGCGATCATCATCCCGTCCACCAAGAGCACGCCGACCACCACCACGACGAAGGGCAGCACCCGATGAGCTCCGATTGGTGGGGCATCTTCTGGCTCGTCGTCCTCCTGATGGGCAACGCGTTCTTCGTCGCGGCGGAGTTCGCCGTCATCTCGGCACGCCGCTCACAGATCGAGCCCCGCGCCGAAGAGGGCTCCAAGGCGGCACAGATGACGCTGTGGGCGATGGAGCACGCGACCCGCATGCTCGCGACCACGCAGCTCGGCATCACGGTCTGCTCGCTGCTCATCCTCAACGTCTCCGAGCCGGCGATCCACCACCTGCTCGAGGTCCCGCTGCACCTGACCGGGTGGAGCGCCGAGGTGATCGGCACCGTGGCCTTCGTGTTCACGCTGCTGCTCGTGTCGTTCCTGCACGTGGTGTTCGGTGAGATGGTCCCGAAGAACATCTCGTTCTCGATGCCGGATCGCGCCGCACTGCTGCTCGTCCCGACGCTCTGGTACATCGGTCACGGCCTGCACTGGGTGATCGTCGGCCTGAACGAGGTCGCGAACGCCGTGCTGCGCCTGTTCCGGGTCGAGCCCAAGGACGAAGCGGTGAGCGCCTTCACGGTGGAAGAGGTGCAGACGATCGTGGAGCAGTCCCGCCGCGAGGGCACCCTGACCGACGACGGCAAGCTCGCCCTGGCGTTCGAGTTCACCGAGAAGAAGGTCCGCGACGTGGCCGTCCCGATGGCCGAGCTCGTCACCCTGCCCGACGACGCCACCCCCGGCGACGTCGAGCACGCCGTCGCCCAGCGCGGGTTCTCCCGCTACGTGCTCGTCGGCGAGGACGGCTCCCCCACGGGCTACGTGCACGTCAAGGACGTCATCGACCTGCGTCCGGACGAGTTCGACGACCCGGTGCCGCCGAAGCGCATCCGCCAGCTCATCTCGCTCTACACCGAGATGGACCTCGAGGACGCGCTGGCGACCATGCGGGCCGCCGGTCGCCACGTGGCGCGGGCGTTCGACTCGGACGGCCGCACGATCGGCGTGCTGTTCCTCGAGGACATCCTCGAAGAACTCGTCGGCGAGGTCGAGGACGCGACCCGACGCCGGTAGACGCAACGGGATGAGGGACGGGAGGCACGGTGCCAGCTGGCACCGTGCCTCCCGTCCGTCTGTGGTCGCGACCACGGCGTCGGCGTGCGTTTCGCGCTCAGCGACACGTCACGCACTGCGCTGCCCGTGAGCTGTCGCTCAGCGCGAAAGTCCGGCGCAGCAGCTACCAGCTGACGGGCAGGGGCTTGCCCTCTTCGTACCCGGCCGCGGACTGGATGCCGACCAGCGCGCGCTCGGAGAACTCGGCGAGCGACGAGGCGCCCGCGTAGGTGGCGGAGCTGCGGAGGCCGGTCGTGATCATGTCGAGCAGGTCCTCGACGCTCGGCCGCTCCGGGTCGAGGTAGATCGTCGACGACGAGATGCCCTCGGCGAAGAGCGCCTTGCGGGCCCGCTCGTACGGGTCGAGCCGCTCGAACCGTTCACGCACGGCCTTGGCCGAGGCCATGCCCCAGCTCTCCTTGTACGCCTTGCCCGCGGCGTCGCGGCGCAGGACCCCGGGGGCCTCCAACGTGCCGGCGAACCACGAGCCGATCATGACGGCCGACGCTCCTGCTGCCAGCGCGAGGGCGACGTCGCGCGGGTAACGCACCCCGCCGTCCGCCCAGACGTGGGCGCCGAGCGAGCGGGCCGCTGCGGCCGTCTCGAGCACGGCTGAGAACTGCGGGCGACCGACGGCGGTCATCATGCGCGTGGTGCACATGGCGCCGGGGCCGACACCGACCTTGATGATGTCCGCTCCGGCACCGACGAGGTGCGCGACGGCGTCGGCGGTGACGACGTTGCCGGCGACGAGCGGGATGCCGAGCCGCAGGGACGCGACGGTCCGGAGCGCGCGGAGCATGCCCTCCTGGTGGCCGTGCGCGGTGTCGAGGACCAGGACGTCCACGCCGGCGGCCGCGAGGGCCTTCGCCTTCGCTGCGACGTCGCCGTTGATGCCGACCGCTGCGGCGACCCGGAGGCGGCCGGAGGCGTCGACAGCGGGCGTGTAGATGTCGGAGCGGATCGCGCTCGTCCGGCTGGTGGTGCCGACGACGCGGCCGTGGCGCATCACCGGCGCGAAGTCGACCTCGGCGGCCGAGAGCACGTCGTACACGTGCCGGGGCGTGCCGGCGTCCTCGGCGTCGATGGCGGTCGAGGCGCCGTGCAGCAGGTCGCCGAGGATCGCGTCGGGGCCCGCGGTGCCGAGGCGGTTCGCGGGCACGCAGCCGAGGTACTCGCCGTCGGCGTCGCGGACGACCACCCCGCGGCCGGCGACGGGCAGGAGCTGCTCGAGGGCCTCGGCCACCGTGGTGTCCGCCCCCATGTCGTAGGCGGTGTCGTAGTCGACCGGCTGCTCCTTGACCCAGCGGATCGCGGCGTCGAGGTCCTGCAGGTGCATGTCCTGGGGCAGGACGCCGAGACCACCGCGGCGGGCCAGGGTGGCCGCGAGCCGGGGCCCGGTGACCGAGTTCATGTTGGCGCTGACGATGGGGATCGTCGCGCCGCTGCCGTCGTTCGCGGCGAGGTCCACGTCGAAGCGGCTCGTCACCCCGGAGCGGCTCGGGACGAGGAAGACGTCGGAGTAGGTCAGGTCGTGCGTCGGCCGGGTCTCGTAGAACCTCATGCGCTCCACTGTACGGCTCCGTCAGGGGCCCGGGTCGGGGGCACCACGGCGACCGACTCGCGCCGCGGCTGACACGGAACGGACATGTCGGAGCGGCTAGGCTTGTCCCTGTGCGGCGCAGGGTTGCTCCGCACGACACACACGAGCATCTATCGACGGAGAGTGGGCGATCGGCTGTGTCGAGCCATCTGACCGGAACGGACGAGACCGCGGGCGAATTCGGGGCGAACGAGTGGCTCGTCGACGAGCTCTACGAGCAGTTCGTCGCGGACAAGGAGTCGGTCGACAAGTCCTGGTGGCCGGTCCTCGAGAGCTACCACCGCACGCAGGTCGGTGACGCTCCGGCACCGACGGGCACCCCCGCGGAGCAGGCGCCGACGCAGCAGCAGTCGTCCACGCAGCAGCCCGCCACCGGCGACACCCCCGGCGAGGCCAAGTCCGGCCCGATCCAGGCGAAGACCACCTCGCGCCAGCCGGCACCGCAGCCGATCCCGGCCGAGGCGAACGACGCCGCCGACGACCACGAGGAGACCCACGAAGACGTGGCGACCCCGCTCCGCGGCATGGCGAAGACGCTGGCCTCGAACATGGACGCCTCGCTGACGGTCCCGACCGCCACGAGCGTGCGGACCATCCCGGCGAAGCTGATGATCGACAACCGGATCGTCATCAACAACCACCTGCGCCGGGCCCGCGGCGGCAAGATCTCCTTCACGCACCTGATCGGGTGGGCCATGGTCCAGGCGATCAAGGACTTCCCCAGCCAGAACGTCTTCTACGAGGAGCGCGACGGCAAGCCGTTCGTCGTCGCCCCGGCACACGTCAACCTCGGCATCGCGATCGACGTCCCCAAGAAGGACGGCACCCGTTCGCTCCTGGTGCCGAGCATCAAGCGCGCGGAGACCCTGACGTTCGGCCAGTTCCTCTCCGCCTACGAGGACCTCGTCAAGCGCGCCCGCGACAACAAGCTCACCCCGGCCGACTTCCAGGGCACGACGATCTCCCTCACCAACCCGGGCGGCATCGGTACCGTGCACTCGGTCCCCCGCCTGACGAAGGGGCAGGGCTCGATCATCGGCGCCGGCGCCCTCGAGTACCCGGCGCAGTTCCAGGGCGCGGCGTCGAAGACCCTGGTCGAGCTGGGCATCGGCAAGACCATCACCCTGACGAGCACCTACGACCACCGGGTCATCCAGGGCGCGGGCTCCGGCGAGTACCTCAAGCACGTGCACGAGCGGCTCATCGGCGAGCACCGCTTCTACGACGGCATCTTCGCCGCGCTCCGGATCCCGTACAAGCCGATCCAGTGGGCGAACGACATCAACGTCGACCTCGCGCACCGGGTGAACAAGACCGCCCGCGTGCAGGAGCTCATCAACAGCTTCCGCGTGCGTGGGCACCTGATGGCCGACATCGACCCGCTCGAGTACCGCCAGCGCACGCACCCCGACCTCGAGATCGAGAGCCACGGGCTGACCTTCTGGGACCTCGATCGCGAGTTCGTCACCGGTGGGCTCGCCGGCACCACCTCGGCGCCGCTGCGCGACGTCCTCGGGATCCTTCGCGACGCCTACTGCCGCACCGTCGGCATCGAGTACATGCACATCCAGGACCCGGACCAGCGCCGCTGGGTGCAGGAGCGCATCGAGGTCCCGTACTCGAAGCCGTCGAAGGAAGAGCAGCTGCGCGTCCTCGGCAAGCTCAACGAGGCCGAGGCGTTCGAGACCTTCCTGCAGACCAAGTACGTCGGCCAGAAGCGCTTCTCGCTCGAGGGCGGCGAGTCCACCATCGCCTTCCTCGACACCCTGATCCAGCACGCCGCCGGTGCCGGTCTCGCCGAGGTCGCGATCGGCATGGCCCACCGTGGTCGCCTGAACGTGCTGACGAACATCGCCGGCAAGACCTACGGCCAGATCTTCCGCGAGTTCGAGGGGTCGTCGCTGCCGGGCACGGTGTCCGGGCAGGGCTCCGGCGACGTGAAGTACCACGTCGGCACCGAGGGTGTGTTCCGCACGTCCGACGGCTCGAGCATCCCGGTGACGATCGCCGCGAACCCGTCCCACCTCGAAGCCGTCGACGGCGTGCTCGAGGGCATCGTCCGTGCCAAGCAGGACCGTGAGGCGCCCGGCAGCTTCGGCGTGCTCCCGGTGCTCGTGCACGGCGATGCGGCGATGGCGGGCCAGGGCGTGGTCGTCGAGACGCTGCAGATGTCGCAGCTCCGCGGCTACCGCACCGGCGGCACCGTCCACCTGGTGATCAACAACCAGGTCGGGTTCACCACCCCGCCCGAGTCTGCGCGCAGCTCGGTGTACTCCACCGACGTCGCGAAGACCATCCAGGCACCGATCTTCCACGTGAACGGTGACGACCCCGAGGCCGTCGCCCGCGTCGCGGAACTCGCCTTCGCGTACCGCGAGGAGTTCCACCGCGACGTCGTGATCGACCTGATCTGCTACCGCCGCCGCGGCCACAACGAGGGCGACGACCCCTCGATGACGCAGCCCCTGATGTACAACCTCATCGAGGCGAAGCGGTCCGTGCGCACGCTGTACACCGAGGCCCTCGTCGGCCGCGGTGACATCACGCAAGAGGAGTACGACGAGGCGCACCGCGACTTCCAGGACCGCCTGGAGCGCGCCTTCGCGGAGACCCACGAGGCGCAGACCGGCACCATCCCGGTGATCGAGGTCGACGACGACGGTGCCGTGCAGGGCCTCGAACGCCCGGCCGCGCAGCGCGACGACTCCGAGGTCGAGGTGCACGAGACCGCGGTGTCCGAGGAGCTCGTCCGGGCGATCGGCGACGCGCACAGCAACCCGCCGGCCGGCTTCTCGATCCACCCGAAGCTGCAGCAGCTGCTGACCAAGCGCACCGAGATGACGCGCAACGGCGGCATCGACTGGGCGATGGCGGAGCTCATGGCGATCGGGTCGATCCTGGTCGAGGGCAAGCCCGTCCGCCTCGCCGGACAGGACGCCCGCCGTGGCACCTTCGTGCAGCGCCAGTCGGTGTTCCACGACCGGGTGAACGGTCAGGAGTGGCTGCCGCTGTCGAACCTCACCGAGGACCAGGCCCGGTTCTACGTGTACGACTCGCTGCTGAGCGAGTACGCGGCGATGGCGTTCGAGTACGGCTACTCGGTCGAGCGCCCCGAGGCCCTCGTGCTCTGGGAGGCCCAGTTCGGCGACTTCGCGAACGGCGCCCAGATCGTCATCGACGAGTTCATCTCCTCCGCCGAGCAGAAGTGGGGCCAGCGCTCCGGGCTCGTCCTCCTGCTGCCGCACGGCTACGAGGGCCAGGGGCCGGACCACTCGTCGGCACGCATCGAGCGGTACCTGCAGCTGTGCGCCGAGGACAACATGATCGTCGCGCGGCCGTCCACGCCGGCGTCGTACTTCCACCTGCTCCGCCGCCAGGCCTGGGCGAAGCCGCAGAAGCCGCTCGTCGTGTTCTCGCCCAAGGCGATGCTCCGGCTCCGTCAGGCGACGAGTGCGGTCGGCGACTTCACGAACGGCACCTTCGAGGAGGTCCTCGACGACGCCCGGGTGAGCGACAAGAGCGCCGTGCGTCGCGTGGTGCTGCACTCCGGCAAGGTGCACCACGACCTCCGTGCCGAGGTCGACAAGCGGGGCGTCACCGACGTCGCGCTCGTCCGCCTCGAGCAGCTCGCGCCACTCCCCCTCGACCGCATCCTCGAGGTGCTGGCCGGCTACCCGGACGCCGACGTCGTGTGGGCGCAGGAGGAGCCAGAGAACCAGGGCGCCTGGCCGTTCGCCTGCATGAACCTGTCGCCGCACCTCGGCGGACGGCCGTTGTCCGTCGCCGCCCGACCGGCGAGTGCCGCACCGGCCACGGGTTCCTCCAAGCGCTCCTCGCAAGAGGCCACCGAGGTCATCAACACCGCATTGAGCACGTCCGCCTAGACACGAGGAAGCGCCCCGTCCAGGAGCCCGAGGGACTCCCGCACGGGGCGCTTCGTCGTTCGCGATGCGTGTGAGCGCTACGCGATCTTCGTGTAGCGGACCCCGGCGTCGTGGTAGCCGCGCTTCTGGTAGAACCGGTGCGCGCTGTCCGTCGCGGCCGCACTGACGGCACTGAGACGACGCGCGCCCTGCTCGACCGCCCATGCTTCGAACGTGCCGATGAGCGCGGAACCGGTGCCGAGCCTCCTGGCCGTGTCGTCGACGACCAGCAGCAGCAGCTGCGCCGTCGGTTCGTCGCTCGCGTACGCCCACGTGACCTGCGCGCCACCGACGGCGACGACGCGACCGTCGTCACCGCGGACCACCCAGGTGCGGTGCCCGGCCTCGGGGGTGAGCCGTTCGAGCCGGGCGCGCATCGACGCGGCGTCGACGTCGTGACCGAGCAGACGGACGAGGGTTGCGACGTCGGCGACGTCCGTGTCGGACCAGGAGGTGATCGACTCGACGGAGAGGGTCATGTCGGCCAACCTACCCGGGCGCCCGGTCGTGTTGCGACGGGGTTCCATCGCAGGTGATATTCATATACGCTGTATGCATATCACCCGCCGGGTGAACCGACCGACAGGACAGCCATGCACATCACCTCCCGCCACGGCCGCACCGCCGCCTGGATCGCCTTCCCGCTCGCCGCCGTCGCGAGCGGCGCCCTGATCGCCACGGCCTCGTACGCCGCTTTCTCGAGCAGCACCGACAACGGCGTGAACAACTGGCGCACCGGCGCCGTCGCGCTCACCGACGACGACAAGGGCGTCGCGATGTTCGACGAGGACGACCTGGTCCCCGGGTCCTCCGGCTCGAACTGCATCACCGTCACGGCCGGGACCACCAACCCGTCGACCGTGAAGGTCTACACCGACCAGCAGGCCGACGCCGACGAACTGGCGCAGTACGTCGGCATGAAGGTCGAGCGCGGCACCCTGGGCACCGCCGGGGACTGCAGCACGTTCACCGCCGGGACGACCATCCACGAGGGAACACTGGCCGACCTGATGTCCGCCGACTCCTTCGGCACCGGGCTCGACGCCTGGGCGCCCGCCACGGGCACGGACAGCACGACCTACCGCTTCAGCTACGACCTCTCGCAGGCCGCGCCGAACACCGTGCAGTCGTCCGAGGCGGCCACGACGTTCGTCTGGGAAGCCCAGACCGACTGACCCCGCCCAGGACCGAGCCGAGCACGACGAAGACCACGACCACGACCGACCGCGAGGAGCAGCAGATGCCGACCACCGTGACCCACCGAACCCCCCGGTGCGTCGGCGACGTCCCCCGGCTGCTCCTCGCGGTCACGGCACGCACGGCCCTCTGGTCGGTGCTGCTGCTCGCGGTGTGGGCGTCGCTCCCCACGGCCCTCGGCTGGCACGTGACCACGGTCGTGTCCGACTCGATGGCACCTGGCATCCGGACCGGGGACGTCGTCGCGGCGATGCCGACGGACGGCGATGCGGTGGAACCCGGCCGGGTCCTGCTCGTCGACGACCCTGATCACGACGACCGCCTGCGTCTGCACCGCCTCGAGCGGATCGAGCAGGACGGCGACCTCCGGCTCCGGGGCGACGCGAACCCGTCCGCGGATCGGACCCCGGTCGCACCCGACGCGGTGCTCGGCGTCGGCGTCCTGCGGTTCCCCGGTGTCGGATTGCCGGGCGTCTGGGTGCGCGAGCGGTCGTGGGTGCCCCTGGCGATCACCGCCCTGGTCGCTGCGTTGCTCGTCGTCGCCGGACGCGCCGACCGAGACATCGTCGCAGGGCTCCCCTGCCGCCGGTGCGGTGCCCCGCGTCGCGACCTCCACTCGCCGGCGGTCGCCGAGCCCGGGTCCGCGCCCGGGATCGACCTCGCCCCGACTTCCGCGGCGACGACGGTCGCAGCGGTCACGGTGGCGGCGATCACGCTGACGGTGGTCGCCGGTGCCGGGTTCAGCGGGACGACGGGCACCGCCTCGGCGCTCGGGACCGGCGAGTTCCCGTGCTTCCACCGCGCGGCGGGCGGATCCGTCCTGGCGTGGGACTTCGCGGAGAAGAACGGTCAGCGCGTGACCGATTCGAGCGGCACCGGCGCGGACGGATCCTTCACCTCGGCGGCGGCACGCGTCGACGGCGACTGCGCGGCGAATCCCTACGCGTCGTTCTGGACCGAGGGCAGTGCCGAGGGCTGGGCGGACACGGACACCGCAGTCGACGCGCCGAACACCTTCACGATCGAGGTCTGGTTCCGGACGGACGACACCAGGGGCGGACGCGTGTTCGGCTTCGGCTCCGACCGTTCCGCGGCCTCGGCCCACCGCGATCGTCACCTCTACGTCGACAGCGGCGGCCGGCTGCGGTTCGGCGTCGAGGAGTCCGGGTCACAGTTCAAGTTCACCCTCGGGTCGACGGCCGCGGTCAACGACGGCGAGTGGCACCACGCCGTCGCATCGTTCCGGTCACGCTCGATGGTCCTCTGGCTCGACGGTGTCCAGCAGGGAAGCCGCTCGGACGCCGTCACCCTCCGCCAGTACTCGGGACACTGGCGTGCCGGTCGGCAGACGCTGGCCGGCTGGCCGGGAGCAGCCGGCTACGCCTTCCGCGGGGACGTCGACACGGTACGGGTGTACGACCGGGTCCTCGACGCGGCGACCATCGCGGAGCACGCCGCCGCCGGACGCTGACCGAACACCGGCAGCGCGCCCGACCTCCACCCGACAGGACGGTTGCGGGCCCGTCGGGTCCGCGACCGACTTCGGTGTCAGTGCGTCGCCTGCTCCACCCGGATGCGCGCGAGGATCTCACTGCGCAGCTGGTCGGGAGCGGTCTCCTTGCAGGCACGACGGACGGTCTCCATGAGCACGACGCCGACCCGGTGCTCGGTCTGGCAGTCCTCGCACCCTTCCATGTGCTCGCGGATGTCCGCGGCGTCCTCGTGGCGGAGCTCGTCGTGCAGGAGCTCCTCGAGCTCGGCCTTCGCCTTCGAGCAGTCGCAGCCGCTCATCGTGCGTCCTTCCGTCCGGTGCGACCCGTGGCCGCGGTTGCCTTCGTCGTCTGAGCCGCGCCGCGTCCCCGTCCACGCATCGTCGCCGTCGACGCTGCGTCCGGGACGATGCCGGTCTCACGGGCGTGGTCCGCCAGGAGCCCACGGAGGAGCCGGCGGCCACGGTGGAGGCGGCTCATGACCGTCCCCACGGGGGTCTTCATGATGTCGGCGATCTCCTGGTACGAGAACCCTTCGACATCGGCGAAGTAGACGGCCATCCGGAAGTCCTCGGGGATGGCCTGCAGGGCGTCCTTCACGGCGGAGGACGGCAGGTGGTCGATCGCGTCGGCCTCGGCGGACCGGGCGGAGATCGACTGGGTGACGCTCTCCGCGCCGCCGAGCTGCCAGTCCTCGAGCTCGTCGATGGTGCCCTGGTACGGGTTCCGCTGGTTCTTGCGGTACGTGTTGATGAACGTGTTCGTGAGGATCCGGTACAGCCAGGCCTTCAGGTTCGTGCCCTGCTTGAACTGGCGGAACGCGGCGAAGGCCTTGACGAAGGTCTCCTGCACCAGGTCCGAGGCGTCGGCCGGGTTGCGGGTCATCCGCATCGCCGCGCCGTACAGCTGGTCCATGAAGGGCAGGGCCTGGTCCTCGAACAGAGACCGCAACTCTCCCTCGGAGACGGTCTTCGCGTCCACCGGCTCGTCTGCGGCGTCGTCGAGGGCGGTCTGCTCCTCTTCCACGGCGTCGAGCTGCACCTCGGTCTCCTCGACCAGGTGGTGCGGAGCTGCCTGCGGTTCGTCGGTCGTCATCGCCGCCAAGTCTAGGCCGAGCGTGCCGAGCGTCGTCGGCACCACGGTCAGCACGGTCGCCGTGCCGGTCCGCTCTCGTGCGAGTGTTGCTGTCGCCACTGATCCTCCCGGTGCGTTCAGTACCCTGGTGAACCGATGGCAGACACGACGCATTCCCACAGCGGGGCCCAGCCCGCCGGCCCCTGGATCGCCCCGGTCGCAGGGGGTCCGCTGCGCGGTGACGTCGCGCTGCCCGGGTCGAAGTCGCTGACGAACCGGGAGCTCGTGCTCGCGGCCCTCGCGGACGGCCCCTCGACGATCCGGCTCCCGCTGCACTCCCGTGACTCGGCGCTGATGATCGCGGGCCTCCGTGCGCTCGGCGTCGGCATCGAGGAGCTCGAGCCGGCGGCCGGCACCGCCCCGAACCCCTACGGCCCGGACCTCCGGATCACGCCCGCCCCGATGCACGGCGACGTCTGCCTGGACTGCGGGCTGGCCGGCACCGTGATGCGCTTCCTGCCGCCACTCGCCGCCCTGGCCGTCGGGCCCGTCACGGTCGACGGCGACCCCTACGCCCGCAAGCGACCGATGCACGCCATCGTGCAGGGACTCGTGGACCTCGGTGTCGACGTCGCGGACGACGGCGGCGGCTCGATGCCGTTCTCGTTCACCGGCACCGGCTCGGTCCGCGGTGGTGCCCTGACGATCGACGCGTCGGCGTCCTCGCAGTTCGTCTCCGGCCTGCTGCTGTCGGCGCCCCGCTTCGACGAGGGCCTGCACCTCACCCACGTCGGCGAACGCCTGCCGAGCATGCCGCACATCGAGATGACCGTCGCGGCGCTCCGTGCCCGCGGCGTCCGGGTCGACGAGCCGTCGGTCGGCGAGTGGGTCGTGCACCCCGGCCCGATCGGCGCGCGTGACGTCACGATCGAGCCCGACCTGTCGAACGCCGCGCCGTTCGCGGTCGCCGCGCTCGTCGCCGGCGGCACGGTCCGCATCCGCACCTGGCCCACCGAGACGACGCAGGTCGGTGCCGACCTCGAGACGCTCCTGCTCCTGTGGGGGGCGAGCGTGGCCCGTGACGGTGACGACCTGGTCGTCGACGGCGGCGTCGGGATCCGGGGCGGGGCCTCCCTGCCGGGTCTCCAACTCGACCTGAGCCGCGGCGGCGAACTCGCCCCGGCGCTCGTCGCGCTGGCCGCGCTGGCCGACGGACCGAGCGAGATCACCGGCATCGGCCACCTGCGGGGGCACGAGACGGACCGCCTGGCCGCGCTGGCAGCGGACCTCAACCGGTCTGGAGGCGCGGTGCACGAACTCGACGACGGCCTGCGGATCGAGCCGGCGCCGCTCCACGGCAGCGCCTGGGGCGCGTACGACGACCACCGGATGGCGACCGCGGGGGCGATCGTGGGCCTCGTCGTCGACGGCGTCGCCGTCGACGACATCGGGTCGACCGCGAAGACGCTGCCGCAGTTCCCGGAGCTGTGGGCGGCGCTGGTCGCTTCCTCCGGCTCGGCCGAGTCGGTTCCGACAGGTCTGAGCGCATGAGCTGGTGGGACGACGCCGACGGTGACGACTCCGACGCGGACGAGCCGTACGGACAGTACGACGAGTCGAGCGTGCGGGTGCGTCCGAACCCGAAGGGCAACCGGCCCCGCACGAAGACGCGGCCGACGTACGACGACGCCCCCGTCGGGTGGGTGACGAACGTCGACCGCGGGCGCTTCGGCGTGCTGATCGACGACCACGTCATCACCGCGACGAAGGCCCGCGAGCTCGGCAAGAAGTCCGTCGTCACGGGTGACCACGTGTCGCTCGTCGGGGACGTCTCCGGCGACCCCGGGTCGCTCGCGCGCATCGTGAAGGTCGCCGAACGCTCCACCCTGCTGCGGCGGAGCGCCGACGACTCGGACGAGGTCGAGCGCGTCATCGTGGCGAACGCCGACCAGATGCTCATCGTGGTGGCGGCCGCCGACCCGGAGCCCCGCACCCGGCTGATCGACCGGTACCTGGTGGCCGCGTTCGACGCCGGCCTCGACCCGATCCTCTGCATCACGAAGACCGACCTCGCCGACCCGGCTGCGTTCCTGGCGCACTTCGCCTGCCTCTCCTTGCGGATCGTGACGAGCCGATCGGACGACGTCCCGTTCGAGGCGCTGCACGAACTCCTGGACGACAAGGTGACCGTGACCGTCGGGCACTCCGGCGTCGGCAAGTCGACCCTGGTGAACGCGCTGACCGGGTCCACGCGGGCAATCGGCGTCGTGAACTCCGTGACCGGTCGCGGGCGGCACACGTCGTCCTCGTCGATCGCGCTGCGGGTCCGCGACGGCGGGTGGATCATCGACACGCCGGGTGTGCGGTCGTTCGGCCTCGGGCACGTCGACCCCGCGAACGTGTTCCGGGCGTTCGCGTCGCACGCCGTGCCGGTGCTGCCCGCGCGGGACGGCATCCCGCTGGCGCAGGCGCACGACTGGGAGATCGTCGACCGGGTGCAGGACGGGGAGCTCGGGCCGACCGGCGTCGAGCGGCTCGACTCGTTCCGGGCGCTGCTGACCGGGATGGGTGCGTCCGACCCCGGCTCGGAGTAGCGCGGGATCGTCAGTCCCGGGTGAGCCAGTCGGGCTCGGCTGGTCGGCGCTGGTCGGCCGACTGGTCACGACACCCCGCGGCGCGTTCGTCGAGCGGTCACCAACTGTCGGCTGGCGACGCGGCACCCGACAGTTCGTGACCACTCGAGCGCCGGCGCGCGGTGAATCGTGACCACTCCGGCGGGCGCCCCTCGCACCGTGCAGACCTCGCACCGTGCGAGGGGCGCGCGAACGGTGCGAGGTTGTGCACTCCGTGCGGGCTCGCGCGCCTCGCACGGAGTGCACGACCGCGCACCGGACGTGACCTCGACTCCGGGCCGGCGTCGACAGGCGCGCATCGGGGTTGTACTGTTGCGATCGTGTCTGAAGTTGCAAAGTACAACTTTGCGCCGGCCCCCGCTGTCGACGCCCCGTCCCCGAGCACGACGACGACGTCGCACGCGCACCACTCCCCCACCCACAAGTCCCCACGAGGCCCGAAGCAGCAGCGGTCCGCCAGCGTCCTGCGCCCCGCTGGGCTCGGTCGGGTGCTGCTGACCTTCGCCTCGCACATCCTCGTGCCGCTGTTCCTGGCCGCCGGGATGGGCCTGGCGTACCTCGGCGCCTTCCACGCCCCGGCCCCGCAGGAGCTGCCCGTCGGCATCGTCGGCCAGGGCGCGGCCACCCAGGTGTTCGCCCAGACCGTGACCGACCGGTCCGACGGCGCCCTCGTGGCCCACGTCGTCGCCTCGACGAAGGCGGCCGAGCAGCGGGTGCGCGACCGCGACCTCGCCGCCGTGTACGCGCCGACGTCGACGGGCGCCACGCTCTACGTCTCGACCGCCGCGTCGGAGACCACCGCGACCGCCGCACAGAAGGTCTTCCTGCCGATCGCCTACGAGCAGCACGTGCCGTTCCGCGTGGTCGACGTCGTCCCGACCGGCGACCAGGACACCACCGGCCAGGGACTGTTCTTCCTGCTCGTCGCCCTGAGCGTCGGCGGGTATGCGTCCGCGATCGCCGTGGCCTCGGTCGCGACGAAGCTCCGCGCCGTGTGGACCGCGGTCATCGGGCTCGCCACCGCTGGGGTCGTCGCCGGCATCGGCGTGATCGTCGCCGGACCGGTCTACGGCGTCATCACCACCCACCACTGGCAGGTGTTCCTGTTCGCCTGGCTCTACGACGCGATCATCATCGCGCTCGGCGTGGGGCTGCACCCCGTGCTCGGCCGGTGGACCACCCCGATCCTGACGATGCTGTTCGTGATGCTGAACTTCACGTCGTCGGGCGGGATCTTCCAGCCGGCGTTCCAGCCCGGGTTCTTCGCCGCGCTGCACGCCTTCTGGAGCGGTGCCGCGTGGCTGCAGGCGGCACAGGACCTGCAGTACTTCCCGGACGCCTCGCTCGGGCGGTCGTCGCTCGTGCTCGCGCTCTGGTTGGCCGCCGCGGTCCTGCTCTGCGTGGTCGTGCACGGGCTCGTCGCCCGTCGCACCCGCATCGCCCGCGAGCGCGAGGTCACCCGGCTCGAGGAAGAAGAGGTCGTCGCGGCGTAGCGACGGTAGGTTGGGCGACGTGGACCTCAGCGCCGACCTGGACTTCGCCCGCTCCCTCGCCGACACCGCCGACGCGATCAGCCTCGAGCGCTTCCGTGCCGCCGACCTGCACGTGACGAAGAAGGCCGACAGCACCCACGTCACCGATGCCGACCAGGCCGTCGAGCGTGCCCTGCGCGAGCGACTCGCCGCCGAGCGACCGGACGATGCGTTCCTCGGCGAGGAGACCACGGCGGACACCGGTGCCGAGGCCGTCAGCGAGGGGCACCGGCAGTGGGTGGTCGACCCGATCGACGGCACCGCCAACTACCTGCGCGGCGTGCCGGTCTGGGCGACCCTCATCGCGCTTGCGGTCGACGGTCGCCCGGTCCTCGGCGTCGTCAGCGCCCCGGCCCTCGGCAAGCGCTGGTGGGCTGCCGAGGGCGCCGGTGCGTACTCACTGGACGGCCCGCTCCGTGTCTCCGGGGTGGCCGACCTGGCCGATGCGAGCCTGAGCTACAACAGCATCCAACAGTGGGACGACGACGACCGGCTCGAGACGCTCGTCGACCTGTCGCGCCGGGTCTGGCGCACCCGGGCCTACGGCGACATGTGGTCGTACATGATGGTGGCCGAGGGTGTCCTCGACGTCGCCGGCGAACCAGACCTGAAGCCGTGGGACATCGCGGCCCTCGTGCCCATCGTGGAGGAGGCCGGCGGGCGCTTCACCTCGCTCGACGGCGACCCCGGCCCCTGGCACGGCAGCGCGCTCGCCACGAACGGCCTGGTGCACGACGCCGTCGTCGAGGTCATCCGGCGAGCCGACTAGGCCCGGTCGGCTGACTCCGCGGCCGCGTCGGAGCGTTCGGACTCCCCGTCCGAGCGTCGCGCCGCACGACGCCGCGACAGCAGGTCCGCACCGGCCAGCACCAGGGCGAGCGCCATCAGTGACACCGTGAAGGTCGTGCCGCTGCGGAAGGCGTCGTGGTACGCGTCGAGCCGGCTGGCCGAGCCGGGCCCGCCGGACCCCGACCCCGCGGCTTCGCTCCGCACGATGCCGTAGAAGATGCTCGTCGCCACCGCGGTGCCGATGGCCGTACCGACGCGCTGCCCGAGCTGCTGCATCGACCCCGCCACGCCGGACTGCTCGACGGGGATCTCGGCCAGGGTGAGCGTCTGGTTGGGCGACACCACGAACCCGCCGCCGAGCCCACCGACGAGGAAGGCCCCGGCCATCGCCCACGGGGTCACCTCCGGCGGGGTGGCCACGGCCGCGACCATGAGCAGCAGGAACCCGATGACGACCATCCCGAGGCCGGCCACGACCAGCGCCCGCCCGACCCGGTCGACGATCCGCCCGCCGATGTACGAACCGACCGCGCTCGTCGCGGCGAAGGGGATGCTCACCATGCCGGCGTACAGCGGCGAGAGTCCGATGCCCTCCTGCAGGTACAGCGTGACCATCAGGAAGGACGCCGGCAACGCCGCGAAGTACACGGCCACGATCGACAGCCCGTTGCGGTACGACGACAGTCGGAACAGCTCGAAGTGCACCACGGGCGACTTGCCCTGCCGCTTGAACCGTCGTTCCCAGAACACGAACAGCACGAGGAACACCACGAAGCCGACCAGCCAGAACCACCGGGTCGACGAACCGCCACCACCGCTGGTCAGCACGAACGGCAGCATCAGCGTGACGATGGCGGCGCCGAGCAGCAGGATCCCGACGACGTCCAGTTCGCGGTCCTTCGCCTTCCCCTGAGCCCCCTTCGGCAGCAGACGGACGGCGAAGAGCAGCGCGGCGATCCCGAGGGGCACGTTCATCCAGAACAGCAGCCGCCACCCGGACTCCTCGCCGCCGATCGCGATGAGACCACCGCCGATGGTCGGACCGAGGGCGGTCGAGATGCCGATCATCGCTCCGAACAGCCCGAACGCGCGGCCTCGCTCCGGCCCGCGGAACAGCTGCTGCACCAACCCGATGACCTGGGGCATCTGGATGCCGGCGGCGAAGCCCTGCAGGATCCGGGTGACCATCAGCACCTCGATGTTCGGGGCCACGGCGCACAGCAGGCTCGATCCGGTGAACGCGCTGAGGCCCACGATGAACAGGACACGCCGACTCTTCAGGTCGCCGAGCCGGCCGGCGGGCACGAGGGCGAGACCGAACGCCAGGGCGTACCCCGCCACGATGAGCTGGAGCGACGAACTGGTGGCGTCGAGGGACCGCTCGATCGAGGGCAGCCCGACGTTCACCTTGGACAGGTCGAGGATCGTCAGGGCCGCGACCGCCACGCAGACGGCGAAGGCCCGCCACCTCGTGCGGTCGTCGAGGCGGTCGTCGGTCTTCTCAGCGCTGGACATCCCGTCCGTGCTACACCTGCGGTGGCGAACACGGTCCGGACAGCGCTGTACCCCGGTCGGCTCGGACGGTCCCGATCGGGGTACCACCGAGTCCCAGACGAGCGGCCGGCGCACCCCCCTCGTGGCCCCCCGTACTGGGGGCACGGTTCTGGACATCCGCTCGCAGGAGTCCGCTCGGTGGGCCGGTACCTGAGTTATCGTGCTCCAGACGGCAGGTCACGTGACGCCCTCGGATTCCCTAGATCCGGACGGCGGAACCGACCGGTCGTGTTCGTCCGAAGACCCTAACCCGAGGGGTGATACAGACGATGACATCATCGTTCCCGAGCGGAACCGAGTGCACCCTCACTCGTCGACCGCATCCAATCCACGACAGTTCCGGCGCGCGCGCAGTCGCCGCCGCTCGTCCGCACTCCGCCACGGTCACCCGCCGTGCAGCAGTCCGGTCCGCCTCAGCGCGCCCTGATCGCGCGAACCACACGTTCGCCGACGACCTCCTCACAGCATCCGCCTCCGGACCCGGAGGCCGGTGAGTCATGGCACTCACCGGTCGACGTCTCGAGGTCGACCGGATCGCGACCCTCGCAGTGCTCCCCCGGGAGTCCGCGATGGTCGTGGTCGGCGACCCTGGTTCCGGACGCAGCAGCGTCCTCGACGCGGTCTCGAACCGCGTTTCCCTCCCCGTCGTCCGGGTCGGTGTCAACGGGAGTGAATCCCGTTGGCCGCTGGCCGGGGTGACCTCCCTGTTCACCGCACTCGACGACCCCCGAGCGACCGCGCACATCGCCCACCTCCTGCAGGCCGGCGAGACGGCGGCCGCCGTGACGGCCGGGTTGGCGGCGGCGCACGACTTCCTCGACGCCGTGCACGCCCTCACCCTGCCGCCGACACTCGTGCTGATCGACGACCTCGACCGGATGGACGCGGAGAGCCAGGAGCTCATCGCGTTCCTCGCCGGCCGGCTCGCCGGGACCGCACTGCGCGTCGTGGCCACGGTCCGGTCGGTACCGTCGGACGGTCCGCTCGCGGCCCTGCCGGCGCTCCGGATCGAACCGTTGCCGTCGGACGAGGCACTCGTGCTCGCCCGTGCCATGGCACCGGCCGAGGCGAACGACGGCGTCCTCGCCGTCCTCGCCGAGGAGACCGGAGGCAACCCCGGCGCGCTCCGCGAACAGCTCGCGGTGCTCACCCGGGAGCAGCTCACCGGTGCGGAGCCGATCGTGCTGCCGCTCCGCCCCACTCCGACGACCGAGGCCATCGCGGCACTCGCACTCGGGCCCGCCGCGGGACGCGATCTGGACGTCCTCGCGAAGCTCGCCCTGGTGCCGGTCGCGAAGACCACGGCGTGGGACCGGGACGAGCTGGACGACCTGGTCGGGGCCGGTCTCGCGACCGTCCGCGGGCAGAGCGTCACCGTGCGGGACCCCCTGGTGCGCTCCGCGCTGTACTGGCGGATGCCCGCACGGGACCGCCGTGCAGCGCACGCGGCGTTGGCCACGGCGAGCGCCGAGTCCGACCCGCGGGCCGCCGCGTGGCACCGGAGCTTCGTCGACGACGTCCCCGACGTGGTCGCGCTGCTCCAGGCCGCACGGTCGTACGTCGTGGACGGCAACGTGCACGCCGCGATCGCGCTGACCGAGCGTGCCCTGCACGTCGGCGGCGGGACGGAGGACGAGCACGTGGCGTTGCTCGGTGTCGCGGAGGCGATGCTCGGCAAGCGCCTGCTCGGCTTCGCCGCGCGGTACCTGGCGGCGCTCCGTCCGTTCCGGACGACGCCGAACGAGGTCCGTCGACTGCGCCTGCAGTACTCGGCCGAGTACCTCAGCGGGGACGCCGTGCACGCGGACGAACTCCTCGTCCCCGTCGACACGACCGACCCCACGGACGTGGACGCCATCGCCGGGCTGATGGCCATGGTGGCGTGCTTCCGGGCGGAGGCGTGGGAGCTCGACCAGGCGAAGGACCTGCTGCACCGCATCGAACCGCTCGAGGGGTCGGCGTCCGCGCACACCCTCGAGATCGCGACGACCGCGCGGGAGCTCATCGCCGCCGTGGACGGCGTGCTGCCGCCCGACACCGAGCTGCACGACGGGCTCGCGACGTCGGCGCTCGTGGCGATGTCGGACCCGGCCCTGCTGCTCCTCGCGCATGCCTTGAGCATCGGCGAGCGCTACCGGAGCGCGCGACGGGTGTTCGCACTCGTCCTCGCCCGGGGGCAGGAGACCGCGGCGGTCTGGACCGAGGCGGCCCGGTACCTGACGTCCGAGAACGAGGTGCGTTCCGGCAACTTCCGGCAGGCGCTCCGCGCGATCGACGTGTGGGAGGCCGGTTCGTCGGTCGCCGAGCGGCTGCGCGAGCCGTCCCGGGCGATCGCCGTGGCGTGGCGGCACTTCGCCGAGGGCCGGTCCGCCGAGGCGCTCGACGTCGTCGACCGGTGCCTCGGGCATCGGTCGACCGGTCGGCTGTGGGCGGCGACGGCGAAGCTGCACGCGCTCCGCGGCAAGGTCCTGCTGCTCGACGGTCGTCTCGACGAGGCGGCCACCGCGCTCGAGGCCGCCGACGCGATCGGCCGGTCCCTCCGGAACCCGGCGGTGCTCCGGCACCTCGGCGACCTGGTCGAGGCGTACGTGCGCCTCGGACGGGTCGACGACGCCCGGACCATCACGGCGCGCCTCGCGGCCGACCACCACGCCCGTCCCGGGCGCTGGGGTGCCCTCGTCCTGGCGCGGAGCCTCGCGCTCGTCGCCGACGACACCACTCGCGAGACGGCTCGTCGCCGCGCGCTGGAGCTGTTCCAGCCGCACGACTCGCAGTACGAGCGGGCACGCACCTTCGCAGCCCTGGCCGCCGTCGGCAGCCCGGCCGAGCGTCCGCGCCTCGGAGCGGCGGCCGCAGCGGCCTACGAGGCGGCCGGCCTGCGTCGTCCCCTCGTGACGCCGGCGCCGGCAGCGGCGATGCCGCAGTTCGGCACGCGTTCGTCGTCGCTCCGTTCCGCACCGGTCCCCTCGCCGGCGTTCCCCGGGACGCCGCGCAGCGCCCCGGACGCGTCGGCGGTGCTCACCTCGCTGACCGCCGAGGAGCGTGCGGTGGTGCAGAAGGTCACCGAGGGCTACCGCAACCGCGAGATCGCCTCGTCGCTGTTCATGTCGCAGCGCACGGTGGAACTGCGACTCACGCAGATCTACCGCAAGGTCGGCGCGCGGTCGCGATCGCACCTGGTCGCGCTCCTCACGTAGGAGAGGCACATCCGACCGGGCTCGCAGGCTCGCCCGGCGCTGGGTCCGCGCGCCGCTGGCGCGTCGCTCAGAGCGAAGACCGCGCAGACGGACGGGAGGCCCGGTACCAGCTGGTACCGGGCCTCCCGTCCGTCTGCGCTCCACGTCTTCACGCAACCGACCTCGCAGGCTCGGTCGGCGCTGGCGCCGCGCGCCGCTGGCGCGCCGCTCCACGCGAAGCGCGCGCGGTTGCGGGAGTCCGCACACGCCCGCAGCGCGGTGTGCCCCGCACGCGGGGAACCGCAAGAGCGTCCGACGGGTGTTGCCGTGCGGTCGGCGGCGGGTGAGGCTACTCCTGCACCGACCGCCGTGCCCCTCCCCCGGGGGCCAGCCCGCGGTACCCGAGTCCGGTACCCGAACCTCCCGGCCCACCGACACCGACGTCCGTCCTCGCCTGATCCGAGGACGGGCGTCGGTTCCCGGGCCGGGGGACCCCGGACGCGCGGCAGACCCGACGGCGGTCGGTGCCGCCCCACCACCCCGTTCCACCCACCCTCGTTCCCCCGAAGGGACAGCCGATGTGCGGCATCATCGCGGCCCGCGTGTCTGACGACGCGACCCCCTACCTGCTCGACGGACTCGAGCGGCTCGAGTACCGCGGGTACGACTCCGCGGGCATCGCCGTCCGGACGGCCGTCGGCCGCACCGAGACGATCCGCTCGGTGTCCCGTGTCGGTGACCTGCGCACGCTCGTCGCGGCCCGCTCCGGTGCCGCGCTCACCGGCGTCGGCATCGGCCACACCCGCTGGGCCACGCACGGTGCCGTCCGCGAGGCGAACGCGCACCCGCACGCCGACTGCACCGGCCGGATCGCCATCGTGCACAACGGCATCATCGAGAACGCCGAACAGCTGCGGCAGGCGCTCGAGGCGCAGGGACACCGGTTCCGATCCGACGTCGACTCCGAGGTCATCGCGCACCTGGTCGAGCGGGCCCTGGCGGTCGACCCGGACCTGATGCTCGCGGTGCAGATCGCGACGGCGCAGCTCGAGGGGTCGTGGGCGATCGTCGTCCTGGACGCCCGCGACGGCCGGATGGTCGTGGCGGCGGACCGCTCTCCGCTCGTCGTCGCCCGCTCCGGCCGCGGTGACTTCGTGGCGAGCGACATCGGCGCGATCGCCGAGTGGTGCGAGACCTTCGTGGCGCTCCGCGACGGCGACGTCGTCGAGCTCGGCGAGGCCTGGACCTGGTCGTCCGACGGCATCACGGTGCCGGTGCCGTTCCCCACGCCGTCTCCGTTCGCCGCCGCCGCCCTCGACCTCGGCGACCACACGGACCACATGGCGAAGGAGATCGACGAGCAGGCCGACGTCGTCGCCGGGATCCTGGACCGGGTGACCCGGCGCACGGCCGACGGCAGCATGTGGGTGGGGCTCGGCCTGGCCGGTTTCCACCGGCTGGCGATCGTCGCCTGCGGCACGTCGCTGAACGCCGGCCAGGTGATCGCGACGGCGCTGCGCGGCATCGGTGGTGTGCCCACGGACATCGTCGTCGCGAGCGAGGCCGACCAGGCCGTGCTCGGCCCGGGCACCCTGGTCGTCGCGATCAGCCAGTCCGGGGAGACCGCCGACGTGCTCCGCGCCCTCGACCGCTTCGAGGACCGGCACCCGGTGCTCGCGCTGACGAACAACATGCACTCCTCGCTCGCCCGACGGGCCGACGCCGTGCTGGACTGCCACGCCGGTCCGGAGATCGGGGTCGCGGCCACGAAGACGTTCACGGCGCAGGTCGTGGTGGGCGTCGCGGCGATGATCTCGGCGATGGTGGCGTCCGGCCGGATCGAGCCGTCGCGCGCCCAGGTGCTCGTCGACGAGCTGCGCGACCTGCCGGCCCGGATCGAGCACGCCGCGCGGGTGTCCGCCGAGCGGATGCCGCTGCTGGTGTCGAGCGTCAAGGAGGCGTCCGGGTTCCTGTTCCTCGGCCGCGGGGCCGGCCTGCCGTACGCAGCCGAGGGTGCCCTGAAGCTCAAGGAGCTGAGCTACCGCTGGGCCGAGGCCTACCCCGCCGGCGAGCTCAAGCACGGCCCGCTCGCCCTGGTCGACGACGGCACCCCGGTGGTCGTCATCGACCACGGCGAGCCGAAGATCCAGTCGGCGATCGCCGAGGTCCGGGCCCGCGGCGGCTTCGTCATCACGATCGGCGGCGAGACCGCGGACATCCCCGCACTCGGCCGGCGTGGCACCGGCGACCTGGCCTGGGGCGCGATGACCGCGCCGTGGGGCCCGCTCGAGGCCGTCGTCCCGCTGCAGATGCTGGCCCGCGAACTCGCCCTGCAGCTCGGGTGCGACGTCGACAAACCCCGGAACCTCGCGAAGTCGGTGACGGTCGAATAGCCGGGCGACGCCGCGTGAACCGCCTGACGGTGTTCCTCGCCGTCCTCACCGCCCTGGCCATCGCCGGCACCGTGGTCCTGATCGCGGTGGTGCTGACGACGTCCGTGCTCCCCTGACCGGGACCCGGATCCGCAGGGTCTTCCTGGGCGGGGCTGCGATGCTGGTCCCTTGACCACCGCAGCCCCGCCCCTCGTCTTCGTCGCGCTCCTCATCGGCGCCGTCCTGCCGTTCGTCCCGTTCGTCGGGCGAGTCGCCCGCATCGCCGCGACCATCGCGCACGAGGTCGGGCACGCGATCGTCGTCGTGCCGTTCGGCGGCCGCATCCAGCGGATCGAGCTGCACCCGGACGGGTCCGGCGAGGCCTGGGTCCAGCTCGGTCGGGTCCCCGGCGGCATCCGGTGGCTCGTCCGGATCCTCAACCTGTACGCGGGCTACAGCGCACCGCTCTGGGCCGGGGTGCTGCTGGTGACCGGAGTGCTGCACGGGTCACGCTGGTTGCCCGTGGTCGTGCTCGCGGTGATCGGGCTCGTGGCACTGGCCTTCGTGCGGAACTGGTTCGGTCTGCTGGTCGTGCTCGGCTTCGACGCCCTCGCCCTGTGGGTCGCCGTCCGGCCGTCCGAGGCCACGGTGCTGGTGGTCGCCGCAGTCGGGGCGTTCTTCGTCGTCGACGGGCTGCGCTCGGTGGCGCAGGTCGGCCGCTGGCTGCTCACCGGTGCCCGGGTGCAGACGGACTTCCACATCGCCGCGGCGGAGATGCGCGTGCCGGCGTCGCTGTGGTTCGTGCTGTTCGTCGTCGTGAACGGCGTCGTGGTGTGGCTGGCGCGCGGGCCGCTGCTCGAGGTCTGGGACACCGTCGTCGCCGGCGTCCGCGCGCTCGTCTGAGGCTGCGCTCGCGTAACCGGGGGCCGCAATCGTCTGTCCACGCCGAGGGGCTGCGAGGCTACCGCCAGACGACCCCCGGAGGTGTCCCATGGCGACCGACGTCCACGGCTTCGCGACCGAGCAGGTGCACGGCGGCTTCGTGCCCGACACGGGGCACGGTGCCCGTGTCCCCGCGATCCACATGTCCTCCGGGTTCCTGTTCGACGACTTCGACCAGGCGCGCGACCGCTTCGCCGACACCGACGACGGCTACACCTACACGCGCCTCGGCAACCCGACGAACGCCGACGTCGAGCGTCGCGTCGCGCTGCTCGAACGCGGCGTCCAGGCGATCCTGGTCGGCAGCGGACAGGCGGCGGCGACCGTGGCGTTCCTCGGGCTCCTGCAGGCCGGCGACCACGTCGTCAGTGCCCGGAGCATCTACGAGGGCACCCGCGGGCTGCTGCGGCAGAACCTCGGCCGGCTCGGCATCGAGGTCGACTTCGTACCCGACGCGCGCGACCTCGACGCCTGGGCCGCCGCGGTCCGACCGAACACGAAGGCGTTCTTCGCCGAGACGATCCCGAACCCGAAGAACGACGTCCTCGACATCACCGGCGTCGCCGAGACCGCACACCGCGCCGGCGTCCCGCTGATCGTCGACAACACCCTCGCCACGCCGTACCTGGTGCGCCCGGTCGAGCACGGTGCGGACATCGTCGTGCACTCGGCGTCGAAGTTCCTGTCCGGCCACGGCGCCGGACTCGGCGGCGTGGTCGTCGACGGCGGCACGTTCGACTGGTCCGCCGCGCCCGAGCGCTGGACGCACCTGACCAGCCCGGAGCGGTCGCTCGGCGGCGAGAGCTACGTCGAGCGGTACGGCGACCGCGCGTTCGCCGTGTACGCCCGCGACGTCGTCGCCGCACGCATCGGTCCGGCACCGTCACCGTTCAACGCCTTCCTGCTCCGCCAGGGCATCGAGACGCTGTCGCTGCGGGTCGAACGCCACTGCGCGAACGCGCTGGCCGTCGCGTCCTGGCTGGACCAGCAGCCGGAGGTGACGAGCGTCGACCACGCGGGCCTGGCCTCCAGTCCGTTCCACGACCTCGCCCAGCGCTACCTGCCCCGTGGGGCCGGATCCGTCTTCGCCTTCACGCTCGCCGGTGGCGAAGCCGCCGCGCGGGCGTTCATCGACGCCGTGCAGCTGTTCAGCCGGATGACCCACCTGGGCGACGTCCGCTCGCTGATCCTGCACCCGGCGACCACGACGCACGCCGGGCGCACCCCACAGGAACGTGCCGAGCAGGGCATCGACGACGGCCTGATCCGCCTGTCGGTCGGCATCGAGGACGTCGCGGACCTGCTCCGCGACCTGGAACGCGGGTTCGCCGCCGTGCGTTCCGCAGGCGCCGTCGGCGGTCTGGAGGCGCGTGGAGCGTCGCACGCGGAACACCCGGCAGTCGGTGGGCCGGCCCTCGACCGGCAGGAGCGCTGAATGGCCGAGCCGCAGCACTTCGGGTACTTCTTCTCACGCGGCTTCGGCCCGCAGGCGTGGGGGCGGTCCGACTGGGACTGGGGCCACGACTGGACGAAGCCGGACCTGTACCAGCAGTCCGTCCGGACGCTGGAGCAGGCCGGCATGGACCTGGTCATCGCCGAGGACGCCGTCTCGCTCGGGAACCCCGCGACCCTCGACCTGCGCATCCGACAGGCGTACGGCGGCCCGAAGCACGACCCGCTGCTGCTCGCCCCGTACCTGTTCGCCGCGACCTCGCACATCGGCATCGCGCCGACCGTGAACGCGGGGATCACCCCGCCGTACCTGGCGGCACGACAGTTCGCGACCCTCGCGCACCTGTCCTCCGACCGGCTCGGCATCAACGTCGTCACCGACGTCGGCAGCGCACGGCACGCCGGGCTGCCGCCGCTGCCCCACGACCAGGCGTACGACCGGGCCGAGGAGTGGATCACCCTGCTCCGCCGGCTCTGGCACTCGTGGGGCGACGGGTACGTCGGCGCACCGGACTCCTGGCACTTCGCGGACGGCGACGCGCTCGAAGCGTTCCACCACGATGGCACGTACTTCACCGCCGACGGTCCGCTCAACGCGCTGCCGCTGGCGTCGGACCCCGTGGTCGTCTCCCCGGGCGGGTCGGGTCGTGGACTCGCCTTCGCCGGGACCCACTCGGACGTGCAGCTCGCGCTCGCGCCGCTGTCCGCCCCCGCGGTGACGGACTACCGCGCCCGGGTGATCGCGGCAGCCGAGGCCGCCGGGCGGTCCACCACGGACCTGCGGATCCTGTTCGTGCTCAAGCCCGTGATCGTGTCCTCACCGGAGGAGGCCGACCGCATCGTCGCGGCGTCCGAGCACCCCACCGACGACGCCCTGCGAGCGGCGGCGATCGCGTGGTCGAGTGACTCGGAGACCGACCTGCTCACGCTCGACCTGGACGCCCCGGTGCCCGAGGGGACCTTCGGCGAGCACGTCTCGGCCGGCACGATCCGCGGGCTGCTCGGGGACACCCCGGACGCACCGCTGCGGGAGCTGCTCGCCCGGAAGGCACGGCAGGGGCGGATCGCGTCACGCTCGGGGTTCGTGGGGACCGCCGACGAGTTCGCGGACTTCATCGAGGAGCTCGGCAGCGACGCCGACAACGACGGGATCATCTTCTCGGGCGACCTGCACCCGGCGCAGATCCACCGGACGTTCGGCGACCTGGTGCCCGTGCTCCGGCGCCGTGGGCTCCTGCGACGGGAGTACGGCGCCGGAGGCATCCGGGCGAACCTGTTCGACTTCTAGCGGGAGCGGCCGCGAGCTACTTCTTCTTCTTGGACTTCTTCTTCGCGTCGTCCTTCTTGGACTTCTTCTTCTTGTCGTCGTCCTTCTTCGACTTCTTCTTGTCGTCGTCGTCCTTCTTCGACTTCTTCTTGCCGTCGTCGTCCTTCTTCGACTTCTTCTTGCCGTCGTCCTTCTTCGACTTCGCCTTGCTCGCACCCGTCGGCAGTGACAGGACGGCCGACACGGTCTCCGGCTCCGCCTGCGAGGCGTCGGCGTCGGCGGACGCAGCTTCGGTCTCCGGCGACTCCACCCCGTCGATCGGCTCGACGACCACGGCCGACCCGGTGTCCAGCTCGACGTCGACCGCGTGCTCCTCGAGCACCGGTGCCAGAGCGTCGGCGACCCGCTCGACCGTCAGGACCGCGTCCGCCTCGGCGAGCCGGAGCAGGGCCTGCGCGGTCCGCACCCGGGTGGTCGCCTTGCGCGCGAGGACGTCCGACCGTGCACCCTCGAGGAACGTGCGCAGGGCGCGTTCCACGGCGGAGCGTCCGCGCGGTGCGGCGCGGTCGAGTCGATCGAGTTCCCCGGCGACCCCGGAGACGTCGTCGGCGACGTGCTCGTGGCGGACCGACTCGATGAGCGCGGCGATGGCGGCGGCGGCACGTTCGACCCCGGCGGAGCGCTGGTCGAGCACGACGAGCATCTCGACCACCGAGCCGTAGGTGACGGTCTCGAGGCGGACCGGCTCCGCGCCGCGGCCGCGAACGACCAGGCGGGTGTCGGGGTTCGGCAGCCATGCGGCGAGGGCGGCCACCGTGGCGACGGAGCCCACGATCCGCTCGTACTCGCTGAGCACCACTCGTTCCTGCTCCCGCAGACGGACACGGATCGCGATCTCCTGCACCACGTGCTGACCTCTCGTTCGGGTTCGACGCGAGCGTGTTCTGCGCGCCTGCTCCGGAGCGTAGTCCTGCGGGTCGACGAGACAACGTGCGCCGCACCCGGTGTGGCCTCAACGGCGCCGTCAGGGGTTATGGGAGCCAAGGCCTGCTAATCAGCGAGTCGCTCTGCCGCGAAGCGCACGAGATTCGTCAGCCGACGGAGTGATAGCGGCGATTTTTGAACATTGGGGAAGGTAGTTTGCCGAGTTCCATAGGCAAGCACTAGGCCCCAAAATTCCCGAGGTGACGTCGTTCGATCCTGGATCCAAGCCACGAGTTCCCCATAGAAGGCGGGGTCCGGGGAGCCGCTAACAAAGGTGTCCCCGCAGAACTCCTCCGTCGTAGCATCCTCAGCCGGCCACGGGCCCCCAAAGTAAGCCGAATCGGGGTGGATCCAGCTGGACATCAACATCACGAGCGGATCGACGACCGAAGACGCAAACCCGCTGTCCTCAGAATCGATCACAACCGGAGCCCCATCGCAGACTAAAACGTTCCCGCCGTGAAAGTCGAGATGAGACATGCGGAAGGTCGTGGGCACCCAAAGGTCCAAGTCCGGAGTCGGAACGCCAAGGCCCTCGAGGACGCTCTGCAAGCGGTCTGGCTGGATCACGGGGGGTAATAGATCGACCAGTCGCACGTCCCGGCGTTCACCGGCCGGGAGGGCCGAATCCATTCCCAGACGCAACTGCTCTATCACAGGTAGCGAGCTTCCGTTTGATTCCTTCAAGACGTCAAATAGTGAGACTGGTTCCGGACCGGCAATTTGCAAGACACTAGCAACCGACCCAAACATCGCACCCCTCACCGTTGCCAGTCGACTAGCGACCAGACTATGAGGAAGCAACTCTTGTATCCCATTCGGCGTAGGTGCCGACGCGGAGACCTTAACGATTACGGAGGCAAGTACATGCTCGGCGTCCGCGATGCTACAGCGCCAGACCACGGCCTGCGTCAGCCCACCGGACAAGACCTCCGCACGAATTGAGGTTCCGCCATAGTGAGCCGCTACCCGACGAAGAGCGCGGACTTGGAGGGTGCGAGGCCTTGGGTCACTCATGACCGCAATTCGATTGATCTGTTTTATCGCGGAACTCAGTTCGGCTACAGCACGGTCGAAAAGATCGGTCTGCTGCTTTTTGTACACAGAGACTCTGTCCAACCGATCCCCAAAACCAAACTCGAGCGAACCGGATTTGGCTGTAACCTCCTGGAGGTGATCGAAGTCAGTGTACCCACTGAACACTATGATCCGCGAGTCCGGATGACTGGCCGAAACTTCCCAAAATAGTAGGTCACCAAGTTCATCGACAGCAGTTTCCCCACGCTGCATCGGAAGCTTTCGATCTAGAACAAAGAGATCGACCTCAGACCCCACGGCGCTAAGAGCTTCTCTCGCAGGCCCAACCGCCTCAAACGTGGACACGGAAAAACCCAATCGATTCAACGACGCAACCGTTTCGCCAAGCTGCTGCGCATCATCGTCCACTACAACTGCCAGCGGCTCAACCACTTTCCCACCTCGATCCACTCAAAACGAAAGTAGCGACGCTGGCCCGCCCCGAGATACGGAAAGAGTAGTGCAGCTGATTACAAGCCTGCTTCATGACGCTCAGACCAACCCCTTTATGTCCACTTTTTGTGGTGACCCCTTCCGCACTGACCTCGGAAATGTCGAACCTATCTCCATGGAAAGGATTACTGATCCGGACCCAAAAGCGAGACGAGGTCACTCCCCAGGTTACGGATATATCCCCGGAGAGCCTGAATTCAGAGACGCTATCAAGCGCATTCTGATAGGCGTTCGCGATGATCAACTCGAACAGTCCAAGGTCCGTGTCAAACTCGACTTCTGATGACTCTGCGTGCCCGTCGAAGGCGAAAATCGGCGCATCCAGCGGAATTGGCCACAGCGATTTCAACACGGCCTGTAGCGACGAGCGTTGCATGTCCAACGCTCCTTCCGATCGAATGAGCGCCACCAGGGCGTCGATACGCCTATCCAAGCGGTCGAGAGCGTCGGAAGTACTACTAGCAGCAAAGTCCTCGATCTCCGACGCTCCGGCCCGGCGCGCCCAGCCGATTGGTGGAGCGAGCTCATGACGAATCAACCGGGCAAGTTCCGCCTGTCCAAGCGCGGAATGCTCGACTCCTCCGAGTGAGGACGAACTGGACAAGCCAGGTGCCGGGCTTTCGGAACGAAGACGCAGTACGTCATTCAGTACCGTGCGGACCGGCGTGATGGTTTCGCGCTGCAGGGCACGAGCTATCTCCACAGCACTAGCCTCGAGCGGGTTCCGTTTTAGCCAGTACGCCGCTTGCAATCGAGCATTTGGTGACTCCGACGCTAAGCCATCCCTGATGTTATCAGGCAGTGCCATCGTTTAGACCACCATGGTCACGGTAGAAGTCGTGCCGTCGCTCGAATGCATCCTTACCACCCTCCATCAGTTTTGTGATACTTTTTACGACATCAGGCGCGTCGAAAGCCCCTATTCGCGCCACCTCACCCCGAGCGCCGTCGCTCGACATCACAAGCACGCGTTCCGCAGAACCGAGAACCGGAATATTCGCATTGTGAGTGGCGACGATCGTTTGCGTTCCATCTACGCTCCGCTTTATCAGGCCGGTCACAACGTGATCTACAAGGTAGGCGTTATCAAGATGGTCTTCCGGCTGATCCAAGATGAGAGCGCGGTCGCGCTCCGAAAGGACGATTGGCAAGGTCACAGCACACTTTTGCCCGGTGGACAAGGAGTCCACGCTCTTATCAATTCTTCCGTCGCGAAGGATGAAATCAACAGAGTCTTTCAACCTAATAGATGCAAGCTCTACTAGCGCTTCCTCGCCCTCGAAAGCCGCGTAGACCCGGGTAGCTTGGTCAGATGTCAAATCGCCAACCGACGCCAAGCCGGCGATGTCTTCCCCTTCCACTATCTCAAGTAGGGTACGAGGGAGAATCCTCGACGACAGATCTTCGATAACTGTCGCTCGCGTATGCGTTCCTCGAAGACGATTTGCAAGAACCGTCTTCAGCGAGCTTACGTCCGCAAAATGCTTAACCTCAACGGCGATGTTGTTGGTTACCTGCGCTGTCGTGTCGACCGCAACCCGCTGCCGGCGCACGAAACGCTGCTCTTCGATCTCTTCAATGAAGGCAAAGGCCTCGGCTCGGCGAGAAGCCAGGAGAGCGCCCTCTTTCCGGAGAATATTGACGCGAACGTCGTTCTCCTCAAGCTCGAGCAACTGAGCCTTGACGTTGCGGATTTGCGCGGTAATCTCGCCCAAGCCAGCTTCGCTCGCCTCAAGTTCTGAGCGCAATGGCCCTGCGATATCCGCCAAGCGATTGCCCTCTGAACGTGCAGATTCCAACACGTCGGTGGCTGCCTGAATACTCTCGATCATTGCCTGGTTAGCAGCAGCGATCAAGGCTTGAGACTGAACGAAGCCTTCGCGCAAGGATGCCTGCTCGACGAGTACATGAGGGAATCTGTCGATGACGCGCGAGACCGCGCTGTAACTACGTTGCAACCCATCCTTTGCTTCATCGGCGGCATCACGCACGTCCCCAAGATTCGAAACCTGCCGCGCGTTGTTAGCCGCCTGAGTTTCGACGACCTTCAATCTATTTCGACTAGCGGCGACGGGGCCTTCAGCATCGCCGATCAGGGACGCTTCTTGGGCAGAAAGCAACTCCAGATCCGCGACCAAGGTTGTACGCTTTTCCGAAAGTTCGAGTCGGCGACGCAACTCCGACCTCACTGTTGCCAATTGACGCGTGATCTCCCGCACCTCGCTGTAGTCGATCTCGTGATCCACGACACCTGCACGGAGATCCAAAAGCGATAGACGATTCTGAGCATCCGAGGCAATCCCCTCGAGCTCGCTTTGACCGAGCACCAACACACGGTCAGAGTACGCAGCCTCTACTCCCCGACCTTTAGAATCGACGACGAGTTGACGGGCGGATTTTTCGTCCTCCAGGTCAATCACCACCTCTCCGTCACCTAGGACAGATGAGATGAGGGTCCGACGCTGCCTCTCAAGATCTCTGTCTGCGTGCCTGGCACCGAGTCCGTGTCTAATTAGCTCCAGGAGAGTCGTCTTGCCCACGCCGCGTGGACCTACCACGACGTTCAGCCCTCTGGTGAAGTCGACATCGACTCCATTGAGGAACCCACCCGTGACGCGCAGTCTCGAGATCCACATACGTACCCTTTCGTCCTGAGCAAGCCTAGTGGCGTGACCGACAGCTCCGAGGGCGGTCCGACGTCGTCGTCGGACGGCGCCGCAGGTCCCAGCCCAACGGTGGCGGCAGCACCTGCTGGAGTGCAACTCACTACACAGCGAACGCCCCGGCACTGTCCAGGGGACGGTGCCGGGGCGTTCAGGTGGCGCAGCGTGACAGCGGTTCGTCGTTCGGCGAATGGTGGAGATGGGGGGAATCGAACCCCCGTCCATCGCTGCAATTCGACGTCTTCTACGGGCGTATCCGGATAGTTCGTTCTGCTCGGCCCCGTCCTTTGCTACCGGCTTCTAGGACGACGGGCCCAGTCTCAGTGCAAGTCCCGCACGGCCCTGAGGCGCAACCGTGCAGCAAGTCCTCTGGATGACGTCGGGATCAGGTTAGGGGACGGTCACCTGGCCGACGGACTTCATGTGCTGGGCTGCTTACGCAGCGAGAGCGAAGTCAGTGCGCTTGGAATTGGCACTTGTTGTTTTCCACGGATCGTTAACGAGATAACCGTGGGTCCTCGGCCCGCTTCCCGTCGGCACACAGGCAATGTCGAAACCGATCATCCCCATGCGGGCCGGACGTGCGAGCCGCTGTCACGCTGTTGAGTTGCCAATGCCCCGTGCGGGGCAGTCCCTCAGTCTAGCCGAGGCGATCCGTCGGCGCTACTCCCCGACGCGGTTCCGGGTGCGCATGGCCCGCTCGGCCTCACGCTTGTCGGTCTTCTCACGGAGCGCCTGGCGCTTGTCGAACTCGCGCTTGCCCTTGGCGACCGCGATCTCGATCTTGGCCCGGCCGTCGTGGAAGTAGATCTGCAGCGGCACGAGGGTGTAGCCACCCTGGGCCGTCTTGTGCGAGATCTTGACGATCTGCTGCTTGTGCAGGAGCAGCTTGCGCTTGCGCCGGGGCGCGTGGTTGTTCCACGTGCCCTCGGTGTACTCCGGGATGTGCACCGCGTCGATCCACGCTTCGCCACCGTCGATGTACGCGTACCCGTCGACCAGCGAGGCCCGCCCCATGCGCAGGGACTTCACCTCGGTGCCGGACAGGACCATGCCCGCTTCGTACGTGTCCTCGATGAGGTAGTCGTGTCGGGCACGACGGTTCGTCGCGACGACCTTCTCACCGCGTTCCTTCGCCATGACGACTCCTCTCGATGATGACCGGTGCACTGCGCCGCACCGGATGGCGCTGCGCAGCCCTACAGCCTACTCAACACGGAACGGGCGGCGCACCTTCCCGGCGCGCCGCCCGTTCGCGGATGTGGTGCTGCGTCAGACCTTCAGGTACCGCCGGATCGCGATCGACGCTGACGCCGCGGCGAGGAGCACCCCGATCACGATCACCGCCGGGACCACGATGGCAGCGTCACCCATGCCGATGAACGCCGTGCCCCGGAAGCGTTCGGCCAGGAAGTTCCGGACGAAGAACCACACGACTGCGGTGATCGCACCGCCGGCCAAGACTGCTCCGATGGCGGCGGCGATCACCCCCTCGAGCACGAACGGTGTCTGGATGAACCGGTTCGACGCCCCCACGAGCCGCATGATGCCGAGCTCTCGCCGTCGACTGAACGCCGACAACCGGATCGTCGTCGCGATGAGCAGCACGGCCGCCACGAGCATGAGCGCCGCGATGCCGATCGCCGTGTACGACGAGGCGTTGAGCAGGTTGAAGATCGGTTGCAGGTAGCTGCGCTGGTCGCTCACGCTCTGCACGCCGGCCACCTTCGACAGGCTCTCGACCAGGACGTCGGCCTGGGACGGGTTCTTCAGGTTCACCCAGAAGGTCTCGTTCAGGTACTCGGGCTTGACGAACTCCGTCGCGGCCGACTCCTTGAACTGCTCCTTGAACCGGGCGAAGGCCTGGTCCTGGTTCTCGTAGTACGTCTTCTCGATGTACGGCTTGAGCGTCGAGGACTCCAGCTGCGCCTGGACCTGCTCGCGCTGGTCCTCGGTGGCCTTGGCACCGGTGCAGTTGCCGGTCGTGTCGGTCTCGGTGCACAGGTAGACGGCGACCTGCGCCCGGTCGTACCAGTACCCCTTCATCTGGTTGATCTGCATCTGGAGCAGGATCGCGGTACCGACGAAGGTGAGGGAGATGAAGGTCACGAGGACGACGGAGACGACCATCGACGCGTTGCGCCGCAGGCCCGAGCCGACCTCGGACATGACGAGCCCGAGCCTCATCGGATGAGCCCCGGGATCGTCTGGATGCCGGTGGTGTTGGACACGGTGCCTCGCTGGATCGGGACGGCCTGGGTCTGGTAGCCGCCGGACTGCTCGTCGCGCAGGACGGCGCCGTTCGAGAGCTCGATGACCCGGCGCTGCATCTGGTTCACGATGCTGGCGTCGTGCGTCGCCATCAGCACGGTGGTGCCTCCCTGGTTGATGCGTTCGAGGAGTGCCATGATGCCCGCGGACGTCGTGGGGTCCAGGTTCCCGGTCGGCTCGTCAGCGAGCAGGATCGCCGGCTTGTTCACGACGGCTCGGGCGATGGCCACGCGCTGCTGCTCACCGCCGGAGAGCTCGTGCGGCATGCGGGTGGCCTTGCCGGCGAGCCCGACGAGCTTCAGCACGTCGGTCACGGCCTCGCTGATGAAGCCCTTGCTCTTGCCGATCACCTGCAGCGAGAACGCCACGTTGTCGAACACGTTCTTGTTCGGCAGCAGGCGGAAGTCCTGGAAGACCACGCCGAGGTTGCGACGGAAGTACGGGACCTTCCGCGATGCCAGGGACCCGAGGCGCTGCCCGAGCACGTGGATCTGCCCGCTGGTGGGCTTCTCCTCCTTGAGCACGAGGCGCAGGAAGCTGGACTTGCCGGAACCGGACGCGCCCACGAGGAACACGAACTCACCCTTGAGGATCTCGAGGGTGAGGTTGTCGAGCGCCGGACTCGGGTTGCCCGAGTAGACCTTGGTGACCTGGTCGAATTTGATCATGACCGGATCAGGGTAGGTCGCCCCGCTTGGAAAACAAGCGAGGCGCGCGGCTCACGAACCCCTACTCAGCGGCGGATTGCTTGCGCCAGCGGATGCCCGCGTTGATGAACCCGTCCAGATCGCCGTCGAACACGGCTGAGGGGTTGTTCACCTCGTGCTCCGTCCGGAGGTCCTTGACCATCTGGTACGGCGCCAGGACGTAGGACCGGATCTGGTCGCCCCAGCTCGCCGTGATGTTGCCGGCGAGCTCCTTCTTCTTCGCGTTCTCCTCTTCCTTCTTCAGGAGGAGCAGGCGCGACTGCAGCACGCGCATGGCGGCCGCACGGTTCTGGATCTGCGACTTCTCGTTCTGCATCGAGACGACGGTGCCGGTCGGGATGTGCGTCAGGCGCACCGCGGAATCGGTCGTGTTGACGGACTGCCCGCCGGGGCCCGACGATCGGAACACGTCGACACGGATGTCGTTCTCGGGGATGTCGATGACGGCGGTCTCCGGCATGAGCGGGATGACCTCGACCGCGGCGAAGGACGTCTGGCGCTTGCCGGCGGCACCGAACGGCGACATCCGGACGAGCCGGTGGGTGCCGGCCTCGACCGACAGCGTGCCGAACGCGTGCGGCGCGTCGATCTCGAACGTCGCGGACTTGATGCCCGCTTCTTCCGCGTAGGACGTGTCCATCACGGTGGTCTTGAAGTTGTGCTGCTCGGCGTACCGGAGGTACATGCGGAGGAGCATCTCGGCGAAGTCCGCGGCGTCGACACCGCCGGCACCCGCGCGGATCGTGATGACCGCAGGACGGTCGTCGTACTCGCCGTCGAGGAGCGTCTGCACCTCGAAGTCGCCGATCATCTTCTGGATCGCCTTGAGCTCGGCGAGCGCTTCGTCGGCGGACTCCTGGTCGTCGCCCTCGTTCGCCATCTCGACCAGCACCTCGAGGTCGTCGATGCGCTGCTCGGTGTCGGTGATCTTCTTCAGCTCCGACTGCCGGTGCGAGAGCGCGCTCGTCACCTGCTGCGCGTGGTCGACGTCGTCCCAGAGGTCCTGGGCCCCGGCCTGCTCGCTGAGGTCGGCGATCTCACGCTGCAGGCGGTCGACGTCGACCACCGAGCGGATGTTGCCGAAGGTCTCGCGAAGGGCGGAGAGCTGCTCGGTGAAGTCCAGTTCGACCATGGTCATCGATCCTACCGGCGCGAGTCCGGCTCGGCCGACCGGGAGGCCCGGTGCGGGTCCGCCCCGCTGGTCGCGGTCCTCCCCACGCGCCCTGCACCCCGGCCCCCCGGCCCCGGCCCAGCAGCACCAGGTCGCCGCCGCCTCTTCATCCGGGCCTCCGGTGCGACCTGGGGATGGCGTACCGGCGCAGCCGCACACCGTCGCGGTTCTCGGTCGACGACAGAACGGCGTCGTAGTGCTCCAACACCCCGATGGAGCCGTCGTTGTCGTCGCGGCAGACAGCGACCACCGGGTCGATCCCGACCCGCGATGCGTGCGCGAGCACCTGGCCCAGCGCCCACGTCGCCACGCCACGGCCCCTCGCGGACGGGCGGATCCCGTACCCGACGTGGCCGAACCGCTGCACGCCGGCCGCATCACCCGGAGCCCGGAGCGCGATCCCGCCGAGGACACGACCGTCCTCGACGATCCACCAGAGCGCCCCGGGTCTGGCGTGCAGTCGGCCGACCCAGCTGCGGAACCCGTCCTCGTCACCGACATCGTCGTGTGCGGTGATCCCGAACCCGTCCTCGTGCACGCCCGGCCCCCACTCGGCATGTGCTTCAGCCCACGCCTCGTACATCCCCGCCTGCGGTCTCACCAACTCGAGCATGTCCAAGTATCACAACGATGCGCGTCGGTGGCGATCCCCTCATGGACATCGCGCCAGGCCGTTCTGGGCTGCCTCGAGCAGAGGTCCAGTCGAGCTACCATCGCGCCGTGGCCGGAACAGTTCTGCTCGGAGCGAGCATCGCGGTCTTGCTGGGCACCGTCGCGATCTTCGTGTCGCGTGTGCGGAACCCGGCCTGGGTGCGTGACGCTCGGCTCACCCAGAACGCCAGTCCCGTGATCAGCGTCCTCCTGCTGGCCTTCAGCGCACTCGTGACAGCGCTCGTCCTCGCCCTCGGGGCGTTCTGGGTCGCGACCGGGCACAGCGTCGTCGGGTGGGCGATGGTCTGTCTCGCTGCGACCGGCCTATCGCACGTCTCGGTCGGCGTCTGGATCCGACGGCAGCCGCTTCCGTAGGGGCGAGCACGGCCGAGGACCGCTGGTCGCCCTATCGTCGGCCGCGGGCCAAGAGCGCAAGAACCACGAGCCCCGCGATGACCGCGCCGACCCGAACCAGTCCTGTCATGATTCCCCCTGACGGCGTCGTTCCTCCGCTTCGATCCCGGACGGACCGAGCGCGATGCGCACCCTGAGGACACCACGACACGGCTCACGCCTTCGTTTCCGGGGTGTTCACGACGCCGGGCGAGTGGTGAACGAAGAGGTGTTCCCCTCGCAGCGCGGTCCGCTTCGCGGGGCGGGAGCCCGATCCGCCGGACGTCGGTGTTCCGGCGGCCGAGGCTTGCTCGGTCGAGCTCGTTCGAACGCTCTCGTCGTGACCTCGGCATGACGAAGTCTTCTCCGCCATCGGCTCGGCGAAGGCTTCGTCGCTGCTGTCTGCGGCTAGTTCCGCCTTCGGCGGTCGGACGCCACAACAGCCAGCAGGGCAACGGTACCCAGACCGATGACCGGGAACGCGCCGACCGTGAGCGTCGACACCGCTGGGTCATCGGCGGGCAATGCGAACCAAGCAACACCGACCAGCGCGATCCCTGCCACCGCGAACACGGCCCCGATCGCGAGCACGGCGGCGCGGGCTGACCTGCTCATGATGACCGACTCCTTCCGCTTGCGTGGTCACTGTCCGTTGCACCAGACGACGGGGCCCGGCGCGATGTTGTGGATTGCCACTCCTCGTCCCTTCGCCGCACACGACGTCAGGATGCCGCCTGCGATTGCAAGCCCTCCGGCGATGATCCCCGCCGCCGCTCCACCGATCCCGGTCGCGGCCGTGATGATGCCGACCACGGTAGCCGCACCTGCGCCGGAGGCGATTGCTCCGAGGAGGCGGTTGGTGTTGCAGGAGTTGAGGTAGACGTTGAGTTGGAGACCGGTGTAGTCCCAGCGGTTCTTGCCTGCGCACGCCCTGATCACGCCCGACTGGTCGGCCACGGCCTGCACCATGTCGCGGTCGACGGATGCGTTCTGGGCAGTTCCTCCAGCGATGACCCACCCGGTCGCGAACGCCTCGATGTCCGCCGGACTCGCTCCCGCCGCGCGTGCAACCGCCCCGTCGAACGTGTGCGAATCCGGTGCGACGCCTGTCTGCAGCGCGTCGGCGGTCCTCGGGTCGAGCTGATCTTCCGGAGCAGCCTGGGCTGGACTGGCCACGACGGCCGAGACGACGATCGTGAAAGTCGTGGCGATCCCGACGAGCAGACGCCGGCTTCGGGACATGTGGACGTTCATGGGTACTCCGATCACTCCGTTGTGTGGAGTTGGAATATTACCGTCCGGCGACTCGCCAGTGTCAACCAGTTCGAACGAGGTCGACCGCTACCGCCCGAGCAGCGGCTCCCGCGACGCCATCCCCGCGGCACCGGCCCGTGCGACCGCATCCGGCAGCGCTGTCAGGAACGCATCCACGTCGGTATCGGTCGTCGTGTGGCCGAGCGTGATCCGGAGCGCACCACGGGCGTCCTGCTCCGACAGCCCCATCGCGAGCAGCACGTGCGACGCCTCGGGCACACCGGCCTGGCACGCCGACCCGGTCGAGACCGCGACCCCGGCGGCGTCGAGCAGGAACAGGAGCGAGTCGCCCTCGCACCCCGGGAACGTGAAGTGTGCGTTGCCCGGCAGCCGGTCGACGGGGTCCCCCATCAGCACCGCCGACGGCACGGCCGCACGGACCCCGGCGATCAGCCGGTCGCGCAGGGCGACGAGCGACGGGTGCGGCATCGGCTCGGCGACGACCGCGCTGGCCGCCACGCCGAAGGCCGCGGCCGCCGGGGCGTCCTGCGTGCCGCTGCGCACCTGCCGCTGCTGCCCACCACCGTGGATGAGGGGTTCGACGGTGGCCTTCCGTCCGAGCACGAGCGCACCGATACCGACGGGCCCGCCGATCTTGTGCGCGGAGACGCTGAGCGCGTCGAGGCCGGACCCGGCGAACGACACCGGCACCTGCCCGTAGGCGGCGACCGCGTCGCTGTGCACGGGCACGCCGGCGGCGTGCGCGAGCTCGACGATCCGCGACACGGGCTGGATGGTGCCCACCTCGTTGTTCGCCCACAGGAACGTGACCAGGGCGACGTCCGAGGCGTCGGCGAGGCGCGCCTCCAGTCCGGCGAGGTCGACGCGACCCTGCGCGTCCAACGGGACCACGTCGATGACGGCGCCCTCGTGCGTCTCCAACCAGGTCAGGGTGTCGACGGTGGCGTGGTGCTCGCCGCCGGGGACGACGATGCGGGGTCGCTGGCGGTCGCGCTGACGGGCCCAGAACAGCCCCTTCACGGCGAGGTTGATGCTCTCGGTGCCACCTGAGGTGAACACGACCTCGACGGTGTCGGCGTCGAGCGAGCGGGCGACGGCGGCGCGGCCGTCCTCGAGCAGCATCTTGGCGCGCTGCCCGGCGCTGTGGATGGACGACGGGTTGCCGACGGTGCCGAGGGCATCGGTGAAGGCGGCGAGCGCCTCCGGCAGGATCGGCGTCGTCGCGGCGTGGTCGAGGTAGACCGACAAATGCACCCCCTGGATCGAGCAGTGTCCAGGATACGCGCCGGTCCTCGTACCCTTGTCGCGTGCACGAGACAGCGATCGACCTGACGCCGGGGTTCTCCCTGGGCGGGACCGTCCCCCGGTTCACCCTGCGGTCCGCGACGGCGACGAGCGTCGCCCTGGTCGTGGCGAGCGGGGCGGACCAGGCGACCACCCACCCGCTCGAGCGCGTGCCGGACACGGACGTCTGGACCGCCGAGGTTCCCGGGGTCCGACCGGGCGACCGGTACCACCTGCTCGTCGACGGTCCGGTGGGGCCGCGCCACGGGTTCGACCCGACCCGGCCGCTGCTCGACCCGTACGCGCGCGGCATCCTGCCGACGGGCAACGACGAAGCGGCCGGCCCTCGCTGGACCAGCGTGGTCGTCGACGACGCGTTCGACTGGGGCGGCGTCGTCAAGCCGCAGGTGCCGCTCGACCGCGCCGTGGTCTACGAGGCGAACGTCCGCACCCTGACGGCCGCGAACCCGCACCTGCCGGAGCACCTCCGCGGCACCTACGCGGGGGTCGCGCACGAGAGCACGATCGCGCACCTGCACCGCATCGGGGTCACGACGCTCGAGCTGCTGCCCGTGCAGGCGTTCGACACCGAGCGGTGGCTCCGCGACGCCGGCCGCGAGAACGCCTGGGGCTACAACACGCTCGGGTTCTTCGCCCCGCACGCCGCCCACGCCTCGGCCCCGGCCCAGCAGGAGGGCGCCGACGCCGTCCTGCGCGAGTTCAAGGGCATGGTCCGGCTGCTGCACGAGGCCGGCATCCAGGTCGTCCTCGACGTCGTCTACAACCACACCGCGGAAGAAGGGCTGGGCGGTCCGACGACGAGCCTGCGCGGCATCGACGGCGCGAACCGGTACCGCTGGGCGCGCTCCGCGTCGCCGTACCGGGACTCCTACTACGACACCACCGGGTGCGGGAACACCCTCGACACCTCGGTCGAGGCGACCGCCGACCTCATCGTCGACAGCCTGGTGTACTGGGCGCGCGAGGTGCGGGTCGACGGGTTCCGCTTCGACCTGATGGCCGCCCTGGCCCGCGACGGCGAGCACCGGCTCGACCCGTCGCACCCGCTGCTCGAGCGGATCCGGAGCCACCCCGACCTGCAGGACACCCTGGTGATCGCCGAGCCGTGGGACGTCGGCCCCGACGGCTGGAAGACCGGGTCCTTCGGCGCGGCCGGGGACCGCACGAGCGAGTGGAACGACGGCTTCCGGAACACCGTCCGGCAGTTCTGGCTCACCGACATCGCCGAGGAGCGCCGAACCGGCCTGCCGCAGACCGGCATCGGCCGGTTGGCTGAGGCCTTGACGGGGTCGAGGAGCGTCTTCGGTGCCGACCGTGGCCCGCTGGCCAGCGTGAACTTCGTCACCGCGCACGACGGCTTCACCCTGCTCGACCTGGTGTCGTACGACGGCAAGCACAACGAGGCGAACGGCGAGGACAACCGCGACGGCTCGAACGACAACCGATCCTTCAACCACGGCATCGAGGGCGACACCGCCGATCGCGGGGTGCGCGCCGCACGCGGTCGCTCGATGCGCAACCTGGTGGCGACGCTGATGCTGTCCGCCGGGGTGCCGATGCTCACCGCCGGCGACGAGCGGAGCCGCACCCAGCACGGCAACAACAACGCGTACGTGGTGTCCGAGGACCTGACCCCGGTGGACTGGTCGGACGACGAGGACGCCGAGACCATGACCGAGGCCGTCGCCGCGCTGGCCCGGTTCCGGCAGGCGCACCCGGCACTCCGCCCCACGCGCTTCGGCGTCGAGGGGCAGGAGACCCCCGGTGCCTCGCGGATGTCCTGGTACGGGCCGGACGGGCAGGCGATGACGATCGAGGGCTGGGACCAGCCGGTCCACCGCGCCCTGCAGTACTTCGTCGAGTCGACGCCGGAGCACGAGCCCTTCGACCGCGTCCTGGTCGTCGTGCACGGCAGCGGACGCACCCGCGACCTCACCCTGCCGGTGCGCGAGGACGTCCTCGGCTACCGCCTGGCCTGGTCGAGCGAGAAGCACCGCGACCACGAGCGCCTCCGTCCCGCCGGCCAGGTCTTCACCGCCTACGGCCCCGGCATCCACCTGTTCGAGGTGGCGTAGCGCGCGCAGGCGGGTGCGGCCGGTCGACGCAACCGACAGGCGGACGGGAGGCCCGTGGCGGCCCCGCCACGGGCCTCCCGTCCGCCGTCCGGCGCGCCCGGGCGTGCTCGTCGCGACACGCGACCCGGGAACACTCCCCGTCCTTCCGGGTAGCGTCGCCTCCGTGGCCACCGCAGACCGACCCCGCCGCCCGAAGATCGGGCGCATCCCGATCACCGAGCTCGCCCCGAGGACGCCGAACGGCTTCCCCGGCAAGGCATTCGACGGCGAGGTGATCACGTTCGGTGCAACCGTCTTCCGAGAAGGACACGGCATCATCGGCGCCGACCTCGTCCTCGAACGCCCAGACGGTGGAACCCGCACCGTCCCCATGACCCTCGGCGCCCCCGGCACCGACCGCTACGAAGCCACGGTGCAGGTCGACCACGTCGGCGTCTGGACGTGGCACGTCGAGTCGTACTCCGACGACTGGGCGAGCTGGCTCCACGGCGCACGCCTGAAGATCGCAGCCGGCGTCGACACCGAGGCGACGCTCCTCGACGGTGCCGTGTTGCTCGACCGGCTGGCCGAGGAGACCGGCTCCCCGGCCGCCACCCGCGCAGCCGCACGCGTCCGCGACACCGACCTCGACCCGGCGGAGCGCCTGGCCGCCGTCGACGACCCGCGCATCGTCGCCGAGGTCGAGGACGCCCCGCTCACCTCGCTCCGCACCCACTCCGCCACCCAGCTGCTCGACGTCGAACGCACCCGCGCCGGCGTCGGCGCCTGGTACGAGTTCTTCCCCCGCTCCGAAGGCGCGAAGAAGAACCCGGACGGCTCGTGGAAGAGCGGCGACTTCCGCACCGCGGCCCGCCGCCTGCCCGCCGTAGCGCGGATGGGCTTCGACGTCATCTACCTGCCGCCGATCCACCCCATCGGCACCACCGCCCGCAAGGGGCCGAACAACACGCTCACCCCCGGACCGAACGACCCCGGCAGCCCCTGGGCGATCGGCTCCCCCGAGGGCGGGCACGACGCGATCCACCCCGACCTCGGCACCGAGGACGACTTCCGCGACTTCGTCGAGACGGCGAAGAACACCGGCATGGAGGTGGCGCTCGACTTCGCGCTGCAGTGCTCCCCCGACCACCCATGGGTCACCCAGCACCCCGAGTGGTTCACGCAGCGCGCCGACGGCTCGATCGCGACCGCCGAGAACCCGCCGAAGCGCTACCAGGACATCTACCCGATCCAGTTCGACACCGACCCCGAGGGCCTGGTCACCGAGGTCGAGCGTGTCCTGCGCCACTGGATCGCCTTCGGCATCCGCATCTTCCGCGTGGACAACCCGCACACCAAGCCGCTGTGGTTCTGGGAGCGGGTCATCCGTGAGATCCGCGACGAGCACCCCGACACCGTGTTCCTCGCCGAGGCGTTCACCCGCCCGGCGATGATGCGCGCGCTCGCCGAGGCCGGGTTCCAGCAGTCGTACTCGTACTTCACCTGGCGGAACACGAAGGAGGAGATCGAGGACTACTTCACCGAGCTCTCCCACGAGACGAGCGACTACCTGCGCCCGAACCTCTTCGTGAACACCCCCGACATCCTCACCGAGTACCTGCAGTTCGGCGGCCGTGCCGGCTACAAGGTGCGTGCGGCGCTCGCCGCCACCGGTGCGCCGACGTGGGGCATGTACGCCGGGTACGAGCTCTTCGAGGACGTCGCACGACCGGGCTCCGAGGAGAACATCGACAACGAGAAGTACGAGTACAAGCCGCGTGACTTCGCCCTGGCCGAGGCCGAGGGTGCATCCCTCGCCCCGTACGTCACGATGCTCAACCGGTTCCGCGCCGCGCACCCCGCGCTCCGGCAGCTGCGGAACCTGCACGTGCACGCCGCCGACGACCCGGCGATCGTCGTCTACTCGAAGCACCTGCCGGCGGAGTTCATCCGCTCGGGTCGCGCCGACACCGTGATCGTGGTCGTCAACGTCGATCCGCACTCCGCCCGTGAGGCCACCGTGCACCTGGACCTCGCCGCACTCGGTCTGCCGACCGAGGGCCTGTTCGACGTCCGTGACGTCGTGACCGGTCAGCGCTGGACCTGGGGCGCGTCGAACTACGTCCGCCTGGACGCGTTCCAGGAGCCCGTGCACCTGCTCGTCGTGGAAGGACCCCACCGATGACCACCGACCCGACCGACCCCACGAAGCGCGGACCGGCCGTCCCGCCGGTACCGCCTCCGCCGCCGGCCGTGCCGCGGTACGAGCCGAAGGTCTCCGCCCCGGACGAGGACCTTCCAGGCGCCCCGCCGACCGAGCGCGAGGCACCCGACCGCGGCGTGGCGGAGTCCGCCACGCTCGCGGGGCACCCCGCCGACCCGACGCATCCGCGGCAGCCGTCCGTCGCGGCCGCCGCGCCGTCGGACACCCCGAAGCCCCCGACGTCCGGGGCCACCCCCGTCGTCCGGCCCGCCTCCGTCGACGCCCCGGACGCCCCCACGGCTGCTGCCGCGGCTCGGGCGTCCACCGCGGAGCCGGTCCCGGCCGCGGCTCACGCCGGTGCGCCCACGGACCCGCGTCCGGCACCGATCGAGGACTGGCTGCGTCTGCAGGTCGCCGAGGGCCGGTGGTCCCAGCCGCACGACGTGCTCGGCCCGCACCCGGTCGACGGCGGCACCAGCGTGCGCGTCGTCCGGCACCTGGCCCGCGCGGTTCGGGTCGTGCGCCCCGACGGCGACGACATCGAGCTCACGCACGAGGGCGACGGGCTCTGGGCCGGCGCCACGACCGGTTCGCTCGGTCGCTACCGCGTCGAGTCGGAGTACGACTACGACGAGTCCTCGGACGAGGACGACGCCACCTGGACCACCGACGACGCGTACCGGTTCGCGCCGACGCTCGGTGAGCTCGACCTGCACCTGTTCGGCGAGGGCCGTGACGAGCAGCTCTGGCACCACCTCGGCGCACACGCACGCACCGTCGACGGTGTCGACGGTGTCGCGTTCGCCGTCTGGGCACCCCGCGCCACCGCCGTCCGCGTGATCGGCGACTTCGAGGGATGGGAAGGCCGCACCACCGCGATGCGCCGCCTGAGCGACCTGGGCGTCTGGGAGCTGTTCTGGCCCGGCGCCGTCGTCGGCCAGCGCTACAAGTTCCAGATCCTCACCGACTCCGGCTGGGTGGAGCGGGCCGACCCGTTCGCCCGCGAAGCCGAGATCGCCCCGGCGACGGCCTCGGTCGTCACCGAGTCCACGTACACGTGGTCCGAGGGCGACGCCGCGTGGATGGAGCGCCGCGCCCAGACCACCACGCACGACGCCCCGATGAGCGTCTACGAGGTGCACCTCGGCTCGTGGCGCCCCGGCCTGTCGTACCGCGAGGTCGCCGACCAGCTCATCGGGCACATGGAGTACACCGGCTTCACCCACGTGGAGTTCCTGCCGCTCGCCGAGCACCCGTTCGGCGGCTCGTGGGGGTACCAGGTCACCGGGTACTACGCGCCGACCGCACGCTTCGGCTCCCCCGACGACCTGCGCTACCTGATCGACCGCCTGCACTCCGCGGGCATCGGCGTGATCATGGACTGGGTCCCCGGGCACTTCCCGAAGGACGAGTGGGCCCTCGGCCGCTTCGACGGCTACGCGCTGTTCGAGCACCCGGACCCGCGCCGCGGCGAGCAGCTCGACTGGGGCACCTACGTGTTCGACTTCGGGCAGCCGCAGGTGCGGAACTTCCTGGTCGCGAACGCGCTGTACTGGTTCGAGGAGTTCCACATCGACGGCCTGCGGGTCGACGCGGTGGCCTCGATGCTCTACCTCGACTACTCCCGCACGGACTGGCTGCCGAACATCCACGGCGGCCGCGAGAACCTCGACGCGATCGCGTTCCTGCAGGAGACGAACGCGACGGCGTACAAGCGCTACCCCGGCATCGTGATGATCGCCGAGGAGAGCACCTCGTGGCCGGGCGTGACCCAGCCGACGAGTGCCGGCGGGCTCGGGTTCGGGCAGAAGTGGAACATGGGCTGGATGCACGACTCGCTCGAGTACGTGCAGCGTGACCCGGCGTTCCGCAGCTACCACCACGACGAGATCACGTTCTCGTTCGTCTACGCGTTCAGCGAGCAGTTCACCCTGCCGATCAGCCACGACGAGGTCGTGCACGGCAAGGGATCGCTGTACGGCAAGATGCCCGGCGACGAGTGGCAGAAGCTCGCGAACGTGCGCGCCTACCTGGCGTTCATGTGGGCGCACCCCGGCAAGCAGCTGCTGTTCATGGGCCAGGAGTTCGCGCAGCCCTCGGAGTGGTCCGAGGTGAAGGGGCTCGACTGGTGGCTCCTCGACCAGCCCGGCCACCGGGGCGTGCAGGACCTCGTCGCGGAGCTCAACCGCGTGTACAAGGACTCCCCCGCGCTCTGGACGCACGACGCGACGGCCGACGGGTTCGAGTGGCTGGAGGGCGGCGACGCGCCGCACTCGACCCTCGGGTTCCTGCGGAAGGACGGCGACGACCGCGTCGCGGTGTTCGTGAACTTCTCCGGCGTGCCGGTGGAGCGTCGTTTCGGGCTGCCGACCGCTGGCGAGTGGCACGAGGTGCTCAACACCGACGCGTCCGAGTACGGCGGCTCCGGAGTCGGCAACCTCGGCGTCGTCACGGCGGAGGACACCCCGTGGGCGGGCCGTCCTGCTTCGGCGCACCTGGTGGTGCCGCCGCTCGGCGCCGTCTGGCTGAAGCTGGCCCCGTAGCCCGACCCGCGTCCCGGACGCGACCGACAGACGGACGGGAGGCCCGGTGCCAGCTGGCACCGGGCCTTCCGTCTGTCCGTCGCCGGGTCCATCGCGATGTTCGGGACGCCGTCGTGTCCGCGAGACGCCGTCGTGTCCTCGAGACGCCCCGGAGACACCGAGACGCCGCCGAATTCGGCGGCGTCTCGGTGTGACGACGGCGTCTTCTGCGCCGTCGGACCCTAGTACAGGGCGCTCGCGAGGCGGCGACGCGCCGCGACCACGCGCGGGTCGTCACTGCCGATGAGCTCGAAGTACTCGACGAGCCGGACGCGCAGCGCCTCCCGGTCGTCGCCGAACACCGTCGGCACGAGGTCGAGCAGACGCCCGAAGGCGTCGTCGACGTGCCCGCCCGAGATGTCGAGGTCGGCGACGGCGAGCTGCGCCTGGATGTCCTGCGGGCCGGCGGCCGCAGCCGCACGGATCTCGTCGGCCGTCCGACCGTTCAGCCGGTCGAGCAGCGACACCTGCGCGAGCCCGGCCACGGCCATCTGGTCGTGCGGGTCCTGCAGGATGGCGGTCTTGTACTCCTCGATCGCAGTGGCGTAGTCGCCCCGCTCGATCGCGTCGTACGCGGCCTGGTGGTGCGGCGGGAGCGGTTCCGGCTCCGGCTCGCCCTGCTCGGCAGCCTCGACCGGGGCAGCCCCGTCGACGGTCACACGGCCGGACACGCCGTTCTGCTCGGCGGCCTGGAGCACCTGCTCGTAGACGTCACGGACCTGCGCCTCCGGCAGTGCCCCGACGAACAGCCCGAGCGGGCGTCCGCCGATCACGGCGGCCACGGTGGGGATCGACTGTGCCTGGAAGGCCTGCACGAGCTGCGGGTTCGTGTCGGCGTCCACCTTGGCGAGCACCACGCGGCCGTCGTACTCCGCGGTGAGCTGCTCGAGGATCGGTGAGAGCTGCTTGCACGGCCCGCACCACTCGGCCCAGATGTCCACGATGACCGGGACGACGTTCGACAGTTCGAGGACGTCCTGGAACGTGGCGTCGGTGACGTCGATCACGAGCGACGGGAGCGTCGGGCCGGCACCGTTCGCGGTGCCGACGTCAGAACCGGGCGTGGCTCCGGCGGGACCCGCCGGGGCCGGAGCACCGGACGGCTGGGGCGGCCGCTGTGCGCGGTCGACGAGGGACGACAGGTCCACGGCTCCGCGGAGCCCGGACGGGGTCGGGGGGATGTTGCTCATTGCACCTCACTCGCTGCTGTCAGGCCCTGCGTGAACCCGAGCAGGACCACTTTGCCATCCGAGGCGACCGGCGGCACGTAGAAGAGCAACTGGACGCTGTAGGTCGCGCTGATGCCCTTCTTGCTCGTGTCCACGCCGGACAGCGCCTTCACGGCACCCTCGGTGTTCACCTCGGCGCCCGACGCGGTCGGGGTCACCTTCTCGATCTCGTCCAGGTCGGCGGAGACCAGGGCGCCGGCGTCGTCGGTCGCGATGGCGACGGCGGAGTCGGCGGGGACCTCGGACGAGTACTCGATCTTCGCCGTGTCCGGCAGGGCCTTGGCCTTCTTGTCCTTGTAGGCCTTGCCGATGGTCGTCCGGAGCGCGTCGCCCTCGGTCGCGAACAGGTCGGCGTACTCGCTGGCGGTGTCCTTCGACAGGATGTCGCCGTAGGCGGTCGCGACCTGGTCCGGCTGGATCGTCAGGAGCTTCGACTCCGGCGCGAGCAGCGCGGCGCCGATCGTCGTGGGGGCGAGGCTCGGGATCTTCGCGTCGGCCTCGAGCGAGACGTCGTACGCCACCTTGTAGGGATCGCGGGCGGTGTCCTGCACCAGGGTCAGGGCCTGCGGGGCCGACTTGGCGTCGCAGTCCTCGGCGACGATCGTGAAGACCGTGCGCGGCCAGGTGTCGGTCTGCTGCGGCAGCGCGACGCACACCTGTGCGGCCGAGATCGCCGGCGGCGCCTTGACGTCCGAGTCCTTGCCACGGATCGAGTAGTTGGCCAGGCGGAGGTCGAGTGCCGCTCCGGAGAAACGGGTCCGTGCCAGGTCGCGGTCGCGCGCCCCGTCGGCCTGCTTCGCGACGGCCGCGGTGCGCTGCACGATGCGGGTGATCTGCTGCTTGGTCGCGGCGGTCGGCTCGGTGGTCTCCGCTGCCCCCGTGGCGGTGGCCGTCGGGGTCGGCGTGGCGAGCGAGGGGTCCCCTCCCTGCGGCCAGTAGTCCGAGGAGCAGCCGGCCAGGGTCAGGGCACCGACGAGCAGCACCGGGACGCCGACGAACGCACGCGTGCCGCGACGACCGCGACGCGGCACCTGGGCTCCGGCGGCGGCGGCACGGCGGGAGGCACGCACCCGCGGCGGACGGCTGCCACCGCTGCGACGGCGGGGACCGCGGCCACGGCGCTGGTGCAGGAAGGCGAGGACGAGCAGCACGAGACCTCCGAGGACGAACACGCCGCCGGCCACGAGCAGCGGGCCGACCGCCGGGGTCGCGGTGTCCTGCGGCCAGGTGACGGACACGTCGCTCGGGGCTGCGGCCTGGCCGTCGCTCACGATCAGGACCGAGACGTCCTGGGGCAGGCGGACGGTGAACTGCCCGGCACCGTCGTACTCCTGGTACCAGAGGTCACTGCCCTTCGGCGACGGGACGCTCGTCTCGCTGCCGGAGGTCGACCCGACGAGCGACCCCTTCTCGGCGTCGAAGCGGAGCGTGGTGTGCTCGGCGTCACCGATCCAGGCGTCGACGTCGGCGGTCTTGCCGTACGCCGCGAAGACCTTGCCGGAGCCGGACACGTTGATGCGCTGGTAGCCGGGGTTGGCGTTGAGGGTCGTCCCCGGGATCACCGTCACCGGGGCGGAACTGGTCGTCGAACTCTCGGCCACGAGCGAGGACGGCGGCGCGAACACGGTCCGCTGCCCCACCGCCAGCGCGACGAGCAGCAGGCCGATGACGAAACTGACGATCGCCAGGACGAATCGCACGAACTCTCTCCCTACCGCGCCGGGGTGGGGATGTCGGCGCGCGAATCAGCGACTCAGGATAGCGAGCAACGCTGGACAGCGCATCAATCCGCGCTGTCGCCGGACTCAGACGACCCGCTTCGGCCGCCACTACAATCGACCGCGGGCCGATCCGGGCCCTCCGCCGAGCACCCAGGAGCGACACGTGGCGAACGACGAGGCCGAGTTCGGGACCGAGCTGCGCGGGTACCGCCGCGACGAGGTGGAGCGTTCGCTGAACGACCTGCGCCGCGAGCTCATCAAGTCGAACAACGACCGCGCCGACGCCGCGAAGGAGATCCGTCTCCTGCAGGCCCGTGTGTCCGAGCTGCAGGGCGAGCTCGACGAAGCCGGCACCCCCACCTACAGCGGTCTGGGCACCCGCCTCGAGTCCACCCTGCGCGTCGCCGAGGAGCAGTCGACCCGGCTCATCAGCCAGGCGGACATCGACGCCCAGCGTCTCCGCGCCTCGAGCCGCGCCGAGGCCGAGCGCACCGTCCGCGAAGCGCAGGAAGAAGCGCGGGACACCCTCGAGGACGCCCGCACCCGCGCCACCAACGAGCTCACCCGCGCCCGTGCCGAAGCAGCCGACACCGTCGAGCGCGCCCGCGCCGAGGCCGGGCTGCTCGCCCAGGACGCCCGCAACGAGGCCGCCGCCGTGCGCGGTGCCGCCGTGACCGAGGCCGCCGAGGTCCGCTCCGTCGCCATCCGCGAGACCAACGCGCTCCGCGCCCAGGTGGAGCACGAGGTCGCCGAACTGCGCGAGATCGCCCAGCGCGAGTCGGCCGACGCCCGCACCGCCGCCGCCGAGCTCGACCGCGAGACCGAGCACCGCCGTTCTGTGTTCGAGGCCGACCACGCACGCCGCACCGAGGACCTCGACCGCGAGGAGACGACGCGACGCCAGGCCCTCGAGCGCGAGGTCACCGAGGGCCGTGCCGCCTGGCACCGAGAGCGTGACGAGGAGCAGCAGGCACACGCGCTGGCCCTCGAGACCGGTCGCGCCGAGCTCGAGTCCGAGGTCACCCGCCGTCGCGCCGAGCTCGACAGCGAGATCGCCGACCGCCGCCGGGAGCTCGACGAGGAACTCGCCGCCGCCCGCGCCGGCTGGGACCGCGAACTCGCCGCGGCCCGCACCGCCCTCGCGCAGGAGATCGAGGCCGCCCAGGCGCAGCTCCGGGTCGACGAGGAGCAGACGCGCGTCGAGAACGCACGTCTGGTGCAGGAGACCGCCGACCGGATCGCCCGCGAGCTCGAGGAGCACGACGCCCGGATCGCGCAGGAGCGTGCCGAGGCCGACGCGGCAGCCGAGCGGGCCGTCCGCGAGCACGAGAACGCCATCGCGGCCCGCCGGGAGCGCGAGCACGCCGAGGTCGACACCGAGATCGCCGACCGCCGCACCGCCGAGCTCGGGGTGCTCGAAGCCGAGCGCACCGCCCTCGAGCAGGAGATCGCCACCGCCCGCGCCGGTCTGGCCAAGGAGCGCGACGAGGTCCGTGCCGAGATCGCCCGTGAGCGCGACGAGGCCCGCACCACGCTCGAGTCGGAGCTCGCGTCACGTCGTGACGACGCCGAACAGGACTACCTGCAGAAGCACCACGAGACCGTGACCGAGACGCAGAAGTACCTGGACGAGGCGAACCTGCAGCTCGCCGAGGCCACGCGCCGCGCGACCGAGGCCCGTGAGCGCGCCGAGCGCCTGCAGCAGGAGGCCGACGACCTCGAGCGCACCAGCACCGCCGAGGCGCAGGAGCACGCGCGCACCATCGTCGCCGACGCGCAGGACCGGGTGCACCGGATGGTCGCCGACGCCGAGGAGCGCACGGCCGGCATCATCGCCGAGGCCGAGGACCGCCTGGCGGCGATCCGGACCGAGCGCGAAGCCGTCGCCGGCTACCTCGAGAACCTCCGTGGCGTCCTCACGAACGCCACGGGCCTGCTGGGCACGGCACCCACCGCAGCCTCCGCTGCGTCCCAGGACGACGACGTGGACGTGACCGACCGCTGACGGTCGACGGCCTGGAGGCGCACCCCGCGCCTCCAGACCGGCTCACCTGACCGGCGCGGCGGGCTGCTGGGCGTACCCCGACCGTTCCTCAGACCGGCCAGTGGGTGGGCAGCGGCGCGCTGCCCGGCACGACGAGGTCGGCGATCGCGTCGAGGACGATCCGCACGTACCGCTCCCCCACCCACAGGTGCTTCGCACCCGCGACGGGCACCACCCGGACGTTCGGGGCGAGCGCGAACCGCCTCGCCGCCGCGTCCGGCTGCAGGAAGTCGTCGTGCTCCGGGACGAGCGCCACGACCGGGACGTCGACGGCTGCCCAGCGCGCGAGTTCTTCGTCGGACGTGCGGTGCAGCGGCGGAGACAACAGGACGACCCCGGCGACCGTGCCGGCCTCGACGTGCTCGAGCGCGTGCTTGAGGATCACCTCGGTGCCGAACGACCAGCCGACCAGCCAGGGTGTCGGCAGACCGCGGTCGACCACCTCGGCGACGGCTGCACGGAGGTCGAACCCCTCGGACATCCCCTCACCGAAGACACCCTCGGACGTGCCGCGCGGTGACGTCACCGAACGGAAGTTGAACCGCAGGACCGCGATGTCCGCGAGCGCCGGCAACCGTGCGGCCGCCTTCTTGAGCACGTGTGAGTCCATGAACCCGTGCGCGGTGGGCAGCGGGTGGAGCGTGACGATCGCGCCGCGGGACGGGAGATCGGCGGGCTCGGCGAGTTCGCCGACGAGGGTCAGGTGGTCGTCCGTGACGAGCTCGACGTCGGTGCGACGGGCGGGGAGTTCCGTGGCCGACCGGATCTCCGTGTCGGGCGTGGCGTCGCGCTCGGTCATGCGATGCTCCAGCAGTGGTTGTGCCAGTGCCGCCGCGACGCCAGGTCAGCGGCGTCGCCCAGGACCCCGTCGGCACGCCACACCACGACGTGCGCGGTGCCCGGCAGGACCGTGCCGCCACAGCCCGGGCAGATGTACTCCTTCTGCGCGGACGCGGCGGAGATCGGCTGCACCTGGTACTCGCGTCCCCTGCGGTGCTCGGTGCGCTTCCACGAACCCATCAGCCGGTCGAGGGTGGTCTCCTCGTCAGGCTCGACGTCGCGACCGCGGGGACGCCGCGGTCGGTTGCTGCGCGGCACCCGAGCAGCCGATCAGTACCAGTTGTTGGCCTGGCTGTGACCCCACGCACCACAGGGGGTGCCGTAGACGCCGGCGATGTAGTTGAGGCCCCAAGTGATCTGTGTCGCGGGGTTCGTCTGCCAGTCGGCGCCGGCCGTGGCCATCTTGCTGCCCGGGAGTGCCTGCGGGATGCCGTAGGCACCGCTCGGGTTGTACGCGTTGACGCGCCAGCCGGACTCCTTGTTCCACAGCGAGACGAGGCAGTTGTACTGGTCGGTGCCCCAGCCGCGGGCGGTGACCTGCTCCAGGGCGATCGCCTGCGCACTGCCCGGGTCGGGGGTCGCAGCGACGGCAGCGAGGGTGTTGGCGGCCGAGACCGGCTCGGTCTCGGCAGCTGCTGCGTCGGCGGTGTCGTCGGTGGCCTCGGCGTCGGCCTCGTCGGCTTCTTCGACGACGGGCTTCACGACCTTCGGGGCCGGCACCGTGACGTCGTAGCCGTCACGGTCGGCGGCGACCTCGCCGTAGGTGCCGTGCGCGGTGTACTGCTGCGGCGCCGGCGACTTCACGAGGACCGGGGTGTCGACGGCGGCCTGGGCGACGTCGGCCTGCAGCGGGTTGAACAGCGAGGCGCCTGCGAACAGGAACACGCCGACGAAGGACATCATCGGGGCCGTCGCGCGCTTGCGGGCGACGGTGTTCACCGAGGAGACGCGGGCGGGCTGGGCGAGCGTCGCCGTCGCGCGGCGCTGGACCGTCGCGGTGCGCTGCTTCGCCGTGTGCTGGACCGCCTCGTCGAGGGCGTCGTGGGCGAAGGACGCCACGCGCTCGTCGGACACGCGGTTGGCGGCCACCGACTTCGGCGTCGCGACCGGGCCCGTCATCGCCGACGTGGCCGGTGGGGTCACCCCGAGAGCCGACGTGTCCGTCGATCGGGTTCGCTGCATTGCCGCGCGGCGCTCACCGGAAGCCTGGAGGCCGAGGTGCTCGCGGGAATCGCGGTCGGAGCTTGAGTCTGCCGTGTGCCTGCCCATGAGTAGGACCAGGGTAACGGAACGATCACGGAAAGCGAAGCACCTGGGGACAGCGCGTCGTCATCGGACCGCGAGCATGACCTCCACGACGGCGTCGAGCAGCGCGTCGACCTGGGCTTCGCGGTACCCGCCGTGCTTCGGACGGAAGACGATCGAGCGGACCTCGGTCAGGCTGAGCGGCTTGCCCTCACGGAAGTAGCCGTCGAGCCGGGCCGCGAACGCGTCGACGTCCTTCGGGTGGTAGCCGGTGCCGAGGACGCTGACCCGGCTGAACCGCTGGCCGTCGGGTCGCTCGAGCCGCGCGACGACGTCGGAGGCCTTCGTCCGCGCCTCGGAGTACCAGGCCTTCTTGCCGACCTCGCTCATCTCGCGCTCACGCTCACGGGCGGCGAAGGCGTCCTCGAGCCGCTCCAGGGCGGCGTCGACGTGCGACGTGGAGTACCCGCCCTTGCGCATCGAGAACGCCGTGGCACGGATCTTCGCGGCTTCGATGCCGGGGGCGCTGTCGTCGGCGGAGTACGCGCGCCGGGCGTCCTCGAGGAAACGCTCGACTTCGTCGACGTCGTAACCGAGGGCGGAACGGGCTGCGGTCGGGAAGGTGGTGGCCACGGCGTCATTCTGCCAGTCCCGACCCGTGGCACAACCTGGACGCGCTGAGTGCCGCGTTCAGCCCCGCGTCGGGAAGGGCGGTGTCGCAGGGTCAGTGGTTGACGACGAGGTAGAGCACGTAGGCGACCGCGGCCGACGGCAGGATGCTGTCGATCCGGTCCAACAGACCACCGTGTCCGGGCAGGAACGACGAGATGTCCTTGATGCCGAGGTCACGCTTGATCATCGACTCGGTCAGGTCACCGAGGGTGGCGGAGCCGGAGATGAGCACCCCGAGCACCACACCGGTCCACCAGGGCAGGCCGAGCATGAGCCAGGCGACCAGGATGCCGACGACGATGCTCGCCGCCACGGACCCGGCGAAGCCCTCCCAGGTCTTCTTCGGGCTGATGCGCGGTGCCATCGGGTGCTTGCCGAAGTTGAGCCCGGTCGCGTACGCACCGGTGTCGACCGCGACCACCACGAGGATGAACCCGATCACCCAGAGCTGGCCGTCCGGCTGCGCGGACAGCAGGACGACGCAGGCGCCGAGCAGGGAGATGTACGCCTGCACGAACAGGCCGTTCGTGAGGTCACGGGCGACGTTGCCCGCCGGCGGCTTCGGCCGCGCGAGGGCGACCTCGACCAGCCGCCAGACGCTGATCAGGACGATGCCACCGAGCAGGGTGAACAGCGCTGCCACCTGGCCCAGCAGGAACGCCGCCGGCACGATCGCGATCGCGACGGCCACGCTCGGGATCCGCGGGACGTCGCGTCCGGCGAACCGCATCGCGCTCGTCAGCTCGTACACCCCCACGCCGAGCAGGAAGGCCGCGACCACCATGAAGGACGGCTTCCAGAGGAGCAGCGTGCCGAGCATGACGACGGCGAACACGAGCGCGATGCCGATCGCCGCCGGCAGGTTGCGCCCGGTCCGTGCCGTCAGCGCTTCGTTGCGCGCGCCGAAGTCGGCCTTCCGCTGGCGGAGCTGCGCCTCGAAGTCGGTGCGGGCCGCTCTAGCGCGCGCATCGAAGTCCTGACGGAGCCCCTTCTTCACGGGCCCGCTCGACGCGGGCCCGTGCTCTGCTGTGGGGCGGTCATCGCCCTGGTCGGAGCGACGCATCAGACCTCGAGGAGTTCGGCTTCCTTCTTCTTCAGCGACTCGTCGATCTGGTCGACGTGCTTCTTCGTCAGGGCCTCGAGGTCCTTGTCGCCGCGCGAGATCTCGTCGTCGGAGATCTCACCCTTGAGTGCGTCGAGGTCGTCCTTGGCCTTGCGGCGGATGTTCCGGACGACGACCTTGTGGTCTTCGCCCTTCGTCCGCACGAGCTTGACGAACTCCTTGCGGCGGTCCTTGGTGAGCTCCGGGATCGTCACGCGGACGATGTCGCCGTCGTTCGTCGGGCTGGCGCCGAGGTTCGGGAAGGTCGCGATCGCGCGCTCGATCTCCTTGAGCGCCGTCTTGTCGTACGGCGTCACGATGAGCGTGCGGGCTTCAGGCGTCTGCAGCGACGCGAGTTGCGCGAGCGGCGTCGGCGTGCCGTAGTACTCGACCGGGATCTTCTGGAAGAGCGCCGCGTTGATGCGGCCGGTGCGGACGGTCGAGAAGTCGTCCTTGGCGACCTCGACAGCCTTCGCCATCTTCTCGGTGGCTTCGGTCAGGACATCACTGATCACGGTGTTACTCCTTCGGTGCTGGCGTCGAGTCTAGTCAGCGCCAGGGGTCAGTTGCTGACGACGGTGCCGATGCGCTCGCCACGGATCGCGGCCTGGACGTTGCCCTCGCCCTCCATGCCGAAGACGTGCATCGGCATGCCGTTGTCCATGCAGAGCGAGAACGCGGTGGCGTCGACGACCTTGAGGCCCTTGAGCAGCGCGTCCTGGTAGGTCACGTGGTGCAGCTTCTCGGCGGTGGCGTCCTTCTTCGGGTCGGCGGTGTACACGCCGTCGACGCCGTTCTTGGCGACGAGGACCTCGTCCGCCTTGATCTCGAGCGCACGCTGCGCCGCCACCGTGTCGGTGGAGAAGTACGGCAGTCCGGCACCGGCGCCGAAGATGACGACCCGGCCCTTCTCGAGGTGCCGCTCGGCGCGCCGCGGGATGTACGGCTCCGCGACCTGGGTCATCGCGATCGCGGACTGCACGCGGGTCGCAGCGCCCGCCTGCTCGAGGAAGTCCTGCAGCGCGAGTGCGTTCATCACCGTGCCGAGCATGCCCATGTAGTCGGCGCGCCCGCGGTCCATGCCGCGCTGCGAGAGCTCGGCTCCGCGGAAGAAGTTTCCCCCGCCGACGACGATCGCGATCTCGACCTCGCGCGCGGCGACGGCGATCTCCTTGGCGATGGTGCCGATCACGTCGGGGTTCACCCCGAGGGAGCCGGCGCCGAACGCCTCTCCCGACAGCTTCAGCAGAACGCGGCGTCGTCCGGTCTTCTCGTCGGTCATCTGGTCCGCACCCTTCGTCGTGGTCTCGTGGAAATGTACTCGCGGATGTATCGCGCGCGTGTCGTGCCGGCGCGCGCGAAAAACGGGGCCAGGAACCGCGTTGGTTCCTGACCCCGTCACGGGTTCGTTACGCGCCGACCTTGACGCGGGCGAAGCCCTGGATCGTGATGCCGGCGTTCTCGGCGGCCTTCGCGACGGAGATCTTGTTGTCCTTCGCGTAGTCCTGGTCGAGGAGCGACACCTGCTTGATGTAGGCGTTCACCCGGCCCTCGACGATCTTCGGGAGGGCGGCCTCGGGCTTGCCCTCTTCGCGCGTGATCGCCTCGACGGTCGCGCGCTCCTTCTCGATGGCGTCGGCCGGGACCTCGTCGCGGGTCAGGTACGTCGGGTTCGCGAACGCGACGTGCTGCGCGATCGAACGTGCCTCGGCAGCGTTGTCGCCCTCGTACGCGATGACGACGGCGATCTGCGGCGGCAGGTCCTGGCTGGTCTTGTGCAGGTAGATCTCGAAGGCCGAGCCCTCGACACGGCGGACCGTGCGGACCTCGAGCTTCTCGCCCAGCGCGGCAGCGGCCTCGTTGACGACCTCGAGGACGGTCTTGCCGTCCAGCGGTGCGGCGTTGGCAGCAGCGACGTCGGCGGCACCGGCAGCGGCGACCGCACCCAGCACCTTGTCGGCGAGGGTCGTGAACTTCTCGTTCTTCGCGACGAAGTCGGTCTCGCTCGCGAGCTCGACGACCGTGGCGGCGCCGTTCTCGGAGGTGGCGACGACGACGCCCTCGGAGGTGGCACGGTCGTCGCGCTTGGCGACGGCCTTGGCACCCTTGATGCGGAGCAGCTCGACGGCCTTGTCGTAGTCGCCGTCGGCCTCGACGAGCGCGTTCTTCGCGTCCATCATGCCGGCGCCGAGGTCCTCGCGGAGCTTCTTCACGTCAGCAGCGGTGAAGTTTGCCATTGACTGGAGTCCTTTCTGGACTGTACGTGTGTGGAGAGTGGAACTGGGGCGCCGGACCCGGTCGGGTCCGGCGCCCCGGTGGCTCACTCGGCGGGGGTGGTCTCCGCGGCTGCCTCGGCCTCGGCCGTCGGCTCCGCGTTCTTCGCCTCGTCGGCGATCGGCTCGCCGATCTCCTTCGCGGCGACCTGCGCGTCAGCGTCGTTCTCCTCGACCGGAGCGGCGGGCGCCTCGGTCGTGGCGGCGGTCTCGCCACCGAGGAGCTCCTGCTCCCACTCGGCGAGGGGCTCGCTGGCCTCGTCCTCGTCGCCACCGTTGTGGCGGGTCTTCAGGCCCTCGGCCGCGGCGTCGGCGACGATGCGGGTGAGGAGGCCGACGGAGCGGATCGCGTCGTCGTTGCCCGGGATCGGGTACGTGATCTCGTCGGGGTCGCAGTTGGTGTCGAGGATGCCGATGATCGGGATACCGAGCTTCTGCGCCTCGTCGACGGCGAGGTGCTCCTTCTTGGTGTCGACGATCCAGAGCGCGCTCGGGGTCCGCGTGAGGTTGCGGATACCACCGAGGGTCTTGTGGAGCTTGTCCAGCTCGCGCTTCTTGATGAGGAGCTCCTTCTTGGTGAAGCCCTTCGTCGTGTCGTCGAAGTCGATCTCCTCGAGCTCCTTCATGCGCGCGAGGCGCTTGGAGACCGTCTGGAAGTTCGTGAGCAGACCGCCGAGCCAACGCTGGTTGACGTACGGCTGGCCGACGCGGGTCGCCTGCTCGGCGATGGAGCCCTGGGCCTGCTTCTTGGTGCCCACGAAGAGGATCGTGCCACCGTGCGCGACCGTCTCCTTGACGAAGTCGTACGCGCGGTCGATGAAGGCCAGCGACTGCTGCAGGTCGATGATGTGGATGCCCGAGCGCTCGGCGAGGATGAAGCGCTTCACCTTCGGGTTCCACCGACGGGTCTGGTGTCCGAAGTGGACGCCGCTGTCGAGCAGCTGGCGGATGGTGACGACGGCCATGTGCCGTCCTCCTTCTGTGTTCTCGGCGCGCAGCCGTGCTCTCGCACGTCGCTGCGGACCTGTTGCGGTTGTGTCGATCACGACCGTCGGTCGTGGTCCCTGGTGTCCTGGCACGCGACCGCCCGCTCGTGAGAGCGGGACCGGTGGTCGGGTACCGAGCCGATGAGGGCCTGGTGGACACGCGAAGTCAGCGCGCATCAGCACGCTGCTGGATAGATGCTAACAGAAGGGAGGCCCGGATCACGCGCGCCTCGCGGCTGACGTGATCCGGGCCTCCTGTCCGGTCGGTGGTGCGGATCCGCGCGGATCCGCACGTCCTGATCAGGCCTTGGCGTCCGCCGTGTCGCCGTCGGCGGAGATGCCCATCTCCTCGAGCGAGCGGCCCTTCGTCTCCGGGATCTTCGCGATGACGAAGAAGAGCGACAGCAGCGCGAACAGCGCGTAGATGCCGTAGGTGACGGTGAGGTTGAAGCCGGAGAGGACCGGGAACGAGATCGTCACGATGAAGTTCGCGATCCAGTTGGCGGCCGAACCGATGCCGAGCGCCGTGGCACGGATGCGGTTCGGGAACATCTCGCCGAGCAGCACCCACATGAGCGGACCCCACGTGGCGCCGAAGGACACGACGAAGAGGTTCGCGAAGATCAGCGCGATGACGCCCCAGGAGCCGGGGAGGCTCGGGCTGCCGTCGACGATCGTCGCCTGCGAGAACGCGATGGCCACCATGGTGAGCGAGACGAACATGCCAGCGGAACCGGCGACGAGCAGCGGCTTGCGGCCGACCTTGTCGACCAGGAAGATCGCCACGAAGGTGACGGCGACGTTGACCACCGAGGTGATCGTGGAGATGAGGAACGAGTCCTCCTCCTTGAAGCCGACGGCCTGCCAGAGCGTCGTCGAGTAGTAGAAGATCACGTTGATGCCGACGAACTGCTGCAGCACGGCCAGGATGATGCCCACCCAGACGATCGGCTGGAGCCCGAAGCGGTTGCCCCGGATGGAGCCCTTCTTCTCGTTGGCTTCCTTCTTGATGCCGTCCTGGATCTCCTCCAGGCTCGTGTTCACGGTGTCGCGCGGGACGATCTTGCCCATCACGACGCGCGCGTCGTCAGCACGGCCCTTGGTGAGCAGGTAGCGCGGGGACTCCGGCAGGGTGATCGCCAGGACGCCGTAGACGACCGAGGGGATCACGCCGACCAGGAACATCCAGCGCCAGGCCGCCAGGCCCCACACCTCGGCCGAGGCGCTGCCCGCCGTGACGGCGAAGAGCTGGTCGGACAGGAGCGCGGCGAAGATACCGAGCGTGATCGCCAGCTGCTGGAACGAGGCCAGACGCCCGCGGATCGCCTTCGGGGAGACCTCGGAGATGTACGCCGGTGCGATGACCGACGCGGTCCCGATGCCGAGCCCGCCGACGAGACGCCAGATCACGAGGTCCCACGTGGCGAACGCGAACGCGGACCCGATCGACGAGACGAAGAACAGCACCGCGGCCCAGAACATGATCCGGGTGCGGCCGTAGCGGTCGGCGAGACGACCGGCGAAGTAGGCGCCGAACGCACAGCCGATCAGGGCCGATGCGACGGCGAAACCGCTCGCCGCGTCGGAGAGGTTGAACTCGCCCTTGATCGCGTCGACGGCGCCGTTGATGACGGACGAGTCGAAGCCGAACAGGAAGCCACCGACCGCCGCCGCGATGGCGAACAGGGTGACCTTCCCCTTGAACGCACGGTCTTCGCCGTGCCCGGTGGTCGTGGTGGACACGATGCTCCTGGGTTCTGCCGCCGTGCTCTGGTGCAGCACGGTGCCCCGGCGGTCGGCTGGTTCGCCGTCCGAGCGGCGTTGCGTGGTCCGGAGCGGCCCCGACTGTACTCCTCGGCGGGCGGGTGGTCATAACCGGGGGCGGATCGGGACGGCGCGGGGGCGCGCGGGCTCGCTTGCGCGGCGACGCGGAACGACACTGTCGCCGTCGTACGACGTCGGTTCTGTCGCTTCCGTCCTCGGCACGTTCCTCCCCAGGCCGGGAGGCGCGACTCCCCCTCCACGGATCGCCCCGGTCCGCCCCGGGGCCGGGTTCCACTGCCCAGGCTGGGGGCATGCGATCGAGTGCACGTCCCGTCCTGCTGACCGTGGTGTGCGCGGCGGTGCTGAGCGGGACCGTGGCGTTCGGTGCCGCGCCGTCGACGGGCGCCGGGGCGACGGCGGGCGCCGGGACGACGGCGGGCGCTGTGACCGAGCCGGGCCGGGTCGAGGCTCGCTGGGTCTGGCCCACCGGATCGCGTGTGGTCGAGCGAGCGTGGGAGGCACCGTCCTCCGACTACGCCGCCGGGCATCGCGGGCTCGACGTCCCCGCCACCCTCGGAGCGACCGCTTCAGCCGTGGACGACGGCACCGTGGCGTTCGCGGGTGCGGTCGGTGGCCGCACCGTCGTGACGATCGACCACGGTGGCGGGCTCGTCAGCACCCTCGACTCGGTGACGCCCTTGGTCGCCGCGGGTGATGAGGTCACGCAGGGCACGCCGGTCGGGCGGGTCTCGGTCGGGCACTGTCCTGCCTCGGCGCCGTGTGTGCACCTCGGTGCGCGGGTCGACGGCCGGTACGTCGATCCCTTGCCGTACCTGCCGTCGGCGGAGTGGCCGGTGCTGCTGCCCGAGTCGGCATGGCCCGGCTGATCGCGCACGGGCGCGAGTGACGGGCGCGAGTGTCGGGTGCACCCGGTGTCGGGCACACCGGGTGTCGGGCACACCGGGTGTCGGGTGGCGCACGGTTCAGGCGCGCGGGTGGGCCGTCCGGTAGACCTCGCGCAGTCGCGCCGACGACACGTGGGTGTAGATCTGCGTCGTCCCGAGGCTGGCGTGGCCGAGGAGCTCCTGCACCGCGCGCAGGTCCGCTCCCCCGTCGAGCAGGTGCGTCGCCGCGGTGTGCCGGAACGTGTGCGGGCCGCTCGGCCCCTCGCCCGGCAGGTCGCCGAGCAACCGGGCCACCACGCGGTAGGCGCTCCGGACGCCGAGTCGGGCACCACGGTCGCCGAGGAACAGCGCCACGCTGGCCGGCCCCTCCGCACGCGCGGCGACGACCGGCCGTCCGCGCTCCAGCCACGCCTCGAGCGCGTCCCGCGCCGGCACGCCGAAGGGCACCACCCGCTCCTTGCCGCCCTTGCCGAGCACCCGCACGGTCAGGCGCCCGCGGTCCAGATCGGTCACGTCGATCCCGACGAGTTCGCTGACCCGGATGGCCGCCGCGTACAGGAGTTCCACGAGAGCACGGTCCCGCAGTGCCGACGGGTCGTCCGTCGCCGCGCGGGCGCCGAGTCCGTCGAGCAGGGCACGCACCTGGTCGGCCGACACCACACGGGGCAGGTGGGCCCCGCCCTTCGGCGCGCGGAGCCGGACCCCGGCGTCGGTCGCGGTCACCCCGGTCTCGCTCGCCCACCGGGTGAACGCGCGGACGGACGAGGACCGCCGGGCGATGGTCGACCGGGCGAGCCCTCGATGATCGGCGTCCCAGAGCCAGTCACGCAGGAGCTCGAGCTCGACGTCGGTGACGCGGTCGATCCCGCGCATCTCGGCGAACACCACGAGCTGTTCGAGGTCGCTCGCGTACGCGCGGAGGGTCTGCTCGCTGAGTCCCCGCGCGTGACGGGCGTGGCCGAGGAAGGCGTCCACCGCCACCACGAGTCGACCGTCCGTCCGCGCAACCACGACGTCAGCGTACGGCCGCCCGCCGTCATGCCAGTCCCCACCCGCCGCCACCGGATACGACGAGCCCCTGCAACTGCGCCAGTGCGAGCGCATCGGCGACATCGGCGGGCGACATCCCCGCCCGTCGCGCGATCTCCGCCTCGGGCAGCGCGCGACGGCCGAGCGCGTCGAGGACGCGGGTCACCTCGGGGTCCTGCCGGCCGGACAGGAGCGGTTCGTCCGGCACCGCTCCCCCGCCCTGTTCCGGAGCCGTCCGCGTCGCCGCGGTCGGGTCGCCCGGGTGCACGACGATCTGTGCACGCCCCTGCGCGATGAGCCGGTGGCAACCGACCGACGCAGCGGAGGCGAACGCCCCCGGGACCGCGAACACCGGCCTGCCGAGCTGTGCGGCGTGGTGGGCGGTGTTGAGGGCCCCGGACCGCGCGCCGGCCTCGACCACGACCGTGACGTCGGCCAGCGCGGCGATCAGGCGGTTCCGGCCGAGGAAGCGCCACCGCGTGGGCCGCGTCCCCGGAGCGGACTCGGCGAGCAGCGCTCCCTGCCGCGCCACGTTGTGGAGGAGCTGCGCGTTGCCGGCCGGGTAGAGCTGGTCGATGCCCCCCGCGAGGACCGCGACGGTGGGGGCTCCGGCGGCGACGGCGACCCGGTGCGCCACCGCGTCGATGCCGTAGGCGCCACCGCTCACGATCGTGCATCCGGCGTCCGCCGCACTCGAGGTGATCTCCGCCGCAGCCTCGGCACCGGCCACCGTGTTCGCCCGGGATCCGACGACTCCCAGCGCCGGCGTCCCGCCGCCGAGGTGTGCGCCCGTGCTGCGTGTCCAGAGCACCACGGGCGCGTGCGGGCCGAGGTCGTCCACGGCGGAGGGCCAGCCGTCACTGTCCGGCACGAGCAGACCGGCACCGACCGCACCGGCAGCCGCGAGCACGTCGCCCACCTGGACACTGGCCAGCCGCGGCCGCCAGCGTCCGACCGCGGCCTGCAGCACGCCGAGCAGGACCGCGGGGTCCTCGGCGCCGGGCACCTCGGCCTCGACGCAGTCACCCAGCAGCGCGTCGAACTCGTCGTCGGCGGCGAGCAGCACGGCGCCGAGCGCGCGCTCCGGTCCGAGCCCGGCGATGAGTTCCCCGGCGACGGAGTCCCCGGGCTCCACGATCGCGGACCACGCGACCCGCGCGGCGGCCTGGACCGGGTCGACGGCAGCGCCGCCCCGGCCGAGCATGCGTGCCACGGTGTCGAGCAGCTCCGTGCCCGCGGGTGTCACAGGGCGCTCCGCAGTGCGAGAGCGCCACGGACGTGGGCGCCCGTCGGTCGGTCGACCGCGTCGAGGTCAGCCAGCGTCCACGCCAACCGCATCACCCGGTCCCAGCCGCGCATCGTCAGGGTTCCGAGGTCGAGCGCACGGTCCAGGTCCGCCGTCGATCCGGGCTCGATCCGGCCCGCAGCCCGGAGCCACGTCCCGGTGACCTCGGCGTTCCGCGACCAGCCCGTCCCGTGCAACCGCTCCGCCATGCGGGCCCGAGCCGCCGCCACCGCAGCACGCGCCACCGCCGTCGTCGGCGTGCTGCCGTCCGCGTCGCGCATCCGTCCGGTCGTCACCCGGGGCACGAGCACCCGGATGTCCATCCGGTCGAGCAGCGGGCCGGACATCCGACCGAGGTACCGGCGGACGGTGCTCGGCGAGCACTCGCAGGGCTGCCCGTGCGCGCCGCCCGCGTTGCCGCACGGACAGGGGTTCGCGGCGAGCACGACCTGGCAGCGGGCGGGGAACTCGGCGGCACCGGCGGCACGGTGGATCGTGATCCGACCGGACTCGAGCGGCTGCCGGAGCGCGTCGAGCACGGCACGCGGGAACTCCGGGGCCTCGTCGAGGAACAGGATCCCCCCGGTGGCGCGCGACACGGCACCGGGGCGCAGCACCCCGGACCCACCGCCGATGAGCGAGACCGCCGAAGCGGAGTGGTGCGGTGCCTCCCAGGGTGGCTTCGTGCTCCACGACGCGGGCCCGAGCCCGGCGACCGACCGGACCGCGGCGACCTCGAGCGCCGTCTCGTCGTCGAGGTCGGGCAGCAGCCCGGGCAGTCGTTCGGCGAGCATCGTCTTGCCGGCACCCGGCGGCCCGAGAAGCAGGGCATGGTGTCCACCGGCAGCCGCCGCGATGAGCGCTCGGACGCCGACCGGGTTCCCCACGACGTCCGACAGCTCGGCCACGGGACGTGGCACAGCCGTGACCGGGACCGGCAGCACCGGGTCGACCTCGACCGTCGGCAGGAGCGCCCCGGCGTCGATCGCGGCCGCACGCAACGAGTCCACGCCCCGGACCCGGACCCCGGTGACCACCCTGGCCTCGGCCAGGTTGCCGACCGGCAGCACCACGCGGTCCACACCGGCGTCGCGTGCAGCGATCAGCATCGGGATCACGCCGGGGACCGGACGCACCCGACCGTCGAGGCCGAGTTCACCGATGTAGACGATGCGCTCGGAGACGTCCGGGGCGAGGCCGGCCCCGGCGAGCACGGCCATCGCGATCGCGAGGTCGAACCCGGAGCCGCGCTTCGGGATCGCCGCCGGGGTCAGGTTCACCGTGATCCGGCGTGCCGGCAGCGGGCACCCGGCGTTCGCGGCGGCGGACCGCACACGCTCACGCGCCTCGCCGAGGGAGGTGTCGGGCAGACCGATGATGCTGAACGCCGGCAGCTGGCTCGTCAGGTGCGCCTCGACCTCGATACGCCGGCCGGTGACGCCGAGCAAGGCGACGGCAGCGGCGCGTCCGATGCCGGTCACAGCACACCCGCCAGGTGTTCGACGACGGTGCGCGGCCCGTCGACGTGGACCGCGACGACGTCGATGCGGACCGAGCGGGCCGAGACCTCGGGGTGCGCGTCGAACCACTCGGGCACGAGTCGTCGCATCCGACTGAGCTTCGCCGCCGTGATCGCCTCGAACGGATGACCGGTCGCGGCTCCAGACCGGGTCTTCACCTCGATGAACGCGAGCGTGCAGGAATCCCACGCGACGATGTCGACTTCCCCCCTAGCACATCGCCAGTTCCGCTCGAGCACCCGGAATCCCCGCGCTTCGAGCCAGGTCACCGCCTGTTCTTCACCGAATCGTCCGAGTCGACCGTTCCGGAGTGATCGCCCCGGTGGACGTTGCACCTGCTGTTCCATGTCGTTGCCTCCACGACAACGATCTCCGGAATGAGCACATCGCCAGGCAGCGCAGAAGTATCTGTGGAATCAGCATGGACGGACCAGCCCTGTGGAGGAAAGAAGAAGGACCCGGGCGATCGAGATCACCCGGGTCCTGCTCCGATGAGCGTCAGTGCGCTGCTGCGTAGGCTTCCTGCACCTGCGTCGAGATACGGCCACGGGAGGACACTTCGTACCCGTTCTCCTTGGCCCACTCGCGGATCTTGCCGAGCTCTTCCGAGTTGCCGCGCTTGGGCGCCGACTTCGGTGCGGAACCGCCACCGGCCCGACGGCCCGAGACCTTGCGCGCTGCGGCGATGTAGTCGGAGATCGCCTCGCGGAACTTGTCGACGTTGTCGTTCGACAGGTCGATCTCGTACGACGAACCGTCGAACGCGAATTCGACCGTCCGGCCTTCACCGGTGGTGATGGGCGAATCGTCGAGGTCGTCGACGAGCTGGACGGTGACCTTCTGTGCCATGGGGTGCTCCTGTTCGTGGGGCGGGAATATCCCCACCAGAATAGCGCGAACAATTCCCCGGCGGTTCAGATCGCCGGCGATTCACCCGGAAAGAAGAAGAATGAGAATTGACGATCACTCGTCGAGTGCGAGTTCCTTCGGCAGTTCGAGTTCGCGTGTCGTGAGTTCCTCGACGTTCACGTCCTTGAACGTGAGCACGCGGACGCCCTTCACGAAGCGGTCCGAACGGTAGACGTCCCACACCCAGACGTCGTTCATCGTCAGTTCGAAGTAGAAGTCGTGCTCCGTGTCACGGCGCACGAGTTCGACCTCGTTCGCCAGGTAGAAACGGCGCTCCGTCTCGACCACGTAACGGAACTGCGAGACCACGTCTCGGTACTCGCGGTACAGGGCCAGCTCGACCTCGCGGTCGTAGTCGTCGAATTCGTCCTCATCCATTGCGCCCACAGTCTACGGCGACCAGCGCCCGAACGGACGACGCGGTCAACCGGCGAGGGCGTCGAGCTCGTCGAACCCGTCCAGCGAGACGCTCGAGGCCTGGTGCAGCCACGACTTCCGGTGCAGCGCGTGCGCGCCGATCGTCCGGATCGCGTCGTAGTGCGCCGTCGACCCGTACCCCTTGTTCGACACCCACCCGTAGTGCGGGGCTTCGTCGTGGGCCGCGATCATGACCGCGTCACGAGCGACCTTGGCCACCACGGACGCCGCGGCCACCGAGGCGCAGTCGCGGTCCGCCTTGACGCGGACGACCACGTCGAGCGGATCCGTCGCGGAGCGGAGTGATGCGGGCAGGGCACGGCTCAACCAGTCGAACGACCCGTCCAGCACGACCACCGCTCCGTCGAGGGACACCCCGTCGGCCACCAGAGACCCGAGCGCCTGCGCGCCGGCAGCACCGAGAGCGGAGACGATGCCCTGCTGGTCGACGAACTCCGCCGACGTCATGCCCACGGCGGTCCGGGCCCAGCGCTGCACGACCGGCACGAGGTCGTTCCGCCGGGCCTCGGACAGCAGCTTCGAGTCGGCGAGCCCCTGGGGCACCCGGCCGATGTCGAGCGTCACGGCGGCCACACCGACCCCGACCGGCCCGGCGATCGCACCGCGGCCGACCTCGTCCATGCCGATGACCGTCACACGGCCCGCAGCCAGGAGACGCTTCTCGACGCGCAACGACGGGCGGACGGCGGTCACTCGTCGCGCTCCTCCACGCCGGCGAACACCTCGGGATGGTCGTCGAGCCACGTCCACCGGCTCGACGGCCAGGAGATGACGAACGCACGACCGGTGACGTCGGACAGCGGGACGAAGCCCTTGGACGGGGTGTCCCCGTTGTAGCGGGAGTCCTTCGAGTCGTTCCGGTTGTCGCCCATCACCCAGATGGTGCCCTTCGGCACGGTGACCGAGAAGTCGGTCGCCGACGCGGGTGCGCCGGCGGGGAGCTTCAGGTACGGCTCCTTGATCGGGACGCCGTTGACCGACATCTGCCCGAGGTCGTTGCAGCACGACACCTTGTCACCCGGCAGGCCGATGACCCGCTTGATCAGGTGGTCGTCACTGTCGCCCGTCCCGAGACCGACCTGCGTGAGGAGCCAGTCGATCGCCTTGGCGGGCTGTGTGTCCGGCGTGACGCTCGGTACCTCGGCCCCGGTGAGCCATCCGCCCGGGTCCTTGAACACGACGACGTCCCCGCGCTTCAGTGCGACGGCGTCGGGCACGAGCTCGTTGACGATCACGCGGTCGTTGATCTGGAGCGTGTTCTCCATCGACGCGGACGGGATGTAGAACGACCGGATCAGGAACGTCTTCACCAGGAAGGACACGAGCAACGCGGCGATGAAGATGATGACGAGGTCGCGAAGGAATGTGAGGACGCCGTTCCGTTGCTTCTCGGCACGTGGCCTGCGCCCGGAATCCTCTGTCGTATCCGTCATTTCCGCTCTCGTTCGAACCACCGACTCCCCACAATGGGAAGAGCCCCCCGTCGATGCACAACCGTACATGGACGAGGGGCTCGCAGCGTCGCCCGGCTCGCGGACGCTCACTGTGAAGGCGATCAGGCGTCGCGCTTCTCCTTGATCTTGCGGCGGGCAGCCTTGCCGCGGAGCTCGCGCAGGTAGTAGAGCTTCGCACGACGCACGTCACCCTTGGTGACGATCTCGATGTGGTCGATGATCGGCGAGTGCACCGGGAACCAGCGCTCGACGCCGACCTGGAAGCTCACCTTGCGGACCTTGAAGGTCTCGCCGATGCCGTGGCCCTGACGGCCGATGACGACACCCTGGAAGACCTGGATACGCGAGCGCGTGCCTTCGACGATGTTGACGTGCACCTTGATGGTGTCGCCGGGGCGGAAGTCCGGGACGTCGGTCCGCAGCGATGCTGCGTCGACGTTGTCGAGGAGCTGGCTCATGGTGGGTTTCACTCTCTGCGGACGCGCACGGGTCGCCGCGGATCGAAGGTTCGGAAAGTGGTGGTGCGTGCCCGGTGTCGGCGACTCCCCCGTGGCAGAGTCCAGCCAGGGCACAGCGTTCAATACTGCCACAGACACCGGCGGAGACAAAACGACGAGGATGGACCCATGATCGAACTCCGCACCCCCGCCGAGCTGGACGGCCTCCGTGTCGCCGGCCGGTTCGTGGCCGATGTCCTCGACGAACTGCTCGAGACGGTCGACGTCGGCGTCAACCTGCTCGACCTCGACCGGGTCGCGGCCCGGATGATCGCCGAGCGTGGCGCGGAGAGCTGCTACGTCGACTACCACCCATCGTTCGGCATGTCCCCGTTCGGCAAGAACCTCTGCACCTCGGTCAACGACGCCGCCCTGCACGGTCTGCCGCACGATCGCACCCTGCAGGACGGCGACCTGGTCAGCCTGGACTTCGCCGCGAGCGTCGACGGCTGGGTCGCGGACTCCGCCGTCAGTGTGCAGGTCGGCACGCCGCGTGACGAGGACCAGGCCCTCATCGCCACCGTCGAACGCGCACTGACCGCCGGCATCGCCCAGGCGGCCCCCGGCAACAAGCTCGGCGACGTGTCGCACGCGATCGGGCACGTGGCACACGAGGCCGGTCACAGCGTCAACCTGCAGTTCGGCGGGCACGGCGTGGGCCACACGATGCACGGGGACCCGCACGTGCCGAACGACGGCCGTCCGGGTCGCGGCCTGAAGCTCCGGCCGGGGCTGGTCGTGGCGATCGAGCCGTGGCTCATGCAGACGACCGACGAGCTCTACCAGGACGACGACGGCTGGACCCTGCGCAGCGTCGACGGCTCACGTGCCGCGCACGTCGAGCACACGGTCGCGGTCACCGAGGCCGGCCCCGAGGTCCTGACCCTGCGTCGCGCCCAGCGCGCCGACCCGACCGCCTGACGGACTGGAGGCACGGTGCGGGCCCGCCCCGTGCCTCCAGGCAGACGCGACGGAGCCGGGTTTCGTGCTCAGCGACAGTCCACGCGGAACGAACCGCGAGGAGTGTCGGTCAGCCCGAAAGTCCTTCCAGCAGGCAAGCGCGCCAGCCGGTCAGGCAGGCGGCAGCAGGTCCGGACGGACGCGCCGCGTCCGCTCCAGCTGCTGCTCGTGCCGCCAGGCACCGACGCGGGCGTGGTGCCCACTGAGCAGGACGTCGGGCACGTCGAGCCCGCGCCAGGAGGCGGGCTTGGTGTACGAGGGGTACTCGAGCAACCCGTCCTCGTGGGATTCCTCGACCAGCGACTCGGGGTTGCCGACGACGCCGGGGACGAGTCGGCCGACGGCCTCGATGATCGCCATCGCGGCGACCTCGCCACCGTTCAGCACGTAGTCGCCGAGCGAGAGCTCGACGACGGTGGCTCGTGACGACGCCCACTCGAAGACGCGGGCGTCGATGCCCTCGTAGCGCCCGCAGGCGAAGACGAGGTGCTCGTGTTCGGCGAGCGAGCGCGCGATCGACTGCTTGAACGGTGTGCCGGCCGGCGTCGGGACCACGAGGGTCGACGAGCCGTCGGGCCGGAAGAGGGCCTCGAGCGCCTGCGCCCACGGCTCCGGCTTCATCACCATGCCGGCGCCTCCGCCGTACGGGGTGTCGTCGACGGTGCGGTGCCGGTCGGTGGTCCACGAACGCAGGTCGTGCACGTGCAGGTCGAGCAGACCGCCGGAGCGGGCCTTGCCCAGCAGGGACACGTCGAGCACGGAGAAGAACTCCGGGAAGATCGTGACGATGTCGATCCGCACGGGAGCTAGTCCGTGACCGTCTCGGGACGGGCGGTGTCCTCGGGGTCCTCGAACAGGCCCTGCGGCGGCGTGACCGTGACGGTGCCAGCGGCGATGTCGACCGCGGGCACGATGGCCGAGACGAACGGCACGAGGACCTCGCCGCGGGACGGCGTGTCGATCGCGAGCAGGTCCTGCGCTGGCATGTGGTCCACGCGGGCGACGGTGCCGACCTCGACGCCGTCGCGGAGGACCTTCAGCCCGACCAGCTGGTGGTCGTACCAGGCGTCGTCCTCACCGGTCTCGGCGTCGGCGTCCTGCTCGACCCAGAGGATGATGCGCGCCAGGGACTCGGCCGCGGTGCGGTCGTCGATCCCGGCGAAGAACGCGACGGGGTGACCGTTGTACCAGCGGAGTTCGTCCAGCTCGAGGGTCTTGCCCGACCACGGTGAGTCGTCGGGGACCTGGAGCGTGAAGGTGGCGCCCGGGGTGAACCGACGATCCGGGTCGTCGGTGTAGAGCTCGAGCTTGATGCCGCCCTTGAGCCCGTGCGCCTTCGTGATTCGACCCACCCGGAGCTGGGTCGTCTCCCTAGGAATCGGTGTCCACCACGTCGACCCGCACGCGCTTGCCGTCGGCCAGGGCCGTGACGAGCGTGCGGAGCGCCTTGGCGGTGCGCCCGGCGCGACCGATCACGCGGCCGAGGTCCTCGGGGTGCACGCGCACCTCGAGGACCTCGCCGCGTGGGGAGGTGGAGCTGGCGACGCGCACGTCGTCAGGGTGATCGACGATCCCCTTGACGAGGTGCGTCAGCGCGGATTCGAGCAAGGACTACGCCTCGGTCGTCTCGTCGGCGGTCTCGGCGTCGTCGGCCTTGGCGGCGGGAGCCGTCTTCTCCGACTTCGGCTTGAGGACGGCCTTCTTCGAGGAGTCGACCTGGAAGGGCTGCTTCGGCTCGGCGACCTTGACCTTGGACTCGGTGTCCTTCTCGCCCTTGAACTTGGCCCAGTCGCCGGTCAGCTTGAGGAGGGCCGCGACCTGCTCGGTCGGCTGCGCGCCGACGCCGAGCCAGTAGAGCGCACGCTCGGACTCGATCTTGATGACCGAGGGCTCCTCGGTCGGGTGGTACTGACCGATCTCCTCGAGGACACGACCATCGCGCTTGGTGCGCGAGTCGGCGACGACGATGCGGTAGTAGGGCGCACGGATCTTACCGAGACGCTTCAGACGGATCTTGACAGCCACAATTGCTCCTGTTTGCTTTCGTTGTGGTTGAACTGGAACCGCGGGCGTGGGGGCACACACGGCGAAAGCTCGAGAGAGATCGCTCACAGCTGGATAGAGGGTCGAGCTGCGGCGATTCGACCGTTCATTCTTGCAGATTCCCGGCCGTGATGCGAGCCGACTCGCTACGGCGCGAGTCGCCGCACCGCTTCGAGCGCCTCGGACGTCGCGCGGACCGCGTCCACGCTCCGTGCGTCCCGCGCGCCGCCGACGACGGCGTACGGCACACCGGCGGCCTGGAGGCCCGTGGCGAGTCCGTCGGACGTGTCGCCCTCGGCGTCGCTCGCGCGCTCCTGCCCGGCGCAGATCACGACGCTGTCCGCCGGCACGCCGACCTCGTCCCCGTGCTCGTCGCGGACCCAGAGCACGCCGGGCTCGATGCGCAGGTACTCCTGCACGCCGCCGAGCATCCGCACCCCGGCGTCGCGCAGCCGACCGATCGCGACCCACCGCGACGTGATGCCGATCCCCTGGCCGAACTTGCCCGATCGACGGAGCACCGTCACCTGGGACCCCGGCCGTGTGGTGCGCGGGGCAGCGGGGAGTCGCTGCGGCACGTCGCCGACGAGCTCCTCGGAGACGTCGAGGTCCCACCGGGCCGCGAACTCGGCGGCCCGGACGGCCTCGTCGGGCGACTCGGTCAGGAACGCCGCGGTGTCGACGCCGATGCCGCCGCCACCGATGATCGCGACGGTGCCCTCGGGGACCCCCTCGCGGAGCGCCCGTTCGTAGGACAGCACGTGCGGCAGGTCGCTGCCGGGGACGTCGATGCTCCGCGGGACCACCCCGGCCGCGAGCACGACGGCGTCGCTGTCGACGAGGTCCCGAGCCGTGGCCGGGCGTCCGAGGTGGATCGTCGCGCCCCGCTCCGCGAGCTCGGCACGGGCGGAGCGCACCGTGGCGGCGTAGTCCTCCTTGCCCGGCACGAGTGCAGCGAGGCCGAACTGGCCACCCAGGCGGTCGGACGCCTCCCAGACGGTGACGTCGTGGCCCCGTCGAGCGGCGTCCACGGCGGCGGCGAGTCCGGCCGGCCCGCCCCCGACGACGTCGACGCGCTTCGGGTCGGTCGTCGGGCGTGCGGGGAACGCGACTTCGCGGGCGGCCCGGGGGTTGACGAGGCAGGACACCGGGGCGCCGACGATGGAACGGTCGAGGCACGCCTGGTTGCAGCCGATGCACGTGTTCACCAGGGCGAACCGACCGGCGAGGGAGCGGTTGACGAGCGCGGGGTCGGCGAGGAACGGCCGGGCGAGGGCCACCGCGTCGAGCAGTCCGTCGGCCAGCACCGCTTCGCCGTCGCGCAGGTCGGTCATCCGGTTCGAGGCGATGACGCGGACCCCGGGGTACGGCGACGCGCGCACCACCCCGGCGATCCGTTCGGCGTAGGCGAGCCAGGCCCCGTGCGGCACCGCGGCCTGCACCGTCGGGGTGCGGGACTCGTGCCAGCCGATGCCGACCGAGATGCCGTCGAGCCCGAGCGGCAGCAGGTCGTGCACGAGCGCGTCGACCTCGTCGTCGGTCGAGGACCCGGGCATCAGGTCGGCGCCGGACAACCGGATCGTCACGGCGAGCTCGGGGACCGCGGTGCGGACGGCCCGGACGACCTCGACCGCGAAGCGCCGGCGGCGTTCCGCGTCGCCACCCCACTCGTCGTCGCGCAGGTTGGTCAGCGGTGACTGGAACTGGTTGATCAGGTACCCCTCGGACGCCATGATCTCGACGCCGTCGAACCCGATGTCCCGGGCGCTGCGGGCCGCGGCGGCGAAGTCCTCGATGGTCCGCTCGACCTCGGCCGACGTCAGCTCGGTCGGCACCACACCGCGGGCGGCCGCCCACGGCAGGGCCGAGGGCGCCACCACCCGCTGCGGGTCCCCGTGCCGGTCGACCATGCCAGCTGCGAGCGCGTACCGACCGGCGTGGAACAGCTGCGCGAGGATCGTCCCGCCCTCGTCGTGCACGGCGTCGACCGCCACCCGGAACCGCTCGTCGGCTCCCCCGACGCCGAACACCGCGAAGTCCGGACCGCCGCGGGCCTCGTCGTTCACCGCGATGCCGCCCGTGATGATGCACGCGACACCACCGGCGGCCCGTTCGCGGTAGAACGCCGCCATGCCGGCACCGCCGTCGTCCTGCACCTCGAGCCCGGTGTGCATCGACCCCATCACCACCCGGTTCGCCAGGTGCAGGGGGCCGAGGGTCCAGGCGGACGCGACGGTCCGGAGGGAGTCCGGCACGACGGGGGCGGAAGCGACGCTGCTCATGCGCCCATTCTGCGGGGTCCGCACGAACGGCACCCGTTCGTTGTGCGTGTCCGACAACGTTCCGGGCAGGATGGACGGCATGGACATCCGCTTCACCGAGTCCCGCCCGTCGACCATCGGCGTCGAGTGGGAACTCCCGCTGGTCGATCGGTCGACCGGCGACCTCGCACCCCGCGCCCCCGCCGTCATCGCCGCCGTGCACGAACGGCTCGGTGACCACGACCGGGTCACCGAGGAGCTGCTGACCAACACGGTCGAGGTCGTGTCGAGCGTCCACGATCGGGTGGGGGCTGCGACGAGCGAGCTGTCCGGCATCATCGGCGAGGTCATCGACGCCGCCGAGCCGCTCGACGCCCAGGTGATGTGCTCCGGCACGCACCCGTTCGCCGTCTGGGACCAGCAGGAGATCACCCCGGACAGCGAGCACTACACGACCCTGATCGACCGCACCCGCTGGTGGGGTCGGCAGATGCTCATCTGGGGCGTGCACGTGCACGTCGGCATCGACGACCGCGACAAGGCCGTCCCGATCATGAACGCGATGCTCGCCTACGTCCCGCACCTGCAGGCGTTCACGGCCTCGAGCCCGTTCTGGGGCGGGACCGACACCGGCTACGCCTCGAACCGGGCGCTCATGTTCCAGCAGCTCCCGACGGGCGGGCTCCCGCCGCAGCTGGGTGCCTGGGCGAACTTCGAAGAGGTGGTGGGCGACCTCACCCACACCGGCGTCATCGACAGTGTGAAGGACCTGCGCTGGGACATCCGCCCGTCGCCGGGCTGGGGCACCCTGGAGAACCGGGTCTCCGACGGCATCTCGACCCTGCACGAGGTCGGCGCCGTCACCGCGCTCGTCCAGTGCCTGGTCACCGCGTGCTCCGACCGCCTCGACGCCGGCGAGACCCTGCCGACCATGCAGCCGTGGTTCATCCGCGAGAACAAGTGGCGCGCGGCCCGCTACGGCATGGAGGCCGAGATCATCACGAACGCCGCCGGCGACGAGCGGCTCGTGACCGACGAGGTGCACGACCTGGTGCAGCGGCTCGACCCGATCGCCGAACGCCTCGGGTGCCAGGACGAACTGCACCACCTCGACACCATGATCGAGCGCGGTGCGTCGTACCAGCGGCAGCTCCGGGTCGCGCAGGAGAACGGCGGCGACCTGCGCGCCGTGGTCCGCCACCTGGTGACGGAGTTCCGCGACGCGCTCTAGCCGCGACCTACCAGAATCGGGCGTACCTGGTCGAATCGGGCGTACCTGGTCGAATCGGGCGTACCTGGTCGAATCGGGCGTACCTGGTCGTTTCTTTCGACCAGGTACGCCCGATTCCGCTTTCCAGCGCGCGTGCGATGGGAAGGAACGTCGCGACGGGACCACGACAGGACGGGAGGCCCGTGGCGGATCCGCCACGAGCCTCCCGTCCGTCAGGTGGTCGCGACTAGCGACCCAGGAACTTCTGCAGGCTCGCGAGCTCTTCCTCGGTCGGCGCCTTGCCGCCCTTGGCGCCACCGAGGCCGAGGCCGGACCCCTGCGGGGCCTGCTGCGGAGCAGCCGCGGCACCGGCCGCGAGGGCCGCTCGCTTGGCCGGGTTGCCGACCTTCGACTTCTTCTTGCCACCCTGCTGCTGCTTCTTGCCACCGTGCATGCCGGGGATCGGCCCCATGCCCGGCATCTGCGGCACACCACCGCGGGCGACCGTCTTCATCATCTTCGCGGCCTGCTCGAAGCGGTTCACCAGCGCGTTGACCTCGGTCACCGTCGAACCGGCGCCCTTGGCGATGCGGAGCCGGCGCGAGCCGTTCAGCAGCTTCGGGAGCTCACGCTCCTGCGGGGTCATCGACTGGATGATCGCCTCGGTGCGGACGATCTCGCGCTCGTCGAAGTTGTCGAGCGCCTCGCGCATGCCCTTCGCGCCCGGGAGCATGCCGAGCATGCCCTTGATCGAGCCCGCCTTGCGGAGCTGCTGCATCTGCTGCAGGAAGTCGTTCAGCGTGAAGTTGTCGGTCGCGATCTTGTCCGCGACCTTGCGCGCCTCTTCCTCGTCGAAGGCGCCCTGCGCCTGCTCGATGAGGGACAGGATGTCGCCGAGGTCGAGGATCCGGCTCGCCATCCGGTCCGGGTGGAACGGCTCGAAGTCGTCGAGCGATTCACCCGTCGACGCGAACATGATCGGACGGCCGGTCACGCTGGCCACCGACAGGGCCGCACCACCGCGGGCGTCACCGTCGAGCTTCGACAGCACGACGCCGGTGAAGTCTACGCCTTCCTGGAAGGCACGTGCGGTGTTGACGGCGTCCTGACCGATCATCGCGTCGATGACGAACAGGACCTCGTCGGGGTCGACTGCCTTGCGGATGTTCGCGGCCTGCTTCATGAGCTCGGCGTCGACGCCGAGACGACCGGCCGTGTCCACGATGACGGTGTCGTACTGCTGGTCGACCGCGGCCTTGATGGCGTTCTTCGCGACCTTGACCGGGTCGCCGACGCCGTTGCCGGGCTCCGGAGCGAAGACGTGCACGCCGGCCTGCTCACCGACGACCTGCAGCTGCTGCACGGCGTTCGGACGCTGGAGGTCCGCCGCGACGAGCATCGGCGTGTGGCCGTCCTTCTTGAGCCACTTGCCGAGCTTGCCCGCGAGGGTCGTCTTACCGGCACCCTGCAGACCCGCGAGCATGATGACCGTCGGCGGCTTCTTCGCGAACTCGAGCCGTCGCTGCTGCCCGCCCAGGATGCCGACGAGTTCTTCGTTGACGATCTGGACGACCTGCTGCGCCGGGTTGAGCGCGCGGTTGACCTCGTCGGAGAGGGCCCGCTCGCGGACCGATGCGGTGAACGCCTTGACGACCTCGAGCGCGACGTCGGCGTCGAGGAGCGCCCGCCGGATCTCGCGGACGGTGCCGTCGACGTCGGACGGAGTCAGCCGACCCTTGCTCCGCAGATTGCGGAAGGTCTCGGTCAGCCGATCGGAGAGTGAACCGAATTGCGCCATGATCCGTCGATTCTACAAGGCTCCCGACCACCGCACGGGTCCGTTCACCGCAGGAGGACGCCCTCGGTCAGTGCGAGCGGCGCGGGGAGGCCCAGGTCGATGACCACCGGTGCGCTCGACGGGCTCCGGTCACCGGTCGGGAACCACCGCCGCTCGGGCGACACCAGGATCACGAGACCGTCCACGTCACCGACCGCCGCGAAGGACTCCCCCGGCGGGTTCGCGTACGGCACGAGACCGGCGCGTCGCAGCGCCTCGACGGCACGGAGGACGTCGGGCACGGGCACGCCGACCTCGCTGACCGAGACGAGCGGGATGCCGGCGCCGTCGCCGTAGTCGCCGTCGCCGTCGCCGTCGCGCCCGACGTGCGCCCCTGCGGACAGGTCCCGCCGCTCGATCAGTTCGAGGAGCTGCTGGTCGGGCCCCTCGAAGTAGACCGACCGCGAGTTCCAGTTCGGCGGTCCCTCGAACTCGTCCTGGTCGTCGGTACCGAGCACCGTCGTCAGTCCGGCGATCCAGGCCTTGGCCGCGTCGAAGGTCCCCGTGGGGATCGTGATCGCCAGGTGCAGGGCACCGGTCATCTCCGACAGCTCGCGGAACACCAGGAGCGACGAGCCCACCACGACGCGGACCACGGCGGCGGGGTCGGGACCCGCGTCTGCCTCGTCCACCTCGACCGGGCAGCCCAGCCGTTCGTAGAAGCGGGCGGTGTCGGCGAGGGACCGGGTGGCGAGCTGTACCTGTCGGATGTCCATGCCCACATCGGATCATCTCAACCATTGTCGAGGTCAAGCACCAGGTTGTTGGACGCCGTCCAGAAACTGTCGTACGCTCGGCGCATGCCGGAACTCGAGATCCTGCGCCACCCCGGCCTGCTCGACTACGCGGACGGGCTCGCCCTGCAGCGGGACCTGCACGCCGACGTCGTCGCCGGCCGTTCTCCCGGAGCACTCGTGCTGTGCGAGCACCCGTCCGTGTACACCGCCGGTCGCCGCACCGAACCGTCCGACCTGCCGACGAACGGCGCACCGGTGGTCGACACCGACCGTGGCGGCCGCATCACCTGGCACGGTCCGGGCCAGCTCGTCGCGTACCCGATCGTCCGGCTCGCCGAACCGCTCGACGTCGTCGCCTGGGTGCGGGACCTGGAGCAGGTCGTCATCGACGCCGCGGCTGCCGTCGGGGTGCACGCCGAACGGGTCGCGGGTCGCAGCGGTGCATGGATGCCGGGCACCGACGGCTCCCCGGCCGCCAAGGTCGGGGCGATCGGCCTGCACGTCGCCGAGGGTGTGACGACCCACGGCATCGCGATCAACTGCGACAACGCCCTCGACGCCTACGCCGCGATCGTCCCGTGCGGGATCGCCGATGCCGGGGTCACGACACTCAGCGCAGCGGCGGCACGCGTCGGCGCTGGCGCGGTCACGGTCGACCGCCTCGCGCCGCTCGTCGCGCAGCGCGTCCAGCAGGCCGTCGACGGCATGCACACCGGACACCGGATCAGCACGACGCACGCCGGCTCAGCGCCCACTCGACAGGAGACCCTCGTATGACCCTCGCCCCCGACGGCCGCCGCATGCTCCGGGTCGAGGCCCGGAACGCCCAGACCCCGATCGAGACGAAGCCCGCCTGGATCAAGACCCGCGCGACGCAGGGTCCGGAGTTCCGCGAACTCTCCGGCCTGGTGCGGGACAAGCAGCTGCACACCGTCTGCCAGGAGGCCGGCTGCCCGAACATCTTCGAGTGCTGGGAGGACCGCGAGGCCACCTTCCTGATCGGCGGCTCGCAGTGCACCCGTCGCTGCGACTTCTGCCAGATCGACACCGGCAAGCCGGAACCGCTCGACCGCGACGAGCCCCGCCGGGTCGCGGACTCGGTCGTGTCGATGGGCCTGAAGTACGCGACGGTGACCGGCGTCGCACGCGACGACCTGCCCGACGGCGGCTCCTGGCTCTACGCCGAGACCATACGGGCGATCCACGAGCACTCCCCCGGCACCGGCGTCGAGATCCTGGTGCCGGACTTCAACGGGCGACCCGACCAGCTCGGCCCGGTGTTCGACGCCCGCCCCGAGGTCTTCGCCCACAACGTCGAGACGGTGCCGCGGATCTTCAAGCGCATCCGCCCGGCCTTCACGTTCGAGCGGTCGCTCGACGTCATCACCCAGGGCCGCGACGCCGGACTCGTGACGAAGTCGAACCTCATCCTCGGCATGGGCGAGGAGCGCCTCGAGATCGAGGACGCCCTGCAGCGCCTGTACGACGCCGGCACCGACATCATCACGCTGACCCAGTACCTCCGTCCGTCGCCGCGGCATCTGCCGGTCGCGCGCTGGGTCAGCCCTGCGGAGTTCGTCGAGCTCCGCGAGGTCGCCGAACAGATGGGGTTCGCGGGGGTCCTCGCCGGGCCGCTGGTCCGGTCGTCCTACCGGGCGGGCCGGCTGTGGGCGCGGGCGACGGTGGCCCGCGGCGGCACGGTGCCCGAGCACCTCTCCCACCTGCTCGACGCGACCCCTGGCCGGCAAGCCGTCTGACGCGCGGCGCCGCCGACGTTTCGCGCTGAGCGACACTTCACGTGCTGCGGAGCACGTGAACTGTCGCTCAGACCGAAATCCGGTGCGTCCGGCCGACACGGTGACAGACGGGAGGCGCGGTGCCAGCTGGCACCGCGCCTCCTGTCCGTCAGGTGGTGACGGCTACTTCGCGTCGGCCTCGACCGACTCCTTCGGCTGGCCCGTCGGGGTCAGCCCGCGCTCCTGGCGGCGCTTCGAGACCACCAGGGACGCGGTCGTGGCGACCGCGATCGTCAGCGCGATGAAGCCCAGCGAGAACCAGATCGGGATCTCCGGCGCCCACTCGATGTGCTCGCCACCGTTGATGAAGGGCAGCTCGTTGACGTGCATGGCGTGGAAGACGAGCTTCACACCGATGAACGCCAGGATGACGGCCAGGCCCTGGCCGAGGTAGATGAGCCGCTCGAGCAGCCCGGCGATCAGGAAGTAGAGCTGTCGGAGACCGAGCAGCGAGAACGCGTTCGCGGTGAACACGATGAAGGCGTCCTGCGTGAGCCCGAAGATCGCGGGGATCGAGTCGAGCGCGAAGAGCACGTCGGTCAGACCGATCGCGACCATGACGAGCAGCATCGGGGTGAACAGGCGCTTGCCGTCGACGCGGGTGGTCAGGCGGTCACCGTCGTAGTGGTCCGACGTCGGGATGATGCGCTTGAGGATCCGGATGAGCCGGGATTCGCCCTCGCTGCCGTGGTCGTTGCCGCTGCGGGCCTGCGACCAGGCGAGCCAGAACAGCAGCGCACCGAACAGGTAGAAGACCCACGAGAAGTTCTCGATGATCGTGACGCCGAGGGCGATGAACACGCCGCGGGCGACGAGCGCGATCGCGACGCCGACCAGCAGGACCTTCTGCTGGAACTCCTTCGGCACGGCGAAGCTCGACATGATGATGAGGAAGACGAACAGGTTGTCGACCGACAACGCCTTCTCGGTGAGCCACCCGGCGAAGTACTCACCGCCGGCCTGTCCGCCGCCGAAGACCAGGATCCCGATGCCGAACAGGATGGCCAGGCCGATGTAGAAGGCCGACCAGAACGCGGATTCGCGGATGTGCGGCACGTGCGGTGTACGCACGTGCGAGTAGAAGTCGAACACCAGCAGCGCGAGGATGCCGGCGATGGTGATGAGCCAGACGAAGAGTGGGACGTCCACGGTTTCCTTCAGGTAGGGCGCTGCACGGGCTGTTCACGAACTTGTCGGACACGAACACGTGGGTACGCCGAGGCCTGAAGGTCTCTTCCGTCACGCTGCACCGGAACCGGTGCCGCACGACCGGCGCCCCGGGGCCGGATCGTTCCGGACCGTACTGACGGGGACACCGAGAGGGAATACTCCCCTTCGTGTGACCGAGCATACCGGGCACAGCGGACATGCGCCGCGCTCTAAGCTGGGAGCATGGCGAGTTCCTGGTCACTGTCCACACGGCTGCGCGGCCTCTTCCAGCGCAAGACGATCGACGAGACCACGTGGGAGGACCTCGAGACCGCCCTCATCGGTGCGGACTTCGGTCCGGACATCTCCGAGGAGATCATCGAGGACCTGCACGCCCGGGTCGACCGCTACGGCACGACGGACCCCGCCGACCTGCAGCGCATGCTCCGCGAGGTCCTCGAGGAACGGCTCTCCAAGCTCGACACCACCCTGAAGCTCAGCGCGCGTCCCGCCGTGGTGCTCGTCGTCGGGGTGAACGGCGTCGGCAAGACCACGACGATCGGCAAGTTCGCCAAGTTCCTGAAGACCTACGACCGCACGGTCCTGGTCGGCGCGGCGGACACCTTCCGCGCCGCTGCCGTCGAGCAGGTCGCCACCTGGGCCCAGCGCGCCGGCGTCGACGTCGTCCGTCCGTCGCAGCCCGGGCAGGATCCGGCATCGGTCGCGTACCAGACCGTCGAGAAGGCGATCCGCGACCAGACCGAGATCGTCGTGATCGACACCGCCGGGCGCCTGCACACCAAGGCCGGCCTGATGGACGAGCTCACCAAGATCAAGCGCGTGGTCGAGAAGCAGACCGAGATCAGCGAGGTCCTGCTCGTCCTCGACGCGACGACCGGGCAGAACGGACTCGCACAGGCCCAGGCCTTCATCGAGGGCGCCGGTGTCACCGGTCTCGTCATCACGAAGCTCGACGGCTCGGCCAAGGCCGGCTTCGTGCTGAGCGTGCAGGAGAAGACCGGCATTCCGATCAAGCTCATCGGTCAGGGCGAGGGCATCAACGACCTGACCGGCTTCACGCCGCACGTGTTCGTGCAGAACCTGGTCGGCTGAGCGGACGCGGCCCCGTCGGCTGAGCGAACGCGTTCCTGCCCCGAGGAGTAGCGTCCCTGACGGCCCGGGCGTCTGCTCGGTCTCGTTCCAGGGATAGGAGACCCTCATGCCCGCACTGCTGATCATCGCGATCATCGTCGGCCTCGTCCTGCTCTTCAGCGGCATCTTCGTCGGTGCGCTGAAGTTCCTGCTCTGTCAGGTGCGTCCGGACAGGACGCACCTGACAGAGCGGGAGGCGCGGTGCCAGCTGGCACCGCGCCTCCCGTCATTTCGTCCGGTCGCGACCGCAGCCTCCGTTTCGCGCCCAGCGACACGTCACGTCGCCGCAGCCGCGTGAGGTGTCGCTCAGTGCGTGAGAGCGCTGCGTCGACTACGCGACCGCGTCCGCCGGCTCGCGCTTCTGCACCCGCTGCCCGACGACGGCGGAGACGCCGTCCTGCCGCATCGACACCCCGTACAGGGCGTCGGCGATCTCCATCGTGCGCTTCTGGTGCGTGATGACGATGAGCTGGGAGGATTCGCGGAGCCGCTCGAACACGGTCAGCAGGCGGCCGAGGTTGGCGTCGTCGAGTGCCGCTTCGACCTCGTCCATGATGTAGAACGGCGACGGCCGCGCGGTGAAGATCGCGACGAGGAGCGCCACCGCCGCCAGGGACCGCTCGCCGCCCGACAGCAGGGTCAGGCGGTCGATCTTCTTGCCCGCGGGCTTCACCTGCACGTCGATCCCGGTGCCGAGCAGGTCGGTCGGGTCTGTCAGGTTGATCGACCCCGAGCCGCCCGGGAACAGGATCGGGAAGATGACGTCGAACGCGTCCTTCGTGTCGTTGAACGCCGACTCGAAGATCGTCTGCATCTTCGTGTCGAGCTCGTCGATGATCGTCAGCAGGTCCGTCCGGGTCTTCTGGAGGTCCTCGAGCTGCTCGGCGAGGAACGCGTGCCGCTGCTCGAGCGCCTGGAACTCCTCGAGGGCGAGCGGGTTCACCTTGCCGAGCTGCCCGAGGTCGCGCTCCGCGGCCTTGAGCCGGCGCTCCTGCTCGGCACGGACGTAGGGCACGGTCTCGACGTCGGCGGGGTCGACCTCGTCGGTGGTGTCGAACTCGGGCAGGGCCGGGCCGCCGGGCAGGGTGGACTCGGCGTCGACGAGGGTGAGCGAGTCGTCGTCGGTGTCGGTGTGTGCGTCTGCGTCTGGTGCTGCGGCTGCGTCGTCCGGTTCGGTCACGCCCGCCGCTGTGGCTGCTGCGGCCGCCGCCGCCCGCTCCGCATCGCGGTGCTTCCGCGCGAGCACCCGCGGGTCCACGAGCACGTCGACCGGCACCGGCACGTCCGGCCCGTACTCGGCCACCAGCACCGCCTCGGTCAGCCCGAGTTCGCTCTGCGCCCGGTCGAGCACACCGGACACGTGCAGCTTCTTCTCGTAGATCTCCATCTCGAGCGAGTGCACGCCGTCGGTGATGGTCTGCAGGCGGTCCCGCAACTCGCGCTCCTCGTTGCGGATCGTCTGCAGCTCGGTGTTGCGCTTCGACCGCTCGGCTTCTTCCGTCGCCAGCTGGACCCGGGCCTCGGCGAGCGAACGGTCGACCGCGCCGAGCACACCGGGCAGGTCGGCGAGCACGGCCTCGGCGGTGCGGATCTGACCGCGGCGGATGACCGCGAGCCGTGCGGCTTCCTCGGCGGCGGCGCGCTCGGCCTCGAGCTGGCGTTCGAGCTGGTCGGCGCGGTGCCGTTCGGCGCGCACCCGCTCGCGCACGGTCTCGACCTGGATCCGCTGTTCGACCTCGGCGGCGCGTGCAGCCTCGAGCGCGTCCTGCAGCGCGGGACGCTCGGAGGCGTCGACCACCGGGCGCTCCTGCTCGGTGAACGTGCGGTGGGCCGCCTCGGCGTCGGCGAGCACGGCCTCGGCTGCCTCGACGGCGCCGTCGGTCTCGGCCAGCGCGGCACGCAGCCGCTCGACCTCGGCCACGGCGTTCTCCGCCTTCGCCCGCGTCGACGCGCTCGTGCGGTCGTACTCGGCCTTCGCCCGGGTGTACGCGCGGGAGGCCGCATCGGCCTCGTCCGCACGGCGTCGCGCATCCTCGACGGCGCTGCGCGCGGCCTGGAGGCCCGTGGCCGCGTCCTCCGCGTCCGTCGCGATCGCGTCGCGTCGCGTCACGGCGTCGTCGCGCTCGGCGACGAGCTCGATGCGCGAGGTCACGCGCTCCCCGCCGCCGGTCACGCGGACCGCACGCACGAGGTCACCGGACCGCGTGACCACCGTGGCGTGCGGGGCGGCCGTGAGCACCGCCTCCAGGTCGAGGTCGTCGGTCTCCGCGACCAGCGTGTCGCGCAGGATCGACGCGAGCGCCGGCGGTCCCTGCACCAGGTCGGTGGCACGGCGGACGGCGGCAGGCAACGTGTCGGGCAGGGCCGCGGGGACGGGCGCGGCGTCCGCGACGACGACGTCGATCCGGCCGAGGTCGGCAGTGCGGGCGTGGTCGACGGCGTCGAGCGCCGTCCCGCGGTCGTCGGCGAGGACGGCGTCGGCGAGGCCCTCGAGCGCCGTGGCGATGGCGGCTTCGAACCCGGGCGTCACCGTCAGGCTGTCGGCCAGGCGCCCGACGATGCCCGCCCGGCCGGCGTCGATCAGGGCCTGCGATCCGTCACGGACCTCGATCGACATGCCGAGCGCCGTGACCCGGGCGTCGAGGGCGTCCCGCTCGCGCTCGAGGGCGTGGAGGCGGTCGCGCTGCTCGTCGCGGGTGGTCTGGACACGTTCGAGCTCGGCACGCGCCTGCTCGAGGGTCTCCGCGAGTACGGTCTCGTCGACCCCCTCGGACGGGTCGACGCCGAGTTCGGCGAGGGCCGCCGCCGCGCGTTCGGCACGCTCCCCCGCCTCGGCCAGTGCCCGTTCCCGCCGCTCGCGGTCGGCCACGGCGGAACCGCGCTTCGACCGGGCGACGTCGACGGCGCTGGCGAGCCGCTGTGCCTCGAGGTCGTGCTGCGAGACCCGGGCAGCCTGGGCGGCGATGCGTTCGTCCAGGGCGTCCAGCGCGGCCCGGGCATCCTGCACGGCACGGGCGGTGGTCACCGAGCTGCCCTGCATCGCGTCGGCACGGGTGGCGAGGCGGTCGGCCTCGGCCCGGACCCCGGCGACGCGCTCGGGCGTGACCGTCGGGCCCTGCTGCGGGGCGTCGGCCTGCTGCGCGAGGAACATCAGGCGCTGGTTCGCCAGGCTCGACAGGCCGCGGAGGCGCTCCTGCACGCTCTCGAGCCGGTGCACGACTGTGCGGGCGCGGTCGACGTCGTCACCGACCATGCTCTGCTCGACGTGCTGCTGGCGCACCCGCGTCTGGTCGAGCCGCTCGGTCAGGACGATGCGCTCGGACTTCCGGCCCGCCTCGACCTCCTGGTGGTCGTGCAGCTCGCGGCGCAGGCGCACCACGTCGTCGGCGAGGAGGCGGGCCTTGGCGTCACGGAAGACGGCGGCGACCGACTGGGCCTTGCGGGCGACCTCGGCCTGGCGTCCGAGGGGCTTCAGCTGCCGCCGGATCTCGCCGGCCAGGTCGGACAGGCGGGTCAGGTTGGTCTGCATCGCGTCGAGCTTGCGGAGGGTCTTCTCCTTGCGACGGCGGTGCTTCAGGATCCCCGCGGCCTCCTCGATGAAGCCACGGCGGTCCTCCGGGGTGGCGTGCAGCACCTTGTCGAGCTGCCCCTGCCCGACGATCACGTGCATCTCACGACCGAGGCCGGTGTCGCTCAGCAGCTCCTGCACGTCGAGCAGCCGGCAGTTCTCGCCGTTGATCGCGTACTCGCTGCCGCCGTTGCGGAACAGCGTGCGCGCGATCGTCACCTCGGAGTACTCGATCGGCAGGAGGCCGTCGCTGTTGTCGATGGTCAGCAGCACCTGGGCGCGGCCGAGCGGGCCGCGGGTCGAGGTGCCGGCGAAGATGACGTCCTCCATCTTGCCGCCGCGGAGGGTCTTCGCCCCCTGCTCCCCCATCACCCAGGCGAGCGCGTCGACGACGTTGGACTTGCCGGAGCCGTTCGGGCCGACGATGCACGTGACTCCCGGCTCGAACGCGAACGTCGTCGGCTGCGCGAAGGACTTGAACCCCTTGATGGTCAGGCTCTTCAAGTACATGCGGTCTCCGGATGCTCTGGTTGGCGTCAGGCTAACGCGTACGGGCGCGGGGACGGGGTTGGCACACGGGGCAGATGTGGCTCGACCGGTTCATGAACGCTTCGCGCACGATCGTCGTGCCGCAGCGTGGACACGGCTTCCCCTGCTGCCCGTAGACGTTCAGGCGCTGCGAGAAGTACCCGGACTGCCCGTTGACGTTGACGTACTGGGCGTCGAAGCTCGTGCCGCCGTCCTCGAGCGCGCGCCGCAGGATGGCACGGACCTCGTCGAGCAGTCGTCGCAGGTCGGCACGGGTGAGGCGTTCGGCGGCGCGGTCGTAGTGCAGCTTCGCGGCCCACAGCGACTCGTCGGCGTAGATGTTGCCGATGCCGCTCACGACGCCCTGGTCGAGCAGCACCCGCTTGATGCCGCTCGAGCGCTTCCGGGCCATCGCGGCGAACCGGTCGTCGTCGAACGCGGGGTCGAGCGGGTCGCGGGCGATGTGCGACACCTGCCCCGGCACCCACCGGCGCCACACGGCATCGGGGTCGATCGCGTCGACCTGCCCGCCGAACCCGGCGGGAGCACCGTCGATCGTGGGGACCATCGCGTCGATCGCCATCGAGCCGAACGTGCGCTGGTCGACGAACTCGAGTTCCACCGCGGGCTCCGCCGCACCCGAGCGGTCGGTGCCCGCGGGCTGCACGTCGATGAGGATCCGCCGGTGCTTCGCGGCCGGTCGACCACGACCGAGCAGGATCTGCCCGCTCATGCCGAGGTGGGCGACGAGCGCCTCGGGCCGATCGCCCTCGTGCTCGGGCTGCAGCGGCATCCAGAGGAACTTGCCCCGCCGGACGGCCGCGGCGATGGTGCGACCGGTCAGACGGTCGGCGAAGTCCTCGGCGGGGCCGTCGTGCCGGGTGAGGGCGCGGTCGTCGATGACGTCGACGTGGAGGATCCGCGCGCCGCTGACGGCGGGTTCGAGACCGGCGCGGACGACCTCGACCTCGGGGAGTTCGGGCACGCGGTCAGGCCGCTCGACCGGACAGCCGGGTCCAGGCGTCGAGCGCGGCGGCCATCTCGGCGGCCTTCTTGCTCGAGCCGGTGCCCGAGGCGATGTCCTCGCCCTGCAGCACGACGGTCGCCATGAAGGTCTTGTCGTGGTCCGGGCCGGTCTCGGTGACGCGGTACGCCGGGTTGCCGAGCGAACGGCTGGAGGCGAGCTCCTGCAGGCTCGTCTTCGGGTCCATCGCGGCGCCGAAGCGGTCCGGGTCGATCATCAGCGGCTCGACCAGGCGGAGCACGAGCTCCGTCGCCGGATCGGGGCCCGCCGACAGGTAGGTGGCGCCGATGACGGCTTCCACGGTGTCGGCGAGGATCGACGACTTGTCGCGCCCACCAGTCTGCTCCTCGCCCTTGCCGAGGCGCAGGTAGTTGCCGAGCCCGATCATCCGGGCGATCTCGGCCAGTGCCACCGTCGACACGAGGCTGGCCCGACGCTTGGCGAGGTCGCCCTCGTCGAGGTCGGGGAACGACGTGTAGAGCTTCACGGTCACGGCCTGACCGAGGATCGAGTCCCCGAGGAACTCGAGGCGCTCGTTGTGCTTGATGCCTCCGTGCTCGTAGGCGTAGGAGCGGTGCGTCAGGGCGAGCTGGAGCAGCTCGAGGTCGATGTCGGCCCCGAGGATGCCCTGCAGACGAACGACGTCCGGCCCCGCGGGGCGAGACCCCGCAGCGCCGGACGTTGTCGTCATGCGTTCGGTCCGATCAGACGTCGGCGACCTTGCGGCCCTTGTACTCCATGTACAGGGGCGTGCCGGCCGAGTCCTCGACGACCTTCGCGCGGTGCGGGAGGCTGTAGGTGACCTGACCGTTCTCGATCGTCTTCACGAGCTGGATCGGCGTGGCCTTCCACTGCGAACGACGGGCGTGCGTGTTCGCACGGGACTGCTTGCGCTTGGGAACGGCCATGGTGAATCTCTTTCGGTTGGTCGGTGGTCGGTACGGGGGCTGGCGGTGTGGGGACCTACTCGGTCTCGGCCCGCTCCTCGCCCTCGGTGGTCTTCGGTGCGGTGGTGTCACCGTCGGTGGATCCTGCAGCGCTGCCGTCGAGCTCGATCGCGCTGAGGGCTGCCCAGCGGGGATCCAGCACCTGACGAGCGGGCTGCTCGCCGAGGTCAGCCAGACGCTCACCCGTCACCGGGTCGAGTCCTGGGCAGTCCGGTCGGCAGACCGGCTGGAACGGCAGCGACAGCACCACCGCATCTCGAACGACCTGTTCGGTGTCCACGTGGTCATCGCGAACGAAGAAGTCGAAATCCTCCGAGGCATCATACGCGAACAGTTCGGCGAAATCGACCTCGATCGGTTCGCTGATGTCGATGAGGCAGCGCGAGCACTCCCCCGTGGCGTCGGCCGAAGCGTGTCCGGACACGAGGACGCCCTCGTGCAGGCCCTCGAGCCGGACGTCGATGCGCAGTTCCGCACCCTGGCGGACGGCGATCAGACCGGCCCCCATCGCGTCGGGCACCTCGATGTCGAGCGAGTGCTCGCGCATCTCGCCCGGCCGGTGCGCGAGGTCGCGCACGCGCAGGGCGTAGGGGCTGTTCACGGGGGAAGACACGATCGACAAGCCTAGCGCGATCGGGGCCGAGAGTCGAGGTGGCGACAGGCGTGTCCGGACGCGGTGGGCTCAGCGGGCGTGCTCAGCGGGCAGCGAGGGCGTCGGCGACGGTCGTCGGCACGTACGGCGTGACGTCACCGCCGAGGGACGACACCTGGCGGATCAGCGAGCTGGACACGTGCGCACGCGACGCGTCGGGCAGCAGGAAGACCGTCTCGACGTCGGCGAGGTGGCGGTTCATGATCGCCATCGGGGTCTCGTACGCGACGTCCTCGCCGGAGCGGACGCCCTTCACCAGGACCTTCGCGCCGACCTGGCGGCAGTAGTCGACGAGGAGCCCGGAGGTCCACTCCCCCACCGTGACCGTCTCGGGCGCGCCGACCTCGACGAGCGACTCGCGGATGAGCCGCACCCGGTCGACGGCCTCGAACATCGCGGGCTTCTTGTCGGGGTTGTGCACCACGAGGACGTGCACCTCGTCGAACAGCCCGGCCGCCCGGCCGATGACGTCGAGGTGCCCGAGGGTGACGGGGTCGAAGGAACCGGGGACCACCGCGATCTGCGCCATGCCAGCGACGATACCGCCCGGCACGCTGTGCCCCGCGGTCAGTTCTTGCCGAGGAACGCCGCGTCGGACTCGTCGAGGCGCCTGGCGAGGGCGTCGCGGAGGGCCGGCGATCCCTCGAGCTCGGGATCGGGCTCGAGCACGCGCTCCGCTTCTCCGCGCGCATCGACGATGAGGTCGGCGTGCTCGACGACCCGGAGCAGGTTGAGCGAGGACCGGCCACCTGACTGCCGTTCGCCGAGGACGTCGCCCTCTCGTCGGAGCTCGAGGTCGACCCGGGCGAGCTCGAAGCCGTCGTCCGAGGCCGCCACCGCGTCGACGCGTTCGCGCGAGGTCGTCTCGAGCTCGGCCGTCGTGACCAGCAGGCAGACACCCGCCCACTGGCCACGGCCGATGCGGCCGCGGAGCTGGTGGAGCTGCGAGACCCCGAACCGGTCGGCGTCGAGGACGGCCATCATCGCGGCGTTCGGCACGTCGACCCCGACCTCGATCACGGTCGTCGCCACGATCACGTCGAGGTCGCCCGCGGCGAAGGACGTCATCACGCGGTCCTTCTCGTCGGCGGTCATCCGCCCGTGCAGGACCGCGATCGAACGCCCCTCGAGCACGGGCATGGTCCGCATCCGCTCGGCGGTGGCGAGCACGGTCGCCGGAGCCCGCTTCGGGGTGTCGTCCTCGCCCTCGGCCGGTTCCGGCTCGCCGTCGTCCTCGGTGTGGGCGTCGTCGATCGCCGGGCAGACGACGAACGCCTGGCGGCCCTTGGCCAGTTCTTCGGCCATGCGTGACCAGATGCGGGGTTCCCAGCCGGGGTGCTCCGCCAGCGGGACGGTGAAGGACTCGACGCCGGCGCGCCCCGACGGCATGCCCGTGATGGTCGAGACGTCGAGGTCACCGAACACGGTCATCGCCACGGTGCGCGGGATCGGTGTGGCGGTGAGGACGAGCACGTGCGGCGGGGTCGCGCCCTTCGTGCGGAGGGCCTCTCGCTGCTCGACACCGAAGCGGTGCTGCTCGTCGACCACCACGAGCCCGAGCTCGGCGAAGTCCACCCGGTCCCCCAGGAGCGCGTGCGTGCCGACCACCAGCCGCGAGCTGCCCGACGCCGCGGCGAGCAGGGCACGGCGACGTTCGTCGGTGGACTGCGAGCCGGTCAGGATCACCGGGCGGAGCTCGGCCGCCAGGTCGGGTCCGAGGAACTTCACGATGGACCGCAGGTGCTGTGCCGCCAGGACCTCGGTCGGGGCGATGAGTGCGGACTGCCCGCCGGACTCGGCCACGGTGAGCATCGCGCGGATCGCCACGAGTGTCTTGCCGGACCCGACCTCGCCCTGGATCAGCCGGTGCATGGGCCAGGTGCGGGCGAGGTCCTGGTCGATGTCGGCGCCGACGGCCCGCTGGTCGTCGGTGAGTGTGAAGGGCAGGGTGGCGTCGAAGCGTTGGAGGATGCCACCGGGGGCGGCCACGCGCGGGGTGGCCTCGGTGCGACGGGCCGCGATCCGGCGCTGCACCAGGGCGGTCTGCAGCACGAACGCCTCGCGGTAGCGCAGGGCGTCCTGCGCGCGCTTGAAGTCCGCGACCTTCTCGGGGCGGTGCAGCAGTTCGAGGGCCCGGCGGAACGGCACGAGGTCGAGCCGGGACCGGGCGGAGGCCGGCACCGGGTCGGGCAGGTCCGGCAGGGTGTCGAGGATGATGCCGATGGACTTCGCGATCTGCCACGACGTGAGGGAGGCCGTCGCCGGGTAGATCGGGATCGGCTGGCGCGACCACCGGATCGCCTCGTCGGAACCGGGCTCGGCGGCGGCCCGGGGGTCGTCCGGGTCGAACAGCTCGTAGTCGGGGTGCGCGAGCTGTCGGGCACCGCGGTAGTCGCTGACCTTGCCGGAGAAGATGCCCCGGGCTCCGGGCACGAGGTCCTTCGTGCGCCACCCCTGGTTGAAGAACGTCAGGGTGAGGAGCCCCTTGCCGTCACCGATCTTCGCTTCGAGGATGGAGCCTCGGCGCGCACGCATGGTGCGTTCGCGGACGTCGACCACCTCGGCCACGATGGTCACCGGTTCGCCGATGGCCAGGGAGTCGAGGGCTGTCAGCGCACCACGCTCGGCGTACCGGCGTGGCGCGTGCTCGAGGAACTCGCCCACCGTGCGGTACCCGAAGGCCTTCTCGATGGCGGTCGCCGTCCGACCGCCGAGCACGTTCGCGAGCCGCGCGTCGAGCGGCGCCGGACCGAGGTCGGGCGCGGCCGGCGCAGCGGGGGTTCCGGAGGTGACCACGCTCCAACGGTACCCGGCAGGACCGACCCCACCCGCGCCTCCCGAGCGGCCTGTGGAGAACGCCGGACCGGACCCGCCGGGCCGATACGGTGGCTGCATGACCCGCATCATCGCCGGCGCCGCCGGCTCCCTGACGCTCCGCGTGCCGAAGTCCGGCACCCGGCCGACGAGCGACCGCGTGCGCGAGGCGCTGTTCTCGTCGCTCGAGGCACGGGGGCTCGTCGAGGACACGTCGGTGGCCGACCTGTACGCGGGGACCGGCGCCCTCGGACTCGAGGCGGCGTCACGCGGTGCGGTCGAGGTGGTCCTGGTCGACCGGGCGTCGGCCGCAGCGCAGGCGTGCCGGGCGAACGCGAAGGCCGTGCAGCAGCGGATCCCGGGTGTCCGGATCGACGTGCAGCCCCAGCCGGTGCTGGGTTACCTGCGCGGGACCGTCCGCACCTTCGACCTGGTGTTCATCGACCCGCCGTACGACGTCACCGAGCACGAGCTCGCGGAGGTGCTCGAGACCCTGGTGCCGAAGCTGACGCCGGACGCCGTCGTCGTGGTCGAGCGGAGCAAGCGCTCCCCCGAGCCCACCTGGCCGGCGGGCCTCGAGCCGTTCAGCAAGCGCAGCTACGGCGAGACGGTCGCGTGGGAGGCCGTCGCCGCCGGCTGAGGCAGCCGGTCGGCCGGTTCAGCCGGCGGCGCCGTCCCAGTCGGCGTAGGGATCCCAGCCCGTCGTCGGGACCGGGGAGCCGTCGCGCAGCAGGTCCGCGTCGCCACGCTCCCGCACGACGCCGATGCGGCGGAAGCCCCCGGGCAGGACCGCGTCCGCGGGGAACGTGGCGAGCAGGCCGTGGTCTTCGCCACCGTGCAGCGCGACCTCGTCGAGGTCGGTGGCGGCATCGAGCTCCAGGGTGACGCGGCTCGCGCGCGCCATCCGGCCGGCGTCGATGGCGAGACCGTCGGAGAGGTCGAGCATCGCGGTCGCGCCGGCTCCGGCCGCGAGCGGCCCGTCGGCGATCGGGGGCACCGGACGCCGCTGTCGCCCGACATCGAGATCCGTGTCGGCCCCGCTCGCCACGGTCGCAGCAAAGTCCGGCTCACCCCCGTCGTCGACGCCGTCACGGAACAACCGCGCGAGTCCGCGGGCGGCACGTCCGAGCTCGCCGGACACCGCGAGCACGTCACCGACGCTCGCGCCCGACCGGAGCACGGGCGCGCGGCCCAGCAGGTCACCGAAGGCGGTGACGGCCACCGTGAACGTCGCCGAGGTGGAGAGGTCTCCCCCGACGACCCCGCACCCGGGAGCGAGTGCGTCGACCGCGAGCCGGAACCCGTCGGCGATGCCCTCGAGGACGGCCACGGGGGTGTCCTGCGGCGCCGCGAGGGCGATCACGAGCCCGCTCGGAGCAGCACCCATCGCCGCGACGTCGGAGAGGTTCGTGGCGGCGGCCTTCCAGCCGATGTCCGTCGGCGAGGACCACGCCCACCGGAAGTCCGGGCCGTGCACCATCATGTCCGTCGTCACGACGAACCGGCCGTCCGGGGCAGCCACGACGGCGCAGTCGTCCCCGGGGCCGAGGATCGGCGTCCCCGCGGGCAGGCGGCTCGTGATGCGGTCGAGCACGGCGAGTTCGCCGAGCTCCCCCACGGTCGGTCCGGCCCAGGCGTCGTACGTCGCGTCCACACGAGAACGGTAGCCTGGACGGCGATGGACACCGCGCGCCGCACCCCTCGCACCCTCGCGATCGTGGGGGCCGTGATCGCCCTCGCCGCCGGGCTGACCGGGTGCACCAACGCCGTGTCGATGTCCGCCGCCCCCTCGGCCGACGCCGCGGCGTGCGCAGCCGTGCAGGTCCGGCTCCCGGCGACGGTGGACACGAAGTTCGACCTGCGGAACACGAACGCGCAGTCGACGGCGGCCTGGGGCGATCCCGAGGTGGCGGTCTACCACTGCGGCGTCGCGGTGCCGACGGTGTCCGACCTGCCCTGCTTCTCGCAGGGGGGCGTGGACTGGATCCGCGACGACCGCGGCGACCAGGTCGTCTTCACGACGTTCGGTCGCTCACCGGCCGCGCAGGTCGTCGTCGACTCGACGAAGACCACGTCGACCGTCGTCCAGGAACTCTCCGACGCCGTGTCGACGCTGCCGGAGGACGGGCACGAATGTCTCGACCCGGCCGACGTGCAGGGCTGACCCAGCGGACGGGGCAGCACCAGCTCCACCAGTGTCTCGACCCGGCCGACGTGCAGGGCTGACCCAGCGGACGGGGCAGCACCAGCTCCACCAGTGTCTCGACCGGGCCGACGTGCAGGGCTGACGGCCCTGGTCAGCGGACGGCTGCGCGACCCAGCTCGATGAGCTCCGTGATCAGCTCCCCGTAGGACACCCCCGACGCTGCCCAGCAGCGCGGGTACATCGACAGCGGCGTGAAGCCCGGCATCGTGTTGACCTCGTTCACGACGAAGCCGTCGTCGGTCAGGAAGCAGTCGACACGGGCGAGCCCGGAACCGCCGATGGCCTCGAACGCACGGGCGCCGATCGACCGGATCTCGTCGGTCTGCGCCTCGGTCAGCGGAGCCGGGCAGAGCAGCGACTCGTCGCCACCCAGGTACTTCGACGCGAAGTCGTAGAAGCCGTCCTCGGCCACGACGATCTCGCCGGGAAGGCTGGTGCGCGGCACACCGTCGCGGCCCTCGAGCACGGCGACCTCGACCTCGCGGCCGATGACCCGGGGCTCGACGATGACCTTGGAGTCGTGCTCGAACGCCAGGTCCATGGCGGCACCCAGCTGCGCGGGCTCATCGACGCGTGAGACGCCCATGCTCGACCCGGCGCGGGCCGGCTTGACGAACAGCGGCCAGCCGTGCGCGGCGATCGTCTCGGCGACGTCCACGGGGTCGGCCGCCCACTGCCGGCGGAGCACGGTGGTCCACGGTGCGACCCGCAGCCCGGCGTGCTCGAGCACGGCCTTGGCGACGTGCTTGTCCATCGCCAGCGCACTCGCGAGCACCCCGTCGCCGACGTAGGGCAGCCCGGCGATCTCGAGCAGCCCCTGGATCGTGCCGTCCTCGCCGAAGGGACCGTGCAGGATCGGGAACACCACGTCGACCGGGATCGCCGTGACCGTCCCGTCGGGGTGGGACACGACGAGTTCGTTGCTGGCGGGTGAGGTCGGGAACGCGATCCGCGTGCCGTTGTCGGGCACGGTCGGCAGGGCACCGTCGCGGATCGTCCACTGCGCCGGGTCGTCCGACTGCAGGGTGAAGGCACCGTCCTGGGTGATCCCGATCGGCACGAGGTCGTACTCGGCCCGGTCGACGACGTCCATGATGCCGCCGGCGGTCACGCAGCTGATCTCGTGCTCGCTCGAGCGACCGCCGAAGAGCACGGCGACGGTGGTCCTGGGCATGGGGGTTCCCTCGGGGATCGTGGGCACGGGAGTCCCTTCGTGACTCGGTGCGGGACCGGTCACTCGCCCTGCGGCTCGTCGGTCTCGGTGAGGTGCGGCGCGATGTTGCGCGGATCGAGCCTACCGGCGAGGACCTCGCCGACCTGGCTGACGATGGGCATGTCGACCCCGTTCGCCGCAGCCAGCTCGAGGATCGGGGCGACCGAGGCCAGCCCCTCCGCCGTCTGGTTCATCTGCCGGACGACCTCGTCGAACCGGTAGCCCTGGCCGAGCAGCCGGCCGGCGGTGTTGTTCCGTGACAGCGGTGACTGGCACGTCGCGATGAGGTCGCCGAGGCCCGCGAGCCCGGACAGCGTGGAGGACTGCGCCCCGAGCGACACCGCGAAGTCGGTCATCTCGGCGAGGCCACGCGTGATGATCGAGGCCTTGGTGTTCTCGCCGTAGCCGACCCCGTCGACGATGCCGATCGCGACGGCGATGAGGTTCTTCAGCACGCCGCCGAACTCGGTGCCGATGACGTCGGTGTTGATGAACGACCGGAAGTACGGGTTCGTCGCGACCGCGGCGACGGCGGTCGCGGTGTCGATGCTGGAGGACGACACCACGGCCGCGGTCGGCTGCCGACGGGCGATCTCGAGCGCCAGGTTCGGGCCACTGGCCACCGCGATGCGGTCCTGGTCGATGCCGAGGCCCTGCAGCAGGACCTCACTCATCCGCAGGCCCGTGCTCTTCTCGACGCCCTTCATCAGGCTGACCACCGGCACGTCGGCCGGCAGGAGTTCGCGGATCGCGGCGAGGTTCGAGCGCAGGGTCTGCGAGGGCACCGAGACGTACACCTGCGAGGCGCCGTCGAGCACGCGCTCGAGCGACGTCGACGCGGTCAGGGTGCGGGGCAGGTTGATGCCGGGTAGGTAGTCCGAGTTGCGCTTCGTCTCGGTGATCTCGCGGGCGACCTCGGGACGCCGGGCCCACACCACGGTGGAGGCACCGCCCTCGGCGAGGACCTTCGCGAACGTGGTGCCCCAGCTGCCGGCACCGATCACGGCGACCCGGGGCTTGTCGGTCGACTGCATGACCACCCGGATCGCAGCGGTGTCGAAGGCCCCGGGAGCCGCAGCAGCGGGGTCGGGTCGGTCGTCGTGGGGTCGGAGGTCACTCAAACCGGCCGGTCTCCTTCTGGTTGTTCGCCGCCGGGTCCCAGCGGGTCGCGGGTGCCCGTTCGCCACGCAGCACCTCGAGCAACGCGGTGATCTCGCGCATGACGAGCTCGGTGGCCTGACCGAGCATCTGCTGGTCGATCGGGCGGCCGCGGTAGGCCGACAGGTCGACCGGGTCGCCGATGATCACGTCGACGCGGGACGGCGGGAACAGCCGGAGCTTCTTGCCGTAGCGCGCCATGATGTTCTGCGTGCCCCAGTGGGCCATCGGGATGAGCGGCACGTCGTTCTCGAGCGCGATCCGCACCGCCCCGGTCTTGCCGCGCATCGGCCAGAGGTCGGGGTCACGGGTCAGCGTGCCCTCGGGGTAGACGATGATCGCCCCACCCTGTTCGACCAGGGACCGGCCGCCGCCGAGCGGGTCGCTCAGTCGGGTCCGACCGGAACGCTCGACGGGGATCTGCCCCATGCCGGACATGAGCTTGCCGACGACGGGCACCCGGAACAGGGACGCCTTCGCGAGGAACCGCGGCGCCCGCTTCGAGATGTACACGGCGGTGCCCACGACGAGGGGGTCGATGTTCGTGAAGTGGTTCGGCGCGAGCACGAACGCGCCCTCCGCCGGCAGGCGGTTCGGGCCGTGCCAGTGGTAGCGCGCCGAGAAGCGGAACGTCGGGATGACGATCGAGGCGACGATGCGGAAGGCGGTGTTCAGCTCGCCGCGCCGCCACCGGCGCCCGCGCACGGGGATGCCGGTCGCGACCTGCGCGTCGGAGCCGCCACGGGCCTCCAGGCCGTCGCCGTTTCCTTCAGCCGGCACTGTGCCTATCCAGCAAAATCGAAATCGGCGCCGAGCTTGCGCAGCTTCGGGATGAAGTGCTCGTAGCCGCGACTGATGATGCCGACGTTGGTGATGTGCGACTCGCCCTCGGCGGTCAGCGCCGCGATGAGGTGGCTGAAGCCACCGCGCAGGTCGGGGACGCGGACGTTGGCGGCGTGCAGCTTCGTCGGACCGGTGACGACGGCGGCCTGCTCGAACGGGCGGCGGGCGACACGGCGGTCGTGGCCGGGGAGCCCCTCCTTGTGCACGACGATGTCGGCGCCCATCTCGTTCAGGGCGTCGGTGAAGCCGAAGCGGTTCTCGTAGACGGTCTCGTGCACGATGCTCTGGCCCTCGGCCTGGGTCAGTGCGACGACGAGCGGCTGCTGCCAGTCCGTCATGAAGCCGGGGTGCACGTCGGTCTCGATGACGACGGGCTTCAGGGTGTCCAGCTCGCGGTAGAACCGGATGCCGTCCTCCTGGATGTCGAACCCGCCGCCGACCTTCCGGAAGACGTTGAGGAACGTCATGAGCTCCTGCTGGTTCGCGCCCTCGACGAAGATGTCACCGTTGGTGGCGAGCGCGGCTGAGGCCCAGCTGGCGGCCTCGTTGCGGTCGTTGATCGCTCGGTGCGTGTAGCCGCGGAGCGACTCGACGCCCTCGATGAAGATGACGCGGTTCGGCTCGACCGAGACGATGGCGCCCATCTTCTGCAGGATCGCGATGAGGTCCATGATCTCGGGCTCGATCGCGGCGTTCCGCAGCTCGGTGACGCCCTTGGCGAGGGTCGCCGAGAGCAGGACCTGCTCGGTCGCGCCGACGCTGGGGTACGGCAGCTCGATCGAGGCGCCCTTCAGACCGTCCGGAGCCGTCAGGTGGATGCCGTTGACCTGCTTGTCGACGACCGCGCCCATGGCACGCAGGGCGTCGAGATGGAAGTCGATCGGGCGGTCGCCGATGCGGCAGCCACCGAGGTCGGGGATGAACGCCTCGCCGAGCTTGTGCAGCAGCGGCCCGCAGAACAGGATCGGGATGCGGCTCGAGCCGGCGTGCGCGTCGATCTCGGCGAAGTGCGCCGACTCGACGCGCGACGGGTCGAGGATGAGCTCGCCTCGTGCAGGATCGGTGATGCGCACGCCGTGCACCTCGAGCAGCCCGCGGACCACCTTGACGTCGGAGATGTCCGGCACGTCGCGGAGGATCGACGGGGTGTCACCGAGCAGCGACGCCACCATGGCCTTGGTCGCGAGGTTCTTCGCCCCACGGACCTCGATGCGTCCCACGAGCGGCTTGCCCCCGCGGATGACGATCTCGTCCGACTTGAGGCCCACGCGCGCCCCTGCGGCCGCTGCGTCCTGTACGAGAGAGTTCACTACTTCACCGGCAATGTCTTCGGCCGCCAACTGGAGCGGCGGGATTCGAACTCCGTGATCGAGGTCTCGTCACGGAGGGTGAGCCCGATGTCGTCGAGCCCTTCCATCAACCGCCAACGAGTGTAAGCGTCGATCTCGAAGGGGACGTCCACATCCCCCAGCGACACGCGCTGCGTCACGAGGTCGACCGTCGCCTCGATGCCCGGGTTCGCCTCGATGGCGGCCCAGAGGCGCTCGACTTCCGGTTCGGTCACGATCGCGGTGACCAGGCCCTGCTTGCCGGCGTTGCCCTTGAAGATGTCCGCGAAACGGGGTGAGACGACCACCGAGAAGCCGAAGTCACGGAGCGCCCAGACGGCGTGCTCGCGCGACGACCCGGTGCCGAAGTCCGGCCCGGCGACGAGCACACGGGCACCCTGGTAGGGCTCCTGGTTCAGGACGAAGTCGGGGTCCTGGCGCCACCCGGAGAACAGGGCGTCCTCGAAGCCGGTCTTCGTGACGCGCTTCAGGTAGACCGCGGGGATGATTTGGTCGGTGTCGACGTTCGACCGCTTGAGCGGCGCGGCGATGCCGGTGACGGTGGTGATCCTGTCCATCAGAAGGTCCCCTCGGTGGCGGTGGCGGACGTCGCCGCCGCGATCTCGTCGTCGGTGGCCAGGTCCCACGGGCTGGACAGCGTGCCGCGCACCGCGGTGGCGGCGGCGACGAGCGGCGAGACCAGGTGCGTGCGACCGCCCTTGCCCTGGCGCCCCTCGAAGTTGCGGTTCGAGGTGCTGGCGCAGCGCTCCCCCGGAGCCAGCTGGTCCGGGTTCATGCCGAGGCACATCGAGCAGCCGGCGAACCGCCACTCGGCGCCGAACTCGGTGAACACCTTGTCGAGCCCCTCGGCCTCGGCCTCGAGCCGGACCCGCGCGGAGCCGGGCACGACCATCACGCGGACGCCGTCGGCCTTGGTGCGGCCCTTGATGATCGACGCGAAGGCCCGCAGGTCCTCGATGCGCGAGTTCGTGCAGGACCCCATGAACACGGCGTCGACGGCGATGTCCTTCATCGGGGTGCCCGCGGTGATGTCCATGTACTCCAGGGCTCGGCGTGCGGCGGCCTGGTCGTTGGGGTCGCTGTAGGCGGCCGGGTCCGGCACACTCTCGGACAGCGAGACGCCCTGGCCGGGGTTCGTCCCCCAGGTGACGAAGGGCTCGAGGTCGTCGGCGTCGATGAACACCTCGGCGTCGAACACGGCGTCGTCGTCGGTGGCGAGGGTCTCCCAGTACGCGACGGCGTCGTCCCAGTCCGCACCCGTGGGCGCGTGGTCGCGGCCCTGCACGTAGTCGTAGGTGGTCTGGTCGGGGGCGACCATGCCGGCGCGGGCACCGGCCTCGATCGACATGTTGCAGATCGTCATGCGCCCCTCCATCGAGAGCGCGCGGATCGCGGAGCCACGGTACTCGAGCACGTAGCCCTGCCCGCCGCCCGTGCCGATCTTCGCGATGACGGCCAGGATGATGTCCTTCGCCGTCACGCCCGGGCGCAGCGTGCCCTCGACGGTGATCGCCATCGTCTTGAACGGCTTGAGCGGCAGGGTCTGCGTGGCGAGGACGTGCTCGACCTCGGACGTGCCGATGCCGAACGCCATGGCGCCGAAGGCCCCGTGGGTGCTCGTGTGCGAGTCGCCGCAGACCACGGTGATGCCGGGCATGGTCAGGCCGAGCTGCGGGCCGACCACGTGGACGATGCCCTGCTCCTTGTCGCCGAGGGAGTGCAGCCGGACGCCGAACTCCTCGCAGTTGCGACGGAGGGTCTCGATCTGGATCCGGCTCGTCGGGTCCGCGATGGGGCGGTCGATGGCGAGCGTCGGGGTGTTGTGGTCCTCGGTCGCGATCGTCAGGTCGAGGCGGCGGACCGGACGTCCGGCCTGCCGCAGGCCGTCGAACGCCTGCGGACTCGTCACCTCGTGCACGAGGTGGAGGTCGATGTAGAGGAGGTCGGGGTTGCCGTCCTCGCCCTTGACCACGACGTGGTCGTCCCACACCTTCTCGGCGAGCGTCTTTCCCATGAGCTCAGCCCTCCTCGTCCTCGTCGATGCGCCGCGGACCGCGGCACGATCAGGCGACTCTACCATTGGTATACCAACACGCGTCACCCCGCCCGCCGCACGCACGTCACCCCGCCCGTCGCACGCGCGGCACCCCGTGGCCGGGCGGCCTGGAGGCCCGTGGCGACTCCCCGACACCCGTCGCGGTGGGAAGATGGTGACGACATGACGACACCTGCGCACTCGACCCGGACCATCAACCTCGAGGGCGCAGCTCGCGCCGCGATCGCCGGTGGCGCACCACTCGCGCTGCTCATCGCACTCGGCATGCCGGGGTACGCCGCCTTCGCCATGTTCGCCGGCTTCACCGCCATCTTCGGCGCGACCGAGCCCTACCGGCAGCGTGCCGTCACCACCGGCGTCGCGGGTGCACTGCAGGCGCTCTGCATGTTCGCCGGCATCGGGGTCGGGCTCGTCGGGTCGCCGCTCTGGCTGCAGGCCGTGGGGCTCGTCGTCGTCCTGGTCGTCGCGGTCTGCACCCTCTCCGCGCTCCGGGCGATCCCCGCGCAGCCGATCTTCCCGGTGTTCGCGTTCGTCGTGTCCGCACTGGTGCCGATGCGCCCGGCCGACGTCCCGCTGGTGGCGACGATCATCGTGTGCTCGGTGGCCTGGGCCTGGCTCGTCGCGATGTCCGGCGCCGTGCTCCGCCGGGTGTTCCACCCGCACGCCCCGCACCGGTTCCGCCCGCTGGCCGACCGCAAGCACCGGTCACTCGCGGTCCTGAGGACGCCGGCGCTGTGGGAGACGGTCGGGCTCAACGTCGTCGGCTCGCTGGTCGCCGGGGCGGTCGCGGAGTCGATCCCCGGGCTCGGGCACCCCTACTGGGCGGTGATCGCGGTGGTGTCGACCCTGCCGGCGAACCGGCAGCGGCACACCGTCGTCCGCGCGGGGCAGCGCGTCATCGGCACGATCGGCGGCACGGTGATCGCGGTCGGGATCCTGCTGCTCGAGCCGTCGGCCTGGTGGATCGTCCTGCTGGCCGTCGTCGGGCAGTTCTTCGCGGAGATCTTCGTCGCCCGGAACTACGCCGCCTGCCTGCTGTTCCTCACCCCGCTCGCCCTGGCGGTGTCGTGGCTGAGCCTGCCCGAGGCGCCGCAGCTGCTGGCCCTCGACCGCATCGCCCAGACCGTGCTCGGTGCCGTGGTCAGCGTGGGGCTGCTGCTCGTCGGACGCGCGATCGAGCGTCGGCGCGGGCGTGCCCTGGGTGCGACGAGCGCGATCCGCACCGTCTGAGGCGCGCCCTCCCGGGCGTACCGGGTCGAATCGGGCGTACCGGGTCGAATCGGGCGTACCTGGTCGAATCGGGCGTACCGGGTCGAATCGGGCGTACCTGGTCGAACCGGGCGTACCTGGTCGTTCCTTTCGACCAGGAACGCCCGATTCCACCTTCCATCGCGCCTGACAGGGGAAGGAACGTACGCAGACGACGGACGGGAGGCCCGTGGCGGCGCCGCCACGGGCCTCCCGTCCGTCGTGTGGTCACGACCACCGTCCCGCGGAAGCGACAGATCGCCGCGGAACATCCGCACGAACCTGTCGCTTTCGCGGCCGGGACGGCCCGGCGTCCCGTGGGTCTGTCGCTTTCGCAAACAGGTCCCACCGACCACGGCGTCAGTCGCGCGGCTGGATGTTCCAGGCGTCGATGACGGGGCGGCCGTGCTCGTACCCGAGGATGCTGACCGAGGCGGTGCCGAGCTTCAGCACGGCGCCGTCCTGTGGCGCGAGGCGGATCCACGCGGCGCCGAGCGCACGCAGCACGTGGCCGTGGGCGATGAACACGGCGTCGTGGCCCTCGGCGAGCACCGGACGGGCACGGTTCAGGATGCGCTCGACGCGGACCCGGACCTCGGCGGCGCTCTCACCGGGGGTGTCACCGGCGGGGACCCCGTCGGTCCACAGGTCCCACGGCCCGTGGCGCAGCACCTTGATCTGCGGCGTGGTCAGGCCCTCGTACGCGCCGTAGTCCCACTCGTACAGGTCCTCGTCGGTTTCCGGCTCGACGCCGATCAGGTGCGCGGTGTCACGGGCACGCTGCAGGGGGCTCGACAGCGCCAGCGCGAACGACCGGTCACCGAGGTAGCGGCCGGCGCGCTTCGCCTGCTCGACACCGTTCTCGGTGAGGGGGATGTCGGTGCGGCCGGTGTGCTGCCCGCTCTTCGACCACTCCGTCTCTCCGTGACGGACGAGGACGAGTTCGCCGGGGCGTTCCGAGGTCATGAGTTCCTTCCGATCCAGAGGCCGAGCGCAGCTGCGCCGACCGAGACGACGAGCATCCCGAGGCCGTTCAGGACGGCGAGCCGGGGCTTGCCGGATCGGAGGAGCTGTACGGTCTCGACGCTCGCCGTCGAGAACGTCGTGTACCCACCCATCATGCCCGTCCCGAGCACAGCGACCGTCGAGGCGGGGAGGGTGCCGGCCTGCGCGAGGCCCGTCAGGACACCGAGCACGAGCGATCCGGAGACGTTGATGAGCAGGGTGCCGACCGGGAACGCGGCGAACCGCGAACCGGCGAACCGGGCCTTGACGACGCCGTCGAGCACGAAGCGCAGGGCGGCGCCGGCTCCCCCACCGACCGCGACCAGGAGCAGTTCGACCGGGCTCATCGGGCGTCCTGCAGCGGTTCGGGGCGGGTGCGGGGCCGGGTGGCGGCGGCGACCCACAGACCGAGGACGACCGCGACGAGTCCGAGCACGACCGACAGCAGTGCGTACCCGCTGCCCGCCGTCCACCGACCGAGGTCGAGCAGCTGCGCGGTGTCGTCGGCCAGCGTGCTGTAGGTCGTGAAGCCGCCGAGCACACCGGTGCCGACGAACAGCCGGACCGCGCGACGTCGACCGAGGTCGGGTCCGCGGCGGGCGAGGGCGTCGAGCAGGAACCCGAGGCAGAACGCCCCGACGACGTTGATCGTGAGGATCGTCCAGCTGATGCCGTCGTGGGCGGGGAAGGCGGTCGCGAGCAGGGCCCGGGCCGCCGTGCCGATCGCACCGCCGAGGGCGACCAGGGCGATCAGCCGCCAGCGCAGGTGCGGTGGTCGTTCGTCGTGCACGGAGGGCTCCTCTCGACGACGACCCAGGCTAGCCGAGACGACGAAACCCCCGCCGAGCCGGAGCTCGTCGGGGGTTTGCGTGCTGGTGACCCCAGCGGGATTCGAACCCGCGTTACCGCCGTGAGAGGGCAGCGTACTAGGCCGCTATACGATGGGGCCGTTCCGACAACTCGACAAGTATTGCACAAGCCGCGCATCCGCACCAAAACGAGGCGTGTCGCCCGGGTGTGCCGCCATGCCCGAGCAGGCATACGGTGGGTCGATGACGGCGGACCACGATGCGATCGCAGCGGTTCGGCACGTCGGCAGCAGCCCCTCGGCCACCGTGCGGGTCGGGCTGTCGGGGTGGCAGTACGACGGCTGGCGCGGGGACTTCTACCCCGAGGGGCTCGCGAAGCGGCGGTGGCTCGAGCACGTGGCGGCACGGTTCCCGACCGTGGAGCTGAACGGATCCTTCTACTCGCTGCAGCGCCCGGCCCGGTACCGGGCGTGGCGCGCGGCCTCGGGCGGGCAGCCGTTCCGGTTCGCGGTGAAGGGTGGCCGGTACGTCACGCACATGCTCCGGCTGCGGAACGTCGAGACCGCACTGGCGAACTTCTTCGCCTCGGGCCCGCTCGAGCTCCGCGACACCCTCGGCCCGGTGCTCTGGCAGCTGCCCGAGCGGTTGCTGCCGACCCCCGAGGTGCTCGACGTGTTCCTCGGGCTGCTCCCCCGGACGCACGGTGCGGCCGCCGAGCTCGCGAGCCTCCACGACGACAAGGTCCCCGACGAACCGGACGGTCTCGTGCAGCCCGACGAACCGGGCCGGTCGATCGAGCACGCCCTGGAGGTTCGGGCGCCCGGCTTCGGGGACGAACACCTCGACGTGCTGCGCCGGCACCGCGTCGCCCTCGTCGACTCGCACGCCGGGGACTTCCCGCGCTTCCGGGCGGACACCGGGGCGCCGCTCGCGTACCTGCGGTTGCACGGTGCGCCGCGGACCTACCACGACGGGTACTCGCCGCAGGCACTCGGCAGCTGGGCGACGACGGTGCTCGAGCACGCCGACGCCGGCCGTGACGTGTACGTCTACTTCGACAACGACGCCGAGCGGCACGCCCCGTGGGACGCCCTGGCGCTCGACCGCCTGGTCGCGGAGCGACTGCGCCGGCGCGGGCGCCGAGCGCGCGACGAGTGAGCAGAAGACACCGGTTGCGCGGACGCGACCCGTCGCCTTCTGCTCATCCCGTGACGGACAGGAGGCCCGTGGCGGCGCCGCCACGGGCCTCCTGGCCGCGCAGCGCAGCCCTAGAGCGTCAGCGACTCCCCCGGACGCAGCACGACGAGCGAGCCGGAGGGCTCCACGGCCTCGCGCAGGCGTCCCGTGTGCATGCCGTACCCGACCTCGGAGAGCGTCGCCTCGTGGATCGGGTAGGCGCGTGCCGGGGCGATCGCGGCGACGTAGTCCATCATCTCGGCGACCTTGAGCCACGGCGCCCCGACGGGTGCCGCGAGGACCTCGACCGGGACGCCCGGGTCGGTGTAGGAGTCGCCCGGGTGGAACAGCCGACCGTTCACGAGCACGCCGGTGTTGTCGACGACCGGCACCGACGAGTGGATGAGCTGGTGGCGTGTGCCGTGGAAGCTGAGCGCGAACGGCCCGACCGTCCGGTGGTCGCCCTCGGTGACGACGTCGACCGGGATGCCGGCTTCGGCGAGCGCCGCGCGGACGCCCTCGGGCCCGATGACGACGGCGCCGGGGTTCGCGTCGAGGATGCGCCGGACCTGCTCGGGGGTGACGTGGTCCGGGTGCTCGTGCGTGACGACGACGGCGACGACCCCGGTCGCGTCGACCGGTCGCGTGAAGTTCCCGGGGTCGAGGACCAGGCGGGCGTCCCCCTCGGTGATGACCTGGCAGGCGTGTTCGAGTTTGGTGACCTCCATGCGGGCGACCCTACGCGGCACCGTGCGGGCGGGGCCCCGTCGTCGCGCGGACGACCAGGTGTGCGGAGGCCGTCGACCCGGTGCCGCGGCATCGAGCGCCGGAACGACCGGTCGCGGTCGCCGCCCGGTGCGACCCGGGAGGCCCGTCAGCCGTCCGTCCCACCCGGCGCGTCGGTCGGTCCGTCCGGTCCACCGCGCCGGGGCACGTGCGCCGGAACGCTCCGGTGCGCAGTGGCGGCCGACCGCCGTCCGGTGTGTGGCGGTCGTCGCGCTGCGGGTGCGACCTCGTCCCAGCCGGCGTGCTGGTGCACCCGTCCGTCCGCGCCGGGCCGGGGGCGGCGACCGGTGGGGTCTGTGACAGCCGTGCGTACCGGGGGCACCGGGGGCGCAGCCCCCACGCCCTGGGCTGCGGATCCACCCGCGCCGCCCTGCGCCGTCGTCCGGCGGAGCACTGCGACCCGCCACCGGTCGAGCGCCACGACACCGAGGACGCACACCAGCAGGGTGAGTGCCCAGCCGAGCGCCGGACGCCCGGTGAGCTCACAGAACACCGTGACGCCGAGGAACAGGACGCCGAACATCCCGACGAAGCCGATGGACTCCTCGATGTGGGCGGTGGGACGGGTAGGTCCACGCTGTGCCATGGTCGTCAGCCCTTCACGCCGCCGGCGGTGAGCCCCGCCACGATGCGCCGCTGGAAGATCAGCACGAGGACGACGAGTGGGATCGTGACGATCGTGCCGGCGGCCATCACCGCCGTGTAGGGCTCCTGGTGCGGCTGCGACCCGGCGAACGAGGCGATCGCCACCGTCACCGGCTGCGTCGCGTCGCTCGAGAGCTGCGACGAGATGAGGTACTCGTTCCAGCTCGAGATGAATGCCAGGATCGCCGTCGTGAACACCGCGGGTGCGGCCAGCGGCAGGATGATCCGACGGAACGCCTGCACCCGGGTGCACCCGTCGATGCGTGCGGCCTCCTCGAGGTCCCACGGCATCTCGCGGAAGAACGACGCGAGCGTGTAGACGGTCAGCGGCAGCACGAACGAGATGCTCGGCAGGATGAGGGCCTGGTACGACCCCATCCACCCGATGTCGGTGAACAGCTGGAACAGCGGCGAGATGAGGGCGACGCCGGGGAACATCGACGCCGCCAGGATCGCGCCAGCGATGAGCGACTTGCCGCGGAACTCGAGGCGGGCGAGGGCGTACGCCGCCGTCGTGCCGACGAGCAGGGCGATGATCGTCACGACACCGCCGATGAGCAGGCTGTTCGCGAGGGCACGTCCGAGGTGGTTGCCGAGCGAGGTGGAGAACGCCGTCGCGTAGTTGTCGAGCGTCACGTGGGTCGGCCACGGGGTGGCGTCGAACGTGAAGCCGACGTCGCGGAAGCTCGTGACCACCATCCAGTAGAACGGCAGGAGGCACCACACTGCGATGACGACTGCCTGCACCGCGGTGCGGATCCGCGGCCCGGTGTCCCGCCGCACCCGGACCTCGGTGCGGTCGACGGCACGGTCGCGCGAGCGGGCGGACGACCGGGGACGGTCTGCTGCGAGCGTCACTTGAGTTCACCCTTCTGCTGGGCGGCCTGCGTCTGCACGACGTTGGCGCCGAGGAACCGCACGAACAGGAACGCGACGACGAAGATCACCAGGAACGTGATGGTGGACAGCGCCGACGCGGAGTTGAAGCCCTGCCGGATCTGTTCGACGACCAGGATCGACAGCGTCGTGGTGGCGTTGCCGGAACCCCCGCCGCCGCCCGTCAGGATCTGCGGCAGGTCGTACATGCGCAGCGCGTCGAGCACGCGGAACAGGATCGCGACCATGAGTGCGGGCTTGATCAGCGGCAGGGTGATGAGCACGAACCGCTGGAGGGTCGAGGCGCCGTCCATCTTGCCGGCCTCGTAGACCTCCTCCGGGATCAGCTGGAGCCCGGCCAGGATGAGCAGCGCCATGAACGGGGTGGTCTTCCACGTGTCGGCGATGATCACCGCCCACCGGGACGCCCACTCACCGCTGGTCCAGAGGACCTGGTGGCCGATCACCTGGTTGAGGACGCCGTTCGCGTCGAAGATGAAGTACCAGAGCTTCGCGGTGACCGCGGTCGGGATCGCCCACGGCACCAGGATCGCGGCACGGACGAGGGCGCGGCCCCTGAAGTTGCGGTTCATGATGATGGCCATCCACACGCCGATCACCGTCTCGGCGAGCACGGTGACGACGGTGAAGAAGAACGTGTTGCCCATCGACACCCAGAACTGCGAGCCGAGGCTGCCGGGCGGGCAGGCGACCTCGCCGCATCGCTGGCCGAGCCAGTGCACGTAGTTGGTGACGCCGGCGAAGCCACCCTCGACGAAGAGCTGGGTGGTCTTGTCGAGGCCCTGGTCGAGCTGGAACGACTGGATGACCGCGCTGACCACGGGGTACCCGATGACGACCGCCAGGAGCGCGATCGTCGGGCCGATGAGGTACACGGCCCAGCGGCCGTGCTCGGCGTTGAGCCCGCCTCTGCGCCGCTGGCGCTTCGGTCCCGTGCCCGTCGGGCTCGGGATGGCTGCGGGGATCTCGGTTGCTGCTGACACGTGTCGGCCTCCTTGCCGGGGTGTCGGAACGCGGGTGGGGACGGACAGGAGGCCCGTGGCGAGCCCGCCACGGGCCTCCTGTCCGTCGGGTGCGGCGTGCGCCGCGTTCCCCTAGCCGCTGGTCGCCGCCGTGAGGGCGTCCTGCATGTCCTTCGTGGCTTCGTCGACCGACTTCGATCCCTTGAGCGCCGCATAGGTGTTGTCCTGGATCGCCTTCGTCACGGCCGGGTAGAACGGCGTGACCGGGCGCGGCTCGGCCGACTCGATCGACTTGAGCAGTGTCGGCAGGTAGGGCAGCTCCTTCGTGAGCTCGGGGTCGGTGTACAGGTCACCCACGACCGGGGCGAGCGAGCCCTGGGTCGCGAAGAACTTCTGCGTCTCGTCCGAGACCAGGAACTCGAGGAAGTCGTGTGCTGTCGCCTTGTGCTTCGAGTACACGCTGATCGCCGCGTTGTGCCCGCCGAGCGTCGAGGCACCGACGCCGTCGGCACCGGGGATCGGGGCGATGCCGAAGGTGTCCTTGACCTTCGACGAGCCGTCGGTCTTGGCGAGGCTGTAGACGTACGGCCAGTTGCGCAGGAACAGGAGCTTGCCGGCCTCGAACGCCGTGCGGCCCTGCTCCTCCTGGTAGGTGATCGCCTCGGCCGGGATGTTCCCGTCCTCGAACGCGTCGACCAGGTTCTGCAGCCCGGCCTTCGCCTCGTCGGTGTCGACGTCGGGCGCACCGTCGCTGCCGAGCACCGAACCACCGGAACCGTTGATCGCCTCGGACGCGTTGACGGTGAGACCCTCGTACTTCGCGAACTGCCCCGCGTAGCAGCCGATGCCGGCGTCCTTCGCGATCGTGCAGTCGTCCATCATCTCGTCCCACGTCGTCGGGGGCGTCTTGACCAGGTCCTTGCGGTAGTAGAGCAGTGCGCCGTCGGACGTCTGCGGTGCCGCGTAGAGCGTGTCGTTGTAGGTCGCGGTCTTCACCGTCGACGGCAGGAGCTTCGAGGTGTCGAGCTCCATGTCACCGGTGAGCGGGGTGAGCCACTTCTTCGCGGCGAACTCCGCGGTCCAGACGACGTCCACGTCGACGACGTCGTAGTTCTCGTCCTTGGCCTGGAAGTGCTGCACGAGGTCGTCGTGCTGCTGGTCGGCCTGGTCGGACTGCTCCTTGAAGGTGACCTTCTCGTCCGGGTGGGCCTTGTTCCACTTCGCGATCAGCGGGCGGACGACGTTCGAGTTGTCCTTGCCCTGCACGTAGGTGATGGGCCCGCGGCTGTCCTGGCCGCTCTGGGCGTCGTCGTCCGCCGAGCTGCCGCTCGAGCAGCCGGTGAGCACGAGGCCGATGACCGCGATCCCCGCAACGGACGCGGACCGCACCCTGGCGCGTGTTGTCTTCACAGCGTTGTCTCCTCGTCGAGATCACCAGGGCGGGTCGGTCGGGTGACGACGGCACAGGCCCTGGAGCAGGCGACGCTGCCTGCTGGTGGAGGAAGCTACGCCCGCCCCGGCTGCACCACAACCGGTTGCACGACATCCGTGACCTGAGTGTGACCCTTGCGGTTCCCGAGACTTCCTGGATGAGCGCTCACCCTCGTTCGGGGCACACGCTCCGCACTGCGGAACCCCGCACGAACCCCGCCACTGCGCGGCCGGTCCGTTGTCCGGACACCACGGGCGGCCCTAGCGTCCCGACCATGACCCTGCACTCCTCCGTCACCGTGCCCGGCCCCCGTCGGGTCGTCAGCGTCGACCTCGACGCACCGCTGCCGCGCCTGGTCGCCGACGAGTCGGGGTCCTCCGCGCTCGTCGTCGGCTACCGCGACGGCTTCCCCGTCACGACCCTCGACGTGCTGCTCACCGCGGACCCGGCCGACGCCGCCCGTGCGATGGCGCCCCTGGTGGACGACCTCGCACGGACGTCCGGCGTTGTGGAGACCCCGATCCCCGACCTCGAGCTCCCGCTCATCTCGATCGTCGTGTCGACCATCGTCACCCGGGTCGAGGACATCCGGAAACTGCTCGACTTCCTCGAGCACCTCGATTACCCGCGGTACGAGGTCATCCTCGTCGACAACCGCGTGAAGCTGCCCGAGGTCGACGCACTGCCCGGGCTGCTCGAGGGCCGTGACGTCCGGCTGGTCACCGAGCGCCGGCCGGGCTGCTCCGCCGGTCGCAACGCCGGGGTCGCCGCGGCGCACGGCGAGATCATCGCGTTCACCGACGACGACGTCCGGGTCGACCCGCAGTGGCTCCGCTCCATCGGCACGCGCTTCGTCCGTGAGCCCGAGGTCGCCGCGGTCACCGGGATGATCCTGCCCGTCGAGCTCGAGACCCCCGCCCAGATCTGGTACGAGGCGTACTACGGCGGCTTCAGCGGCGAGCGCACCTTCCAGCCGGTGACGATCGTGCCGGACGACGTCCCCGGGGTGATGCGCCACGCGCAGGCCACGGCCGTCCGCCCCGACGGCTCGGTGCAGAAGCACTTCGCCGTGTACGGCATCGGCGGCTACGGCGCCGGCGCGAACTGGGCGGTCCGACGTTCCGCGTTCGACGCCGTCGGCGGGTTCGATCCCGTGCTCGGCGCCGGTGTGCCCGCCCGCGGTGGCGAGGACCTGGCGATCTTCATCGACATCCTGTGGAGCGGTGGTCGGATCGGCTTCGAACCCCGTGCGGTCGTGCACCACCGGCACCGGCAGGACCTCGCCGGGCTGCACGGCCAGCTGCACTCGAACGGCGTCGGGTTCACGGCGCTGATGTGCGAGCTCATCGCGAAGGACCGCCGGCACGCGCTGGTGCTCGCGCGGCTGATGCCCCGCGCCGGCAAGATCAAGCTGAAGCAGCTCGTGTCACGGCTGGCGGGCCGGCGTGACGCGGCGGCCGAGACCATCACCGAGGCCTCCACGACCCGCATCCCGCGCTCGCTGGCGTACCACGAGTTCCGCGGCTTCCCGGCGGGTCCGGCGGCGTACTTCCGCAGCCGTCGGTTCTGGCGCGAGGTCGAAGAGGGCCGCTTCCGCCCGTAGGCGGCGCGCAGGAGACGTCCGCACCGGACGGACGGGAGGCCCGTGGCAGCGTCGCCACGGGCCTCCCGTCCGTCCGGTGCGTGCGGTGCGGTGCAGGCGGCGCTTGCCGTGCGTGCCGCGCACGCGGCGCGCGGTCGCCCGCGCCGCGGTCACCCGCGCCGCGACCGCCCGACCACGTACCGCCACGGGCCGCCCAACGCCGCCACGAGCTCGACGCGCTTGAGGCCGGCCGTCGCCTCGCGGAACGCGTCGTCGACCGGCCACCCACCCACGGCGTCCACAGCGGCGGACACCTGGTCCGCGCCGGTGCCGGCACCGGCACCGGCACCGGCCCCCTGGCCGAGCGCGCCGAGCTGCCGCAGCGCCCCGACCGCCCGACGGAGCACGGCCAGTGCGGTGCGCGGTCGCAGCATGAGCTTCGCGACCCATGCGCCGAGGCCCGTGCCGTAGCCCAACGCCTGCGAGCGCAGCGCCGCCCGGTCCGGCCGGTGCTTGTGCCAGACGACGGCCGAGGGCTCCACGGCGAGCGCGCCGCCGGAGAACAGCACCCGGGTGAACAGGTCGGGGTCCTCGCCGGCGCGGGCCAGGGTGCCCGGACCGAGTGCGACGTCGAACCCGCCCAGGGCGAGCGCGGCCGAGCGGCGGAGCGACATGTTGGCACCGGTGCCGAACGCGCCGACGGAGAACGGGAACAGCGGCAGGTCGGCCGGCGGCGCCGACGTGCGGAAGACCCGACGGTCGGTGTTGCGCGCCCAGGTGACGCGCTCGTCGAAGTACCGCTGCGTGGGGGTCCGGAGTTCACCGCTTGGCACGAGGCCGGTCACGCAGACGACGTCCGCGTCGCGGGCGTACGCGTCGGCGAGCGCTGCGAGCCAGTGCCGGTCGACGACCACGTCGTCGTCGACGAAGGCGACCACGACTCCGGACGCGAGGGCGAGTCCGGCGTTCCGTGCGCGCGAGACGCCGGGTCGGGCCTCCAGGACGTACCGCAGGCGCGGCTCCGCGAGCGACGCGACCACGTCGCGGGTGGCGGACGTGGTGGGCGCGTTGTCGACGACCAGGACCTCGAAGTCGTCGTGCTCGGACGCGAGCACCGAGCGCACGCAGCGGCGCAGGTCCTCCGGCCGGTCGCGGGTACCGATGACGACGGAGATGCGTCCGACCGGCGTCCCCGCGGGGGCGGCCGGGAGGCCCGTGGTGCGCAGCGCGCGCAGGGCCGGTCCCAGCTCGGCCGGGTCCACGCCGCCGCCCGCGTCGACGCTGACGTCGACGAAACCGGCGATCTCGCGTCCGTCGCGGACGAGCAGGCGGGCGCGGCCGAAGCCGGTGGCGTCGGCGAGTTCGACGGCGGACGCGGCGAGCGCCTCCTGTCGGTCGACGGCGCCGACCCAGGCTGCGCCGGCCCAGGCGGGCACGTCCGATGACGGCATCGCGGGCGTGAGCGTGAGCACGCGGGTGGTGGTGGCCTGCTGGTCGGTCATGCTCCGATGCTCCGGTGGGGCTGCAGCGGGGTCAACGGCGGCCGCACGCGGTTGCGGCGACGGTCGTCCGACTTGCGGTTTGCCGCCAGCACACGCCCCCGGACGGTAGGGTCGTGAGGACGACTCGGCGGCAGCACGCCGGGCACGAGGAGGACGCATGTCGATGGGCCCCACCGACGAGTTCGGCGCCGTGCTCCCCTCGGAACAGAGCGTCTTCGTGGTCGACGCCGTGACCTGTGTCTGCGGCCACGTGCAGGACGCCCACGAGCACTACCGTCCCGGCACGGACTGCGCCCTCTGCGACTGCCAGAAGTTCCGCCGAAAGCGCTGATCAGGCGCTTTCGAGCACTGACCGATCGGGGGCGGTGCGGGAAACCGCCGCTTCCCCGCAGACGGGCACGGGTCGCCTTGTCGGCCCCGGAACGCCGCGGTTAGCGTCGCGTCCATGGCCATCTCCCCCGCGGTTCCCGCGTGCATCGTCCTCGCCCACGAGGACCCGGCACACGTGCGCCGACTCGTCGAGGCGCTCGACCCGTTCCCGGTGTTCCTGCACTGCGACGCGCGCACCCCCGAGAAGGTGTTCCGCGCCATGACCGACGGGCTGCCCGACCGTGTCCGGCTGCTCCCCCGCATCCGCACCGGCTGGGCACGCTGGGAGAACGTCGCCGCCGAGGTGTCCGGCTACCGGGCGGCCCTGGCTTCGACCGACGCCTCGCACGTGGCCGTGCTGACCGGCAGCGACTATCCGCTCGCGAACCCGACCGAGATCTCGGCGCTGCTCGAGGCCCACCGCGAGCAGTCGTTCATCTCGGTCAACCCGCTGCCGTTCGCACCGTGGGGCCGTGACGGCGGCATCTCCCGCATCCGCTTCCGGCACTGGGCGTGGCGGAAGCACATGCTCCGGCTGCCGGTCCCCCGCCGCGTGCCGGCGAACGTCTCCTTCGCCGGCGGCTCGCAGCTCAAGGTCCTCGCGCGCCAGCACGCCGCCGCCGTCGTGGACACCGTCGACCAGCGCCCCGACCTGGTCCGGTTCTGGCAGCGCACCTGGGTCGCCGATGAGACCTTCGTGCCGTCGGTGCTCAACTCACCGTCGCTGACGCCGGGGTTCGCCGACGAGCACGTCTCCCAGCCGCTCTGGTGGATCGGGTGGGACGGCACGGCGCGGAAGAGCCCGCCGTGGTTGACCGTCGCCGACGCGGGGCAGCTGCTCGAGCGTCGGACGGACGCGGACGTCGAGGTGCAGCACCTGTTCGCGCGGAAGTTCTCGACCGACCGGAGCGCCGACCTGCTCGACGTCGTGGACGCCGCCTTCGGGCTGCGCCAGGGCGCGGGCGCGTCGACGGCGTCGGGGTCGGCGTCGGCGCGGCGGGACGCGGCAGCGGTGGTCGCGCCGTGAGCTTCCCCCCGCAGACCCGCCGCGAGGCCCGTGCAGCGCGCGAGGCACCCGTACCCGTCGCCGCCGTGCCCGAGTCGCTCGACACCGGTTCGGTCGCGGTGCGGAAGGGCGCATCCGTCCTGTTCGGCCGCGGCCTGCTCTACGTCGTCGTCTGGTCGATGCAGCTCGTCGTCTCGTCGCTCATCTCCCCGGTGCTCGCGCACCTCATGCCACCGGCCGAGTTCGGCGTCCTCGCCTCGGCCATCGCCCTGTACCAGGCGCTCGTCGTCCTCGCCGTCCTCGGCATCGACCAGGCGTCGGTGCTGCAGCGCGCCGAGGACGGCGACGACCGCCGGGCGCGCGGCCTCCTGGCCGTCGGCATGATCACCGCGAGCATCGTCACCGTCGCCGCGCTCACCACGATCCCCGTCTGGGCCGACGCCGCCGGCTTCGTCGGCAACCACCCACTGCTCCTGGTCGCGGTGCTCTGGACCGGCCCGGCCGCGATCGTGCAGATCTCCCTGGCGCTGCTCGTCGCCCAGGACCGCATCCGGGTCTTCGCGGTGACGAGCCTGCTGTCCTCGATCGGCGGCTCCGTCATCGGCCTCGGGCTCCTCACCTGGGTGCAGGCCGACGCGACCACCTACGCGTGGGGTGGCGTCGTCGCCCAGGGCGTGGCGATGGTCATCGGCATCGCGGCGACCCGTCCGCGTCTCGCCGGCCTGTTCGACGGCAGGACCACGGTCCGCGCGTTCCGCCTCGGCGTCCCGATCGCCCTCGGCAACCTGTCGTACTTCGTGCTGAACGCCGGCGACCGGATCGTCGTGCAGCGGCTGCTCGGCCCGGACGAGGTGGCCCGTTACCAGATCGCCTACGTCGTCGGCTCGGCCGTCATCCTGCTCCTCACCTTCACCAACCAGGCGTGGGCGCCGCACTTCGCCGCCCTCCGCGACCCGGTCGCCCGCCGGCAGCTCGCGATGCACTCCCGCGACGAGCTGTACAAGATGCTCGCGCCGGTCCTGCTCGCGGTGACCCTGGTGTCACCGGTGGCGCTGCCGATCCTCGCCCCGGCGTCGTACCGGGTGCAGGAGCTCTCGGTCGTCGTCTTCGTCGTCGCGATCACCGCGTTCCCCGTCGTCGCCAGCGGCGCGACCGGACGCCTGCTCCTGGTCGAACGCCGCGGTGTGGCCGTCGGGGTGATCGCCGCGATCGCCGGGGCCGTGAACATCGGCGCGAACCTCGTGCTCGTGCCCGTGCTCGGCATCGCCGGCGCCGGCCTCGCCACCGTCGTCGCCTACGTGATCCTGGCCGCCATGCAGCTGCTGGCCCTGCCGGACCGCCGCGAGTGGCGTGGACCGGGCGCCCGGATCGTCCTGACGACCCTCGCCGCGCTCGCCGTGGCCGCCGCGTCCCTGCTCCTGCCACAGGACGTGCTCTGGAACTGGGTCCGCGTCGCCGGGGTGGTCGCGTGCTTCCCCTGGTTCCTCCGCCGACTGAAGACCGCAAGGGGTGGTGTCTCGTGAGACCGCGACAGGCTGCGAACGACGGCACCCGCCGACTCCGTGTCGGCGTCCTGGTGACCGGACTCGCCATCACCGGCGGACTCGAGCGCTGTGTGCTCGAGGACACCCGCGAGCTCGTCGCCGCCGGCCACGAGGTCGAGGTCTGGCACCGGAACGCCCGGTCCCCGCGCGCGGCCGAGGGTCCGCTGCCCTACGAGGCGATGGGCGTGAAGCTGGTGGAGGCCACCGACTACCGGTTCGGGGTCACGACAGCGCTCCGCGATTCCTGGCGGTTCGCCCGTGAGGGGCTGCGGATCCGACGATCGCACCTCGACGTCCTGTGGTTGAACCGGCCCGAGTACCTGCCGTTCGGCCGGGTCGCGTCGCTGGTCTCCGGAGTCCCGCTCGCGGTGCACCTGCACCACGCCCCGAACTACCGCCGGCTCGGACCGATCGCGGGCGGCCGCACCCGCTACTTCGCCGTCTCACACGCGATGGCCCGAGCCTGGGCGGAGGCCGGCGTGCCGACGGACCGCATCACGATCGTGCCGAACGGCGTCGACACCGGCGCGTTCCCGGCCGCGACGCCGGCGTCGATGCACGATGCCCGCGCGGCCCTCGGCATCCCCGAGGGCACCCCGACGGTGCTCTACTACGGTCGGCTCACCCGGTCGAAGGGCGTGCTCGCCCTCCTGGAGGCATGGGGTCGCGTCCGCACGGCCGCTGCGGCCCGCGTGCCGGTCACCACTCCCGCCGTGGCCGGTCCCGCGGCGCCCGCGCCGCTCCTCGTACTGGCCGGTGCGCTCTACCCAGAGGAGGCGGACGCCGTGCACGCCGCGATCGCCGCGCTCCCCGCCGGTTCCGTGCTCGTGCTGCCCGAGCGGGACGACGTCGTCCCGCTCCTGCACGCCGCCGACGTCGTGGTGGCGCCGTCCATCGAGCCCGAGGGCTTCGGGCGGGTCGTGGTCGAGGCGATGTCCGCCGGCCGTCCCGTCGTCGCGGCGGCGTCCGGCGGCACCGGGGAGATCCTGTCGGGAGACTGGGCGCGGTACACCGTCGACCCGGCCGACCCCGACGCGCTGGCGGAGAGGCTGCTCGACACCCTCGACGACGCCGCGATCGACCCGTCCCTCGCCGAACGGTGTCGCGCGTGGGTCCGTGACCGCTACGGGCGCGAGCCGCACGTGCGAGCGCTGCTGCTGGCACTGCTGGCGCACGCCCGGCGCTGACCGGGCCGGGCCCGACGCCGTCAGCCGGCGCTGGGCTCGGCGGACGGCAGCGTGGCCTCGGGGCTCTCGCCGTCCACGGGCACGTCGATCGTCATCCAGTCGACCAGGAGGGACCCGGCGGCGTCCCGGGGCGGCAGCCCCTCGAGGGACCCGGTCTGCACCACCAGGTGCATGCGCTCCACCGGGATGTCCTGCGTCGTGCTCCCGACGACCTCGTCGTCCACCAGGAACGACATCCGCGAGGGCGTCCACTCGATCGTGTACGTGTGCCAGTCGGCCAGCGACGCGTCGGTCTCGTGGTGGACGCACTTCTCGGCCGGGTCGACCAGGCAGTGCACGTTGAGCCAGGCCGGTGCACCGAGCGCGCCCTCGGGGAAGTCGATCTCGCCGTGCGCCCAGACGTTCTCGTCGCTCCAGAGCAGCACCGCCACCCCGTACCCGTCGACCTCGTCGCTCTTCATCCGGATGCTGTACCGCCCGGAGGTCTGACCACCCCATCGTCCGTCGACGAGCGGGACGACCCCGCCGGCGAGCGGGGTACCCGCCTTCGTCGTGCGCAGGTGCATGTCGAGCATCCCGTCGTGGGCGCTCAGCGTGGACGCCTGGTACCGACCGGTCCCCGCGGTGTCCGCGAAGCCGTGGTAGACGGTGAACCGGTCGTCGTAGGCCGCCTCGAACCCGCCCGGCGGGGTCGTGTCGTCGAAGTCCTCGGAGAACACCCGGGTCCAGCCGTCACCGTCGCCGGTCGGCATCGCGACCCCGCTGGGCCCCGGACCGACTGACGTCGTGCCCGTGGTCGCGGCGGCGACGGCGCCGGCCGCGATCACCAGGGCACCGGCCACGACCGCGACCCGCCGTCCCCGTTTCCGGAGCGGGGTGCGGTGACGGGAGAGCCCGGAGCCGTGGGCGGGTGCGGCGCCGTGTGCTGCGGCCGACTGCTCGTCGACGGGGCGGGGTCCGTCCTCGTCCGGGGTCATCCGGCTGCCCATGCGCGGACCTCCGAGAGACCGACGTTGATCGTGCTGTTCGACACCCCCGTGGTGGTGAACCGCACCCAGGTGACGTTCCGGGCGGTGAAGTCGATCGTCCTGGCACTGCCGTCGTTCGGGAGCTCACCCACGGCGACCCGAGTGCCGTCCGAGAACGTCAGCGTGCCGCCCGTGATCTGGTCGTCGCTGTTCGGACGGTCGTGCAGGACGATGCGCTCGAGCGCGACCGGGGTGGCCCAGTCCAGCTGGAGCCAGATGCCGGTCCGCCCCCAGGGCACGGCCCACTCGGCGGAGTGGTCGACCGGGTGGCCGGACACCACGCCGTCGACGGCCTTCGCGACGGTCTGGCCGTCGGCCGGGTTGTCGGCGATCGCCGTCGGGGTCGCCGAGGCGGTGACGTCTCGCAGGCCCGGAGTGGGCGTCGGGGTCGGGGTGGGCGTGGGAGTGGGCGTGGGCGCT
>NZ_JAHEWS010000010.1:0-127303 GCF_018598405.1 Curtobacterium flaccumfaciens | reverse complement strand
ACTGCCGGCGTGCGCAAGAAGCGACGTCATCGCTGTCGTACGACATCGGCTCCGTCGCTTCCGCGCGCGTGCAACTGGTGGCGCGTGCACGGGGCGATGATGTCGGTGTCGTACGACGGCGACGGTGTCGCTCCCGCGCGTGTGCAACCGACCGCGTGCGCAACGAGCGACACCGACACCGGCCCGCACCCGCACCCGCCCGCCGCACCCGTACCCGCCCGCGGCACCCGCCGCCGCGCGCCGCATCGCCCCCCGTTCGGGGCGACGTCTAACGCTGCGGGCGACGGGCTCCGATAGCGCCACACGAGCACGGATCGCTCACCAGTTCGGCCAGGGATCGGCCACCACCGCACGGCGACGTCGTCACCACGATGATGCGCCTTGACGAGGGGACCCTTCGTGTTCGATTCCGTGACGAGCGTCGCGCTGCAGAGCGCACTCGACGGCCTGTCGATGCGCCAGAAGGTGATCGCGAACAACATCGCGAACATCAACACCACCAACTACCACGCCGAGAAGGTCCAGTTCGAGGACGCACTCGCGAAGTCGATCGTGGACGGCGACGGCGCCACCACGCCGACGATGGCGCGCAGCCTCGAGCCGACGAACACGAACGGCAACAACGTCAACCTCGACGAGGAAACGCTGTCGAACATCGACACCGTGCTGCGGTACCAGTTCGCCACGCAGGCGATGAACTCCGAGCTCACCAGCGTCCGTGCGGCGATGCGGACGAACTCGTGACGACCTTCGACGCGATCGGCATCGCGAGCACCGGCCTGACCGTGCACCGGAAGTGGCTCGACGCCGTCTCGGACAACATCGCGAACGCGAACACCGTGACGTCGATGGACGACACCGCGTTCCAGGCGCGCTACGTCGAGGTGCAGGAGGGCAACGGCGTCTCCGGCGCCTACGTCAAGGGCGCCGCGTTCGGCAGCGCCGCCGGCCGCGTGACCTACGACCCGGACCACCCGCTCGCGAACGAGGAGGGCTACGTCCGCATGCCCGACATCGACCTCGGCACGCAGATGGCGGACCTCATCATGGCCCAGCGCGGCTACCAGGCGAACGCCGCCGTGGTCGACCGTGCCAAGACCGCCTACGAGGCGGCACTGCAGATCGGGAAGAACTGATGCCCATCGACGCCGTGAACGGTGTGACCACCAACGCGATGACGAACGCCCTGACGAGTGTGTCAGGGACGTCGAGCGACAGCACGAGCGCGACCGGTGCCGCCGGTGCGACGACCGACGGCAGCGGGTTCGCCGCGAGCCTCGGCAACGCCGTCGACGGGCTGCAGTCGCTGCAGAGCGACTCGAAGACCCTCGCGCTCAAGGCCGTCACCGGCAACCTCGACGACATCCACGACGCCACCATCGCCGCCACCCGCGCGCAGGTCACGCTCGAGCTCGTCTCCGCCGTCCGCAACAAGGGCGTCGACGCCTTCAACGAGATCATGAGGATGCAGGCCTGATGCCCGTCGCCGTCAAGAACGTGTTCGCGCGCCTCAGCGCCTACGTGAAGGGCTTCTCCGCCGCCCAGCGCACCATCGCGATCCTGGCGATCGCGGCGCTGGTGCTCGGCGGGATCGCCCTCGCGTCGTGGCTCGGCAAGGCGTCGTACGCGCCGCTCTTCACCGGGCTGGCCGCGGCCGACGCGAGCTCCATCACCGACCAGCTGCAGACCGACGGCGTCCCGTTCCAGCTCACCGACGGCGGCGCGACCATCCTCGTGCCGCAGGCGCAGGTGTACTCGGAGCGGCTGAAGGCGGCGTCGAACGGCCTGCCGTCCTCGAACGAGGGCGGCTACTCGCTGCTCGACGACATGGGCGTGACGAGCTCGGAGTTCCAGCAGGACGTCACGTACAAGCGCGCGATGGAGGGCGAGCTCGCCAAGACCATCGGCGCGATGGACGGCGTGCAGACCGCCACGGTGCAGCTCGCGATCCCGGAGAAGTCCGTGTTCGTGTCCGAGGAGAAGGACCCGACGGCGTCGGTGTTCATCGCGACGGACAACGGCACCGAGCTCAGCAGCGACCAGGTCCAGGCCATCGTGCACCTGACGAGTGCCTCGGTCGAGGGCATGCAGCCCACTGACGTGTCCGTCGTGGACGCGAAGGGCCAGACCCTGTCCGCCGTGGGCACCGGCGCGACCGGCAGTGGTGCCGACCAGGCCGCCGACTACGACGCCGCGACGAGCAAGAAGATCCAGGACCTGCTCGACACCACGCTCGGGGTCGGCAACGCGACCGTCGTGGTCTCGGGGACGATGAACCAGGAGTCCGGCACCCGCACCTCCGAGCGCTACACCGCCCCGACCTCGGGCCCCGTCGCGCTGAACGAGTCGAGCACGACCGAGGAGTACGGCGCGGGCGCCGGCGCGGGGAACGGTGCGACCGGGGTCCTCGGACCGGACAACATCGCCGTCCCGAACGGCACCGCGACGGACGGCGCCGGCGACGACGGCTACAAGAACGAGTCGGCGACCAAGAACAACGCCGTCGACCACACCACCGAGACCACGCAGATCCCCTCGGGCGGGCTCGACCGGCAGACCATCTCGGTCGCGCTGAACGCGAAGGCCGACGCCGTGCAGAACGCGAACCTGCAGAGCATCAACGACCTGGTGTCCGCCGCGGCGGGTGTCGACCGCGACCGCGGTGACCAGGTGCAGGTCGCGATGATGGACTTCGACACGAGCGCATCGGACCAGGCCGCCAAGGCGCTGGAAGCGCAGGAGAAGGCCGACCAGCAGGAGGCCCTGTGGTCGTCGATCCGCACGGCGGGCATCGTGATCGGCATCGTCATCGCGGTCATCGCGATCATGTTCTTCGTCGCCCGGCGCAACCGGAAGCAGGAGCGCGAGGCCGTCGACCTCGGCGAACTCGACGCCTTCGCCGGCGAGACGTTCCAGCTGCCGCTCGCGATGGACGGCACCGGCGACCGGGTCACGCTCGGTGCCGGTGACGCCCCCACCGCCGTGCTCTCGGCGATGCCGGTGGGCGATCCGCCGACCGAGGTCCTGACCACCGAGGAGATCACGGCCGAGCGCCGCCGTCAGGACATCTCCGCCCTGGCCGAGCGCGACCCGAAGCGCACCGCCGAGCTCCTGCGCGGGCTCCTCGACGACCGGGCACCGGTGTGAGCGCGCTGATGCCGAGCGGCGGGGGCACCGGGAACACCAGCGGCACCGGCCCGACCGACCGCGCGCTGACCGGCGCCCAGAAGGTCGCGCTCATCCTCATGCAGATGGAGACCGACCGCGCCGCCGAGGTGATGAAGCAGTTCACCGAGATGGAGGCCGAGGAGATCTCCGCCGAGATCGTCCGGATGCGCCGTGTCGAGGACACCGTCGTCGACCAGACACTGTCGGAGTTCCACCGGATCACCATGAGCGGCCGGCTGCAGAAGCGCGGCGGCAAGGAGACCGCCCTCGGGCTGCTCGAGGCGTCGTTCGGCGCCGAGCGGGCAGCCGGCGTGATGGACCGTCTGGCCTCGAACCTCGCCGGCCAGTCGTTCGACTTCCTCGACGACGCCGAACCCGGCCAGGTCATCTCGCTGCTCGAGGGCGAGCTGCCGCAGACGATCGCCCTCGTGCTCGCGCACCTGGGGCCCGGCCAGGCCAGCGCCGTGCTCGCCGGGGTCGACGAGCGCGTCCGCACCGACGTCGCACAGGCGTTCGCCACGATGGGCACCGCGACGCCCGAGGCCGTCGGCATCGTGGCCGGGGTGCTCCGCCAGCGTGCCGGCGCCGTCGTCTCGCCCCGCGAGAGCGTCGAGGTCGTCGGCGGCATCGCGCCCCTCGTCGACATCATCAACCGCTCCGACGTCGCGACCGAGAAGGCCGTGCTCGAGGGACTCGAGGCCCGCGACCCGGAGCTCGCCGAGGACATCCGCTCGCGCATGCTCACCTTCGAGGACATCGTCAAGCTCGAGGCCCGTGACATCCAGCAGGTCCTCCGCGGGATCGACTCGAAGATCCTCGCGACCGCCATGAAGGGCGCCGCCGGACCCGTCATCGAGACGATCCGCGCGAACGTGTCCGAGCGCAACCGCGAACTGCTCGACGACGAACTGCAGGCCATGGGCCCGGTGCGCGTCTCGCAGGTCGAGGAGGCCCGTGCCGAGGTCGTCCGATCCGTGCGCGAGCTCGAGGCCCAGGGCATCGTCACCGTCCACCGCGCCGAGGAGGACGAGCTCGTTGACTGACACCGTCGTGCAGCGCGTCGCCTTCCCGGTGCTCGTCGACCCCGCCGGGCGCGAGCGTGCGTCCAGCGCGGACGTCCGCGGGCACGCCGCCGGGTACACCGCCGGGCTCCGTGCCGCGCAGGCCGAGACGGACGCCCTGCGCGCCCGGCTCGACGCCGAGCACGCGGCGCGGATCGCCGCCCTGCAGGCGGACACGGCCCGTCGGATCGCGGTCCTCGACGCCGCCACGAACGCGATGCTGTCCACGGTCGCACCCGTCCTGGCGGATGCCGAGGCGTCGGTCGCGAGCGCGGCAGTCGACCTGGCCGAGGCGATCGTCGGGAACGTGGTCCGCGCCTCCAGGCCAGCCCACGACACGACGGACGCGCACCCCGCTGACGGACGGGAGGCCCGGATCGCGTCCGGCGCCGAGGCCACCGTCCGGCGTGCGCTCGCGTCCGTCGACCGCACGGTCCCGGTGGCCGTCCGGCTGAGCCCGGCGGACGCTGCGCGCGTCGCCGACCTCGACCTGCCCGTGCCGGTCGTCGCCGACCGTGCGCTGCGCGACGGCGACGCCGTCGTCGACCTGCCGGACGGCATGCTCGACGCCCGGATCGCCACCGCACTCGACCGCGCCCGCACGGCCCTCGGGGTCGAACCGTCGGGAGCCGACCGGTGACCGCCACGCTGCTCCGTCCGCGCGGCCTCGACGAGGCGCTGCGCCAGGCCGCACCCCAGCGGGTCGGCGTCGTCACGAGTGCCGTCGGCCTCGGGCTCACGATCGCCGGCCTCGACGCCCGCGTCGGCGAGGTCGTCACCGTCGGCGCCGAGGACGGTGAACAGACGGCCGTCGAGGTCGTCGCGACCGACGCCTCGGGCGTGCGCTGCATGCCGCTCGGCCGCCTGGCCGGGGTCACCGCCGGGACGCCCGCACGTTCCAGCGGCCGTCCGGTGCTCGTGCCGACCGGATCCGGGCTGTTCGGCCGCGTGCTCGACGGGCTCGGCCGACCGATCGACGACCGCGGTCCGCTCGAGGGCCCCGTCGGCGAACCGGTCACCTGGGTCCCGCTCGACCACGACACCCCGAACGCGATGGCGCGCACCCGTATCGACACCCCGATGCAGCTCGGCGTCCGGGTGCTCGACACCCTGACCACCGTCGGCCGGGGGCAGCGCATGGGCCTGTTCGCCGGGTCCGGCGTCGGGAAGTCCTCGCTGCTCTCGATGATCGCGCGCGGCAGCGACGCGGCCGTCAACGTCATCGCCCTGGTGGGGGAGCGCGGCCGCGAGGTGCGCGAGTTCCTCGAGGACGACCTCGGACCCGAGGGCCTCGCCCGCTCGATCGTCGTCGTGTCGACCTCCGACGAGCCCGCCCTGATGCGCCTCCGCGCCGCGTTCGTCGCGACCCGCATCGCCGAGTCGTTCCGCGACGCCGGCCAGGACGTCGTGCTCATGATGGACTCGCTCACCCGGGTCGCGATGGCGCAGCGTGAGATCGGGCTGTCCGTGGGGGAGCCGCCGGCCACCCGGGGCTACCCGCCGTCGACGTTCTCGGTGCTCGCCGGACTGCTCGAGCGCGCCGGGACCGACCGCGTCGGCAGCATCACCGGGATGTACACCGTGCTGGTGGACGGCGACGACCACAACGAGCCGGTCGCGGACGCGGCCCGCAGCATCCTGGACGGCCACGTCGTGCTGGACCGCAAGCTCGCGATCACCGGGCACTTCCCCTCCGTCGACGCCCTGGGCTCGGTGTCCCGCGTCGCCTCGAAGGTCACCCGACCCGAGCAGCGTGCCGCCGCCACCGTGCTGCGGAAGGTGATGGCCGCCCGTGCCGGAGCCCAGGACCTGCTCGACGTCGGCGCGTACCAGCGCGGGTCGAACCCGCTCGTGGACGCCGCCGTCGACCACCAGGGCGCGATCGACGCGTTCCTCCGCCAGGGCATGGACGAGCGGGCGACCGCCGACGCGTCCTGGCAGCGCCTCGGTGGCCTCGTGCAGCAGCTGGGGGTGTCGTGATGGCCCGCCGTTTCCCGCTCGCCGGACTCCTGCGCCTGCGCCACACCGAACAGGACCGTGCCGCCGCCAACCTCGCCGCCGCGAACGAACGGGTCCGCGACGCCGCCGACGCCCGGATCGCCGCCCGGCGGAGCCTCGCCGACAGCGAGGACGCCCAGCCGATCCAGGACGCCGCGACCCTGAGCGCCGTCGCTGCAGCACGTGCAGCGACCCGCGGGATGCTCGAGGAGCTCGACGCCGTCGTGCGGAGCCGCCGTGCCGACGCCGACCGGGCGCAGCAGGACCACACCGCCGCCCGCCGCGCCGCCGTCGGGCTCGAGAAGCTCGAGGGCAAGCACACCGCGCAGCAGGCGGCCGAGGAACTCCGGACCGAACAGAACGCCCTCGACGAGATCGCGGCACGACGCCGCACGGAAGGTGGTGCCCGATGAGCGTCGAAGCGGTGCTCTCCCGGATCTCGGAGATCCGGTCCCAGATCGACACCCTGCGCGGCGGGACGGCCACGGGCGCTCCCGGCACGTCGATCGCCGGCGGTGCCGCGGGGTCGACGGCCTTCGCGGACGCCCTCGCCACCGCGGGGGGCACGACCGCTGCCACCGCTGCGACCGCTGCGACCGCTGCGCCAGCGGCTGCCGGTGCCGCCACTCCGGTGACCGCCGCTCCCGCCACCTCGGTCGACGCCGGTGCCGGCACCCTGGCCACCGGCAGCGGTGCCACCGGGGCCGACGTCGTCGCCGACGCGAAGAAGTACCTCGGCGTGCCGTACGTGTTCGGCGGGGAGACGACCGCGGGCATGGACTGCTCGGGCCTGGTGCAGACGGTCTTCAAGGACCTCGGGGTCACGATGCCCCGGGTCGTGCCGGACCAGGCGAAGATGGGCGTCGAGGTGGGCTCCCTGAAGGACGCCCAGCCCGGCGACCTCATCATCCCCAAGGGCGAGGGCCACATCGTCATCTACGTCGGCGACGGCAAGGTGCTGCACGCCCCGCGCCCCGGCAAGGACGTCCGGATCGTCGACAACTGGTACGCCGAGGGCGGCATCGCGACCATCCGCCGGATCGTCCCCGCGCACCAGGCCCCCGCGGCCGACTCCGCGCCGACCGTCTCGGCAGCGTCGGCAGCGCGCTCGGCGACCGACCTGCAGACCGCCGCACTGCTGTCCATGATGCAGTCCGGGAGCGCCGCATGAGCCTGACCATCGCCACCCAGCCGTCCGTGCCCACCACTTCGGGCTCCACCCGTGGACCGGCCACCGATCCCGCGGCCGCCGGGACCTTCGGTGCCGCGTTGACCGCCGCGGTCGCGACCGAGCGGCGCCCCGGCGACGGCGCCCCCGGGCGGGACGACGCCGACGGTCGCACGGCGGACGGTTCTGCTGCGACGCCCAGCGCCGCCGCCACGCCGTCTGCGTCCGTGTCCACGCCGGACCAGCCGGTGCCCGTGACCGAGGCGGTCGACGCGCAGGCGCTGCTCGCCGCCGGGCTCGTGGCGACCCCGATCGCGCCGGCAGCACCCGCGACGAGCGGGACGGTTGACGAGCCCACCGTCCGCTCTGCCGAGACCTCCGCGGGCGACCCGCACGCCACGGTCGTCGCCGCCGCAGCGACCGCCGGCACTGCGGCGACGACGCCGATCGTGGACGGCGCGACCTCGCAGCAGGTCCCGTCGACACCGACGCCGGCCACCGCCACTGCCCTCGGCACCACGCAGCAGGCACCGGCGTCCCCCGGAGCGTCGGAGTCCGGCGCCGCGCCGACCTCGACGACCGCTCCGGCAACCACGTACGCGACGCCGACTGCCACGACCGCTCCCGCGACCGCCGCGGGCACCACCCCCGCGACGACCGCAGCAGCCGCCACCGCACCCGCAACCGTCCCCGCTGCCGTGAACCCCGCCACGGCGCCGACGCGCACCGACGACGGCACCCCGATCGCGACCACGGCCCAGACGCCGGTCGTCACGGCGGCCACCGCCCCGGCAGCCACCACCGGCTCCGGAGCCGGCCACGGGACGGAGCAGCAGGCGTCGACGCCGGGTGATCCGGGCCTCCCGGCCGTGGCACCGACCCGCGGCGGCGACGCGCCGTTCGTGGTGACGACGTCGTCGGCCGGCGCGCCCTCCGCGGCCGCCCCCTCGGCGCCGGCACCGCTCGCGCAGCAGCTGGCGCGGCCGGTGTTCTCGCTCGCGCAGGCCGGCCCCGGTGAGCACGTGGTCACCGTGCAGGTCGTTCCGGACAGCCTCGGCCCGGTCACGGTCCGCGCGCACGTCACCGCGCACGGCATGCACGTCGAGCTGTTCGCCGCGTCGGACGCCGGCCGTGAGGCCGTCCGCCAGGTCCTCCCGGACCTCCGCCGCGACGCGGCCGGCACCGGGGTGAGCACCACCCTCGACCTGTCGTCGCAGAACCAGCCGCAGGACGCGCCGGGTCGCGACGAGCGTCCGGCCGCGCGTGTCCTTCCTGGCGACCCCGGCCTGGAGGCGCGGGTCACCCCGCGCGCGCAGCCCACCACCCACACGCCCTCCATCCGCACCGCGGGACTCGACGTCCTCGCCTGATCCGGCTCAGGAACAGGAACACACCATGCCCATCGACGGCATCACCGGCAGCGTGGACCCGACCGCGCAGGCAGCGGCCCTGGCCGCCAACTCCGCATCCCAGAAGTCCCAGACGATGGACTCCGAGGTGTTCATGAAGCTGCTCGTCACGCAGCTGCGGAACCAGGACCCGTCCTCGCCGATGGACACGAACCAGATGATCAGCCAGCAGACGCAGCTCGCGATGATGGAGCAGATCACCAACCAGACCACGACGGGGAACGAGAACTTCTCGCTGCAGATGCGCATCGCCGCAGCGAACCTCGTCGGCAAGCAGGTCAGCTACACCGACGCCGACTCGGGCAAGCCCGTCACCGGGACCGCCTCGGCCGTGTCGTACGCGAACAGCGTGCCCACGGTCACCGTGAACGGGAAGGAGGTCGCTCTCGACGTGATCTCCGGCATCACCACCACCGCTCCGGCTTCCTGACACCCCCTCCTCCTTCCGCCGTTCTTCCTCGTTCTTCCTCGATCTTCCTGCCTCTCCGAAAGGACGCACCATGCTCCGCTCGCTCTACTCCGGGATCTCCGGCCTCCGCTCCCACCAGCAGATGCTCGACGTCACCGGCAACAACATCGCCAACGTCAACACCGTCGGCTTCAAGGGCTCGACCACCGTCTTCCAGGACACCCTGTCGCAGATGACCCAGGGCGCCGGCGGACCGCAGACCGGCGTCGGCGGCACGAACCCCGCCCAGATCGGCCTCGGCGTGCAGGTGGCGGGTGTCTCCACGAACTTCGCGCAGGGCTCCGCGCAGGCCACCGGCAAGGCCACCGACCTGATGATCTCGGGCGACGGCTTCTTCGTCACCCGTCTGGGCAACGACACCGTCTACACCCGCGCCGGTGCGTTCGACTTCGACGCGAACGGCCGTCTCGTCACCGCCGACGGCAAGATCGTGCAGGGCTACCCGGCCACCAACGGCGTCGTCAACGAGAACGGGCAGCTGTCCGACATCGTGCTGCCGCTCGAGGCCGCCGCCCCGGCCGTCCGCACCACCGCAGCCACCGTCGCCGGCAACCTGCCGTCCGAGACAGCGGTCGGCCAGACCATCACGCGCGAGGCAACCGTGTACGACGCCTCGGGCGCCAAGCACACGATGTCCCTCGCCTACACGCGCACCGCCGCCGGCTGGGACGTGACCGGACGCAACGGTCAGGGCACCACGGCGACGACCTCGTTGACCTTCGGGACCGACGGCAAGCTGACCGCCGGCGGGACCCTCGCCGTCGGCGGCATCCGCGTCGACATGGGCGACCTGACCGGGTTCGCGTCGCTGAACACCGCGGCGATCGGTTCGCAGAACGGTCGCGAGGCCGGGGCGCTGCAGGGGTACTCGATCTCGAAGGACGGCACCGTCACGGGCACGTTCTCGAACGGTGCGTCGCTCGCGCTGGGCCGCATCGCCCTCGCCACCTTCGCCAACCCGGCCGGGCTCGAGAAGACCGGGGCGTCGGGCTACCGGGCCACCGCGAACTCGGGCGGCGCGACGGTCGGCGGCCCCGGCTCCGCTGGCGTGGGTTCGCTCGCGGCGGGGACGCTCGAGATGTCGAACGTCGACCTGTCGCAGGAGTTCACGAACCTGATCGTGGCGCAGCGCGGGTTCCAGGCGAACGCGCGCATCATCACGACCTCGGACGAGGTGCTGCAGGAGCTGACGAACCTGAAGCGCTAGGCGCGGGCGCTGCGGGCCTGTGCGCTGCGGACCCGCTCGTGTGCGTGTTCGCGAGCGCTGGCGCGGGCGCTTGGTGAGCAGCAACGGTCGAGTGCTGAAGGGGGACCCGACCGTTCCTGCTCACCATCCGTCGTCCAACCGGAGGTGCGGCACGCCTAGGGTGAGTCCGTGAGCGATGCAGCTGCGGTCGAACGGGGGCGCCGGGCCGTCCTGGAGCACTTCCGGTGGATCGACGGCGACGCCGACACGTGGTCGATGCTGCGGGAACCGGTGGCGCTCCGCGCGATCGTCGAGGGCATCGCCGCGACGGCAGCGGACGACCGTCCGGACGTCGTGGTCGGTGTGGAGTCGCGCGGCTTCGTGCTCGGGCCGGCCGTCGCGCTGGCGCTCGGCGTCGGCTTCGCCCCGGTGCGGAAGGACGGCACGGTCTTCCCCGGCCCCGTCGTCGAACAGCAGACCGGACCGGACTACCGCGGGAACCGCCGCACCCTGTCCCTGCGTGCCGACCTGGTCGGATCCGGTCAGCGGGTCGTGCTCGTCGACGACTGGGTGGAGACCGGCAGCCAGGCCCTCGCCACCGCTGCCCTCGTCGAGCGGTGCGGGGCACGGCTCGTGGGCATCGCGGTGATCGTCGACGAGGCGGCGGACCCGGCGCGAGCAGCGCTCCCCGGGATCCGATCGCTGGTGCGTGGCGACGAGCTCTGAGGCTGGTGTCGCCGGCACCGGGAGCCCTATAGTCAGCGTGTGCTGACCATTGCTCCGCGTCTCGACGTCCTGAACCGGCTCGGGCGAGCGCTCTCCGATCCCACCCGTGCCCGGATCCTGCTCCGACTGCTCGACGGGCCGGGCTACCCGGCGCGGCTCGCAGAGGAACTGGACCTGACGCGCACGAACGTGTCGAACCACCTGGCGTGCCTGCGCGGGTGCGGCATCGTCGTCGCGGTACCGGAAGGGCGTCGGACCCGGTACGAACTCGCGGACCGCAACCTGACGACGGCGCTCGAGTCTCTGGTCGACGTGGTGCTGGCGGTCGACGTCGTGGACGACGGCGGGGTCACTGCCCTCGGCTGCGAGGTCGAGCGGTGAGCACGGCTGGGGTGTCGCTCGCACCGGTCCGCGTCGACGTGCTCCGGCGACGGATCAGGTGGATCGTCGCGGCGACGATCACGTACAACGTGATCGAGGCCGTCGTCGCCATCGCAGCCGGATCGGTGGCGTCGTCCACCGCGCTGATCGGCTTCGGGCTCGACTCGATCGTCGAGGTGCTGTCAGCCGCCGCCGTCGCGTGGCAGTTCGCCGGTCGCGACCCGGAGGCCCGGGAACGGACGGCGCTCCGGGTGATCGCGGTCTCCTTCTTCGGTCTTGCGCTCGTGGTCAGCGTCGACGCCGTCCTGACCTTCACGGGCGTCCGCTCGCCGGAGCACAGTCCGGTCGGCATCGTCCTGGCCGCGGTGAGCCTGGCGGTCATGCCGTTCCTGAGCCTGGTGGAACGGCGGACCGGACGCGAGCTCGGTTCCGCCTCGGCGGTCGCCGACTCGAAGCAGACGCTGATCTGCAGCTACCTGTCCGCGGCGGTGCTGCTCGGCCTGCTGGCGAACAGCGTGTTCGGCTGGTGGTGGGCCGATCCGCTGGCCGGGCTCGTCGTGGTCGGGTTCGCGGTGCGCGAGGGACTCGAGGCGTGGCGCGGCGACGCCTGCAAGCAGCCGGTGTCGGCGCTGACGGGGGAGCGGGAGGGCGACGGCTGCGACTGCTGCTGAGCCGTGATGGGCGCCGGGTCAGCGCGCTTCGGTCTCGGTGACGTGACTGACCGCGTCGCCGACGATGTGCGCGATGTGTTCGTCGTGCAGCGAGTAGACGGCGTTCCGTCCGATGCGCTCGACCTGCACGATGCCGGCGAGTCGCAGGGTCCGCAGGTGCTGGGAAACCAGGGGTTGCGAGAGTTCGGTCGCCTCGGCCAGGGACCCGACATCGGACGACTCGGAGATCAGCACCGCGAGGATGCGCAGTCGTGCGGGCGAGGAGAGCGCCTTGAAGAGCTCCGCCGCCGCTTCGATCCCGTCTGACATGCACTCATGTAAGCGCACGCGCATACGTGCATGCAAGACGACGGCCCCGGCGCGGTGTCGCGTCGGGGCCGTCCGTGCTGATCCGAGGATCAGTGCTCGTCGTAGTGGTCACCGTGCTCGGCGTGCTTGTGACCGTCGTGGACGAAGTCGACGTGGTCGTCGTGCTGCACCGTCTCGTGGCCGCAGCCGTCCTGGTGGGTGTGCTCGGCGATGGTGTGCTCGGCGCTGTTCTCGTGCTCGGCCATGGTGACCTCCTGCTGATCGGCGGTTGGGATGTGCCCACCGTACGTCACGTATGCAGATGTGGCAATACATTTATAGATGAGAACGGATGTCAGCCCGGGAAGCGCTGGGCGCCCGCGGCCGCGGACGTCGGCAGCGCATCCTTCGGGATCGTCACGCCCGCGGTGAGTGCCGATGCCCACTCTGCCGTCGTCGTGACGGCGGCGAGGTTCGACTGGAGGACCGCCATCAGGGTGCGGTGCACGGTCTCGGCGTCCACCGCGCCGCCGGCGTTGACGATGTTGATCGCCCCGGTGGCGTCGGACAGCACCTCGATCGCGACGCCGAGGGCCTCCGCCTCGGCCGCCGAGACGATGATGCAGTTGTTCGTCATGTAGCCGACCAGGGTCACGGTGTCGACGGAGTGCTCGCGCAGCCAGGGGAGCAGGTCGGTGTCGGCGAAGACGGAGCTGTACTGCTTCGTGATGTGCTTCCACGCCGGCGTTCGTCGCCGTTCGATCTCGGGGTGCAGCGCGAAGGCATCGGTGGTCGGGTTGAAGACCGGCGCTGCGTCGCCGGCGCTGTGCTGGACGACGACGATCGGCGTGCCGGAGGCCGTCGCTGCGTCGATCGCGGTCGTGATCTGCGCGAGCGAGTCGTCGACCGGCGGGAAGCGGACCTCGAGCGGACCGCTGAAGTACTCCAGCTGGATGTCGACGAGGACGAGGGCGCGCTGGGGATCGGTCACTGGGGACTCCTTGGGTTGGTGGACGTGCTCCTCGATCCTCGTCTGTCCTCGAGCGCGCCGTGGTTGGCACGTGTGCACCGATACGATGGAATCAGGCCAACCCGGAGGAGGCGTCCGTGCGCATCGCGATCTACGCGTTCGACGGCATCACGATGTTCCACCTGTCCGTCCCGCAGATGGTGTTCGACGAGGTCACCCGGCTCGGGCTCGCCGACTGGGAGACCTTCGTGTTCTCCGACCGGTCCGGTACGGTCCGGACCGCCGAGGGGCTGACGGTCGGTCCCGTGCACGGGCTCGAGGCGGCGGACGACGCCGACCTGGTCGTGGTGCCGTCCTGGACCGACGACGGCACCCGGCTGCCGGCACCGACCGAGCAGGCGGTCGTCGACGCGCACGCAAGGGGCTCGACCGTGGTCGGCCTGTGTCTCGGGTCGATCGCCGTCGCGGGTGCCGGGCTCCTCGCGGGACGCAGCGCCGTGACACACTGGTGAGAGGTCGACCGGCTCGCCGCCGCACACCCGGACCTGACGGTGGAGCCGGACGTGCTCTACGTCGACCACGGGGACGTCCTGACGTCGGCGGGCACGGCGTCCGGCCTGGACGCGTGCTTGCACGTGGTGCGCACCCGCCTCGGGGCCGAGGCGGCGAACCGGGTCGCGCGGAGCCTGGTCGTCGCGCCCCACCGCGAGGGCGGACAGGCCCAGTACATCGAGCGCCCCGTGGTGCAGCGCGGCGACGACGACCCGGTGGCGGCGGCGTCGGCGTGGGCGGTCGGACACCTGGACGAGGACCTCGGCGTCGACGGACTCGCTGCGGCGGCCCACATGAGTCGCCGCAGCTTCGTCCGGGCCTTCAAGCAGTCGACCGGCACCACCCCCGCGGCCTGGGTGCGGTCACGACGCCTGGACGAGGCGCGCCGGCTGCTCGAGACCACCGACCTCCCCGTCGACCAGATCGCCGCCGCCTGCGGATTCGGCAACCCGGTCACGCTGCGGCAGAACTTCGCCGTGGCGTTCGGCAGCACACCCTTGAGCTACCGCCGACGGTTCGACGCGCGGCCCTGACCGGCCGCCCCGTGGTCTCAGCGCGGCGCCACTGGCGACACTGGTGCCACCGTTGCCGGCCAGTGCGACGGCCGGTCGATCCCGTCGGGCAGCGTTGTGGCGGAGTCCCCGCGTGCCGCGTTCACCTGCGCCTGTGTGAGGAACACCGCCGTGGACAGGTCCGCTCCGTCAACCCGTGCATCCCGCAGGTCGGCGCCGAGCAGGTCGACACCGGACAGGTCGACACCGCGCAGGTCCGCCGCGATCACCGTGGCTCCCCGCAGGTCGGCCCCCCGCAGTGACCGCGCCCGGAGGTCGCGACCTGCGAGGTCCGCCCCCGGTCGCAGCAGGCCGTCCGGAGCGTCGGCATCGCCGGCGCAGTACCTGCCCCGGACCTCGGCGCTCACCTCGACCAGGACATCGCGCACTCGAGCGTGCAGTGGTTCCAGGTCCAGCGCGAGGAGCGTCGGACGGCCAGCGTCGAGGCTTCGGCGGATCTCCTGCGCGAGGAGGGCAGCGTCGTCTGCCGAGTCCGGGGTCACCGCACGGTCCCGTGCCTCGGCGAGGTGCCAGAGCATCTCGTGCAGTCTGCGGACGATCGGGAACACCCGGAACATCTCCGCGCGGGAGGCCGGGTCCGCACGCCAACTGACCCCGTCGTAGAGGGTCTGGGACACGTACTGGCCCGCACCCGAGCAGTCGAAGACGGTGCAGCCCCGGAACCCCCTCGGCCGCAGCGCCTGGTGGATGGTGCAGGAGAAGTCGTCTGCGAGGTTGTCGCAGGGGGTACCGGCGGGTTTGTCGATCGGGAAGTCGGCGGAGCGCTGGAACCCGAAGACGGTGCAGCAGAGCGCGAAGCAGTTGCCGCAGTCCGCGCGCAGGGCGGACCGGTCGGTGGTCGTCATGGAGTGTCTTCCTCTGGTGGTCTGGATGGTGTGCCGGGCGGGGGAACTCCTGGTGGAGTTCCCCGTCCGGGCGCACGAGACCACCCCCGCGCGTCGGCGGGGTGAACCGGTGGTGCTGGGTGCCCGGTGGGTCACCGAGGGAGACGGAGGATCACTGCGGCCAGGGTAGCGTTCCCGGTGCAGGATGGGCGCGTGTGGACTGTCCGAGCGATCCTCGGCGCCGGGTGCACCCTGGTGCTCGTTGCGGTCGTGTCCGCGTGCAGCTTCGGCGTGACGTCGTGCACCGCCAGCGGGTGGTTGAACACGGTCGAGGTCACGGTCACCGGAGATGCCGGGGACCTGCGCGACGTCGCTCTCGTCCGCACGTGTGGGGGAGCACGCTGCACGCCGCCCACTCCGTCGGACCCACCGCTGGTCCCCGCCGAGGTCGCGCCGGAGCCGTCGCCCACGCCCGTGCCCGGAGGTGCCGTCTGGCGGACGACGGCAGACTCCGGCCTCCCCACCGTGGGCCGGGTCGCTGTCTACGACCGAGAGGACCGTCTACTCCTCAGTCGATCGGTCGCGCTGCGCTGGGTCCGCGACGAGCAGGGCGACCAGGACGAGCGGTGCGGTGGTCCGTCGACCGCGGCCGTGTCGGTCGGACTCTCGCGCTGAGCACACGTCGAGCGGGACGGGGCGTCACCCTGGCGTCGCGCTGCTGCGGCGCACATGAGCGAGCGCGTTCCTTCCCATGACGGCCGCGATGGGAACGGGAAACGGGCGTACCTGGTCGGAACAACAGGCCGGGTACGCCCGCTTCGACCAGGTGTGCCCCGGATCGCCCTACGACGACGTGGGCGGCGAAGCCACCGACTCCATGCCGTCCAGCCGTGCCTCTTCGGCGTCGTACCCGGCACGCACCTGGCGCAGCACCAGGTCGTCGATCTCGTCGGCGTCCCGCAAGCGCAAGAGGGTTCTCGCCTTGTGCTGCACGAGTGCGAGCTCGAGGGCGACCGCGTTGTCGTGCCGCTGCAGCGCGGGGTGGTCGTCGTCGTCCCCTTCGCGGGCCTCGATCACGTCGAGGTGCGCCTCGTAGTCCTTCCGCAGTCGATCCACCGTGGCACGATCGGCTCCGGTCGACCGTGCGAGACGGGGGAGCGCGTCGAGCGCCTCCTCGATCGCGGTGCGTTCGGCGTAGCGACGTTCCTCGCTGACGGACTCGTCCTCGGGCAGCGCGGCGCGGCGCAGGACGGCCGGCAGCACGAGGGCCTGCCCGACGATCGTGACGATGACCACCCCGGCGGTGACGAAGACGATGAGGTCGCGCTCGGGGAAGTCGCCACCGGACTCCAGCGTGCGTGGCACGGCGACGGCCATGGCGAGCGACACCGCGCCCCGGAACCCGGCGAACCCGCTGACGAGCCGGTCGCGGTGCCCCTCGCGCGGTTCTCCGCCGGTGCGCCGGGTGACGAGCCAGATGGTCCCGCCCGCGGCGTTCAGGAACGCGAACCGCACGATGACGAGCAGCACGGCGACCGCGAAGACGATCCCGGTCCCGCGCAGCAGGTCGGCGGGGTCGAGTGCGCGTGCGGCGACCATCGCCTCGATGCCGACCAGCACGAACAGTGCGCCGTTGAGCAGGAAGGTCAGGAACGACCAGAACGCGCGCACCTGCTGCCGGGTCTCGGCGCGGTCGAGCTTCGGGCCGACCTGGCTCACGACGATGCCGGCCGCCACCACCGCGAGCACCCCGGAGGCCTCGATCGCCTCGGCGGCGAGGAACGCGGCGAACGGGACGAGCAGGGTGACGAGGTTCTCGAGCACCACGGTGTCGACGCGCCGCAGCACCATCGTGCCGATCCAGGCGGCGGCGAGTCCCGCGGCGACCCCGCCGATGTAGGAGAGCACGAGCATGCCCGACACACCCCAGAACGTGAGTTCCTGCGTGCCGACGGTCACGGCGACGGCGATGCCGTAGACCACGAGGGTGGTGCCGTCGTTCACGAGGCTCTCGGCGCGGAGCACCGTGACGTTCCGCCGGGGCAGCATCTTCGTGAGCACGCCGACCGCGGTCGCGTCGGTCGGGGCGACCGCGGCACCGAGCACCCAGGCCGGGCCCCACGGCATGCCGAGCAGGTGCAGCAGGACGGCGACCGCGCCGGCGGTGACCACGACGAGCAGGGTGCCCATCAGGACGATGCCGCGCAGGTTCTTGCGGATCTCGCGGAGCGACGTCGTCAGGCTCTCCCAGTACAGCAGCGCCGGGAGGAAGAGGAGCAGGACCGCCTCGGCCGGGAGCTCGACGTTCGCGAACTCCGGCACGAGCCCGAGCAGCGCGCCGAACACCAGGAGCAGCACGGGTGGTGCGACCCGGATGCGGTCGGCGACGGCGGCCGTCAGTGCGATGGCGAGGCCGAGCACGACCACCAGTTCCGGTCCCAGCACGTGCACTCCGATCGTCGTCCGACCCGCCAGTCAACGCCGATCCACGGTGGATCCTTCCAGAACAGCCGAACGACGCGCCACACCACCCGCCGGCTCACACCGCCCGCGGCCGCCGCACCACCCGCCGCCACCACGCCCGCCACGGCAGGGACGTCACCAGCGCCGACCCGATCACGACGGTCCCGAACCACCCCACGACGATGCCCGGGATCGGTACGAGCAGGCTCGCCCACAGCAGCACCGCCAGCACGCCGAGCACGTACGCCGCCCCTGCCTTCAGGTACCGCAGCCGCTTGAGTCCCGCAGCCTGGTCGACGTGCGAGGTCAGCCGTGCCAGGAACACCGCCCCGACGCCGATCGCACCGATGGCGACCGCGGCCTGCTCGAGCGCCCCGAGCCCGTCCGACCCGAGCGGCCCGGACCCCGACAGGCTGTACACGCCGTCGAGGATCTCGAACAGCATGAACACCACGAGCCCCCGCTCGAACACGACGGTCGACGCGTAGAGGTGGATGCGCCAGGCACCGCGGCCGACCCCGATCGACGCGGTGTCCGATCCTCCGGCACCGCCGCCCCCGCGCAGCGCCCATCCGGCGATGCGCTTCGACGCGAGGTAGGCGGCGATGCCCGCGATCCCGCCGATGGCGATCGGCAGCAGTGCGCCGGGTGCCCACCCGGAACGTGACCCGATGAGGACCGAGGTGACCACGACCCCCGTCAGAGCGGTGACCAGCGACCAGACGCGCGGGCGCGCGACGGAGGCGAGTCGGGCCTCCAGGCGGCCGAGCCACGACCTGCGCGACGCGCGGTCGGTGTTGAACAGGTACTCGGCGAACACGAGCCAGATGAACGCGGCGCCGAAGGCGGCGAGGGCCGGGCGAACCTCGGCCAGGTGCGCGGAGAACGAGCCGGGTGCGAAGACCGCCTGTTCGACGGAGCTCGCCGGGTCGGTCGCGTCACCGACCGCGACCGCCGCCGGCGGCAGCAGCAGGCGCATCGCGAGGACGCCCGCGACGATGCCGAGCGACAGGAACAGCCGCCGGGCGGGTGAGTGCAGGCGCCCGGCGATGCCGGCCATCGGCACGGACGAGTCCGCGGCCATCGCGATCTCGAGGAACGCGAGCGCGACGAAGGCGAGCGCGGCGGCGGGGCCGAGCACGGCCCACGCCACGGCCGCTGCGGCGACCGTGATGAGCAGGGGGACGGTCAGGAGTGATCTCGTGGCCATCTGCCCATCCAGCACGGTCGGGCTGGGCGGCGCATGGAGCGCTCCTGGGCATCGGCCTGGAGGCCCGTGGGGACCCCGCAGAACGGGTGACGGTCCGTCCCCACTTGCGGGGACGGGGGGACGCAAAACACCGGTGTTCGCGTGTTGAACCGCGGTTTGCGCGTGTTCAACCGGCGAACACCGGTGCCCAGCGGGGGACCAGCGTCAGTCGTGGAACGTCTCGATGGACGCGCCGAGCGAGTTGAGGCGCTCCTGCAGCTGCTCGTAGCCACGGGCGATGATGCCGACGTTGCGCAGGACGCTCTCGCCCTTCGCCGCGAGCATCGCCAGCAGGATGACCACGGCGGGCCGGAGTGCCGGCGGGCAGCTGATCTCGGCGCCGGAGAAGTGCGTCGGGCCGGTGACGTCGAGGCGGTGCGGGTCGCGCAGGGTGACGCTCGCGCCGAGACGGGTGAGGTCGAGCAGGTGGATCGCCCGGCCCTCGTAGACCCAGTCGTGCACGAGCGTGGTGCCCTCGGCCATGGCCGCGATGACGACGAAGAACGGCAGGTTGTCGATGTTCAGCCCGGGGAACGGCATCGCGTGGATCTTGTCGATCGGGGCGTGCAGGTCGGACGGGTGCACCGTGATGTCGACGAGGCGGGTGCGGCCGTTGGCGGCGGCGTACTCCTCGCTGACGTCGAACAGCAGGCCCATCTCGGCCAGGGTGGCGAGCTCGATCTCGAGGAACTCGATCGGCGCACGGGTCACGGTGAGGGTGGACGCGGTGACGATGCCCGCGGTCAGCAGGCTCATCGCCTCGACCGGGTCCTCGCTGGGCCAGTAGTCCACGACCTCGTCGATGCGGCTCTTGCCGGTGATGCGGAGCGTCGTGGTGCCGATGCCCTCGATCTGCACGCCGAGCAGCTCGAGGAAGAAGCAGAGGTCCTGCACCATGTAGTTGGGGCTGGCGTTCCGGATGACGGTCTCGCCGTCGCGGGCGGCAGCGGCCAGGATCGCGTTCTCGGTCACGGTGTCGCCGCGCTCGGTGAGGACGACGGACTTCGTGGGGACGGCCTGGTTCGCGACGTCGACCTCGTACCAGCCGGAGGTCGCCTCGACGTCGACGCCGAACGGCCGCAGTGCGATGAGGTGTGGCTCGACCGTGCGGGTGCCGAGGTCACAGCCGCCGGCGTAGGGCAGGCGGAACGACTCGTACCGGCCACTGAGCGGGCCGAGGAACATGAGCACGCTGCGGGTGCGGCGGGCGGCGTCGGCGTCGATCGCGTCGAGGCGCAGGTCGTCGGGGGCGACGATCTCGAGGGTCTCGCCGTCCTCGGACCACGTGACGCTCGCGCCGAGGCTGCGGAGCACGTCGATGATGCGGTCGACCTCGACGATCCGGGCGACCTTGTGCAGACGGGTCACACCGCGGTTGAGCAGCGAGGCGCAGAGCAGCGCCACGGCGGCGTTCTTGCTCGAGTTCACCGCGATGGAGCCGCTGAGCTTCCGGCCGCCCTGCACGCGCAGGTGGGCACGCTGCGGGGCGCCGCCGATCGAGACGATCTGCTGGTCGAGGGCGTCGCTGATGCGGGTGAGCATCTCGAGGGACAGGTTCTGACCGCCCTGCTCGATGCGGTTGATCGCGCTCTGGCTGGTGCCGACGCGTTCGGCGAGCTGGGCCTGGGTCATGCTGCGGCCCTTGCGGGCGCCCCGGATCAGGGCGCCGACCTCACGGAGGGGTGCTGCGGTCGCCGGAGATGCCGGCGAAACGACGGTGGTGGTGTCGGACATGCGCGCCACGCTAACACGCTCATGAGATAAAGCGGTGGAGGATCGACCCCCGTTGCGTGTCCGGAGGTCTCGAATACGTCACAGCTGGCAATTTCGGGGGACGAACACGTTCAGGGATCGGTCAGGGTGCCCCGGACGATCGAGTCGCCGGAGTGTGCCGGATCCCCGTCGTCGGCCTCGGCGGAGACGTCCACGACCGGGAACCGCTCGGTGTCGAGACCCGCCGGCACCGTGAAGCGGCCACGGTCGCCGTCGAGGTACCCGACGCTCACCAGGCCCGCGAGGTCCGCGCGCATCATCCAGACCTCGCGCAGCGGACCGGTGCCGGAGCGACCGCGCTCACCGTGCAGGTCGACCACGAGCGTGACCCGACCGTCCTGGTCGCGTTCCAGTTCGGCCGTGCCGGTGGTGCCGGACCAGCCGGGCAGGGCATCGAGCTCGGTGTTCGCGAGGACGGTCTCGGTGTCGCCGCGGGGGAGTCCGGGCACGATCCCGGACGCGACGCCGATGCCGAGGACGACGGCGAGGACGCCGACACCGGCGATGGCCGCCGCGAGGGCACGGCGTCGTCGCGGACGCGACCGGGGTCGGCGGGACGCGGCGTGGTGCCGCAGCTCGGACGACGTGGCGGCGGGTGCGGGTGCCTGTCCGGGTTCGCGGCCGGGCGCACGCTCGGGTTCGGTGGCCGGTGCCGGTGCCGGTGCCGGTGCCGGTGCCGCAGCGTGCTGTGGCGTCCGGGCGATCTCGGCCGCGATCCGCTCCCACACGTGCTCCGGCGGCGCGGCCAGCTCGACGTCCTCGGACGCCCGGGTGACCGCGGCGACCCGCTGCAGCACGGCCACCTCGTCGCGGCACCGGGCGCAGGACGCCAGGTGCTCGGCGACGTCGTCCTCGGCCACCTCGTCGGAGACCGCGAGCATCGCCAGTGTCTCGTCGTCGACGTGCTTCATTCGATCACCTCCAGACGTGTTCGGAGCCGAGCCAGACTTCGGTGGATGTGGCTCTTGACGGTGCCCAGCGGCAGTTCGAGCCGTTCGGCGATCTCACGATGGCTGAGGTCGTCGTAGAACGCCAGTCGCATCACCCGACGCGGGACCTCGTCGAGCCGGTCGAGTTCACCCGACACGAGTGCCCGTTCGGCCAGGTCGAAGGCCGGTTCGGGCGCCGGCGTGGTCTCCTCCACGACCTCCGGGTCCGCGGCGCTGGCGTGCCGGCGTCGCTCGTTGCGCGCGTCGGCGATGCAATTCCGGGTGATGCCGACCAACCAGGCACCGAGTGGTGCCCTGGTCGGGTCGTAGCTCGTGCTCCGCTGCCAGGCCTTCACGAACACCTGCTGCGTGACGTCCTCGGCGGCGGCCGGGTCGGCCAGTGCCCGGAGCGCCAGGGAGTACACGAGCGACGACCACCGTTCGTAGACGGCGCGCAGGGCGTGCTCGCTCCCCTCGCGGAACGCGTCCGCGAGTTCGCCGTCGTCCGGGAGGCTGATCGTCACGTCTTCCTGTCGCTGGTGCGGTCGTCGTCGACCACGATCCGATCGTAGGGGGCGGATCGTCGCCACGGTCAGACCGGGACCGCGGTGACGACGAGGTTGCTCTCGTAGTGTCCGGTGGCTGCGTCGAACGTCCCACCGCAGGTGATCAGGACGAGCCGCCGAGGTCCGTCGGCACGGAAGACCTCGCCCCAGGCGAGGCCCTGCTTCTCGAGCATGCTGACGGAGTCGATCCGCCACGTGGTCTCGGCGCCGGCCGTGTCGGTGAGGGTGACCCGGGTGCCGGACGGTGCGCCACCGAGCCGAGCGAACGGACCGACGCCGTACCCGACGGCGTCGACGTGCGCCGCGATGACGACGGTGCCCTCGTCGGACGACGGCGCGGCACCGAAGCGGTACCAGCCGGCGGTCGCCGGGTCGGGCGGGAGCGCCATGGCGCCGCCCTCGTCGACCCCCTCGGGGCGGACGGGCGCGGTGATCCCGGCATGGTCGACGGTGATGGTGGTCGGAGCGGCGGCCCGCCGGACCGGGGGGATCGTGGCGGTCTGCTGCGGCACCTCGGTCGAGAACGCCGACGGGACCGGGGTCGGGCGCGGTGCGCTGGTCGTCAGGACGGACGGCTGCCCGCCGGGGGTGGTCCCGGCCGACGAGCACCCGGTCAGGGCGGCGGCCGCCACGGCGACGACGAGCGTCACCGTGGCGGACCGCACGTGGCGTTGCACGGTCAGCGCTGGGTCGCTGCGTTCCGGCGACGGAGCACGACGGCCCCGACTGCGGCAGCGGCGGCCAGGGCGGCCGCCGCTGCGCCGACCAGGGGCAGGGGGCCCTGGTCGTTCGTGGCCACGAGGCCCGCGTTCCCGGCAGGGACACCGTTCGGCGCACCACCCAGGTCCGAGATGGTCTGCGTGGCGAGTGCGAGGTTCGAGTCGTCCAGGCTGCCCCAGGCGTAGACGATGGTGGACGAGCCGGCGGCGATCTCGACGTCCGCCGGGCCGATGACCGGGTCGGTGGTCCCGGCCGCGGCGACGCTCGCCGAGACGGTGCCGGCCGGCAGTTCGAGTGCCTGCTCGTCGGGGTTCGACAGGTTCGAGACGACAGCCTCACCACCGGCGAGGACGTCGACAGCAGGGGCGGCGGCGACGTGCCGGACGACGAGGCGTCCCTGCCCGGCCGCGACGGCCGAAGTGTCGTTGGTGAACACCGTGGCGGTCGGCGAACCGTCGGTGGCGTCGTGCGCGACGGCGGTGTAGTTGCCACCCGCGTCGAACGAGACGTCCGCCGGGCCGATGATCGGCTCGGATGCGTCGGTGGCGTCCGCGGCGGTGACGGCGAGCTGGTGGGCACCGGCCGGCACCATCATCGGGCCGGCGAGGGTGCCGGGGGTGAAGTCGTCGATGGCACGTTCGCCGTCGAGGTAGACGTCGACGGTGACGTCCGGGACGGCGTGCAGGACCGAGAGCGTCGCCTCACCGGTGGCGGCGGTCGCAGCGGTCGCGGGCAGTACGGCCGCGGCGGCGGCGAACAGGACACCGGCGCTCAGGCCGGTGGCGAGTGTCTTGCGCATGACGTGTCTCCTTCGGGCCTGTCCGGGCCGGTGCGGACGGCGTCGTCCTCGACGTCGTACCCCCACTACCGCCGGAGCACCCCGATCGGATGCAGCGGTTTGCTGGGGATCAGCTGAGACGACGCCAGACCCCGGAGTTGCCGGGACGCGACCACGTCTCCGGCTCGGCAGGGACTGCACTGACCTCGGCTCCCCAGTCGGTGAGCCGGTAGGCGGAGTCCGGCGTCCACCCTGCGACGACGCTCGCCCGGCTGCCGTCGACCGGCACGGCGAGTCCGGAGGTGCGGAACCAGCCCGCGACGGTCAGGTGCACGACGTCGTACTCGGTGGCCACCGCGGACCAGTCCGGCAGCACCCAGTCACCCTGCCGTCCGGTCGCCACGGCCCAGTCGTTCCGTCGGGTGGTCTGCGTCACGTCGAGCGGCCAGCGTCGGCACAGCGCAGCCCAGTCGGCGGGACCGTCGACGGTGCACACGCGCGCCGTGGCATCGGCGGGCACGGCCGAGACCACGGCGCGTTCCTGCCCGAAGGAGTCCTCGACCGCCCACAGCGCCAGCGGCCCGGCGGACCGGAACGGCGCTCGCGTGTGCTGCGCGAGCGGCCACGGCGGAGTCGTCCACCAAACCCCGCTGGCCACCCCCGGGTTCCCCTCGGCGTCCTCGCGGCGCAGCTCCCGGGACCAGGCGGCGAGCGCCTCTGCCGCTCCCGGACGTCGGGGCTGGTCGTCCTCGTCGAACTCGACGCTCCATGCTCCGCCCTGCGGGTCGAAGAGCCGGCGCACGACCGGGCTGTCGGCAGCCCACCGAGCGATCCGCCGGAGCGCGGGCAGCAACTCCGGTCGGCCGAGGAGCACGTCCAGCGCATCGGGCTGCTGCCACCACAGCGCGCTCTCCGCAGTGGACTCGAGTGCGACCACCACGTCGTCCTCGCCCACGGACGGCAGGGACACCGCCGCGAGTGCGTTCGCCACGGTTCCCAGGTGCGGAGCCGGCTCCGGTTCGACCGCACCGCCGATGCCGAAGAGCGTGCGGCCGTCGCCGAGTTCGACGCCGAGGTGGTGCTCAGCCCAGAAGAGCAGGGCGCCGAGGTGTGCCGTGGCCGGATCGTCGGGGTCCTGCACCACGCGGACGAGCTCCAGGCAGAAGCGCCGGCCACGCGGGTGGGCGAGCAGGTCCGAGGCATCGATCACCGCACCAGGCTACTGACGGCCACTAACGCACCCGCCGCACCCGCCGATAGTCCTCCGTGCAGGCCCACGGACGGGCCCGCATCCCGCCCCACGGACGGCGGCGGGACGATCGAGAACCAGGACGGGCCATGATCGTCGTCACACGACTGAACGGCAGCGGATTCGCTGTGAACCCCGATCTCGTGGAGCGCATCCAGGAGACGCCGGACACGACGCTCATCATGGTCGACGGCGCGAAGTACATCGTGCGGGAGTCGATGGCCGACGTCATCGACCTGATCGCCGCGTACCGCGCCCGCATCGTCGGCATGGCCTACGGCACCGACGCAGCCCCGCGCGCGGGTACGAACACCGGCCCGCAGCCAACGCTCGCCCCGGTCGCCGCCCTCCGCACCCCGCTGCACGGCCGCGCGCTGGACGGGGGTCGTTGACGTGGACATCGCAACGATCGTCGGCATCCTGCTCGCCTTCGGCGCACTGTTCGGCATGGTCCAGATGGAGCACGTCGAGCTCGGCGGACTCTTCCTGCCCGCCCCGATGCTGCTCGTGTTCGGGGCCACCATCGGCTGCGGCATCGCCAGCACGACCCTCAAGGACGCCATCGCCAGCTTCAAGGCCGTTCCGAGGGCGTTCACCGGCAAGGTCACTCCGCCGGCGTCGGTCATCGATGACGTCGTCGGGCTCGCCGAGACCGCGCGGGCGAACGGCCTGCTCGCCCTCGAGCAGGAGGCCGACAAGCACGACGACCCGTTCATGAAGAAGGCGCTGCAGAACATCGCCGACGGCACCGACGGGGACGAGCTGCGGATCCTGCTCGAGGACGAGATCGAGTCGAACGCGGCACCGATGCGGAGCGCGAGCGCGTTCTTCATGGGCCTCGGCGGGTTCGCCCCGACCGTCGGCATCATCGGCACCGTGGTGTCGCTCACCCACGTACTCGCGAACCTCGGCAAGCCGGACGAGCTCGGCCCGCTCATCGCGAGTGCGTTCGTCGCCACCCTGTGGGGCCTGCTGACCGCGAACTTCATGTGGCTGCCGATCGGCGGGAAGCTCCGCAAGCTCGCGCAGCTCGAGTCGGACCGGCAGACGCTCCTGATGGAGGGCCTGCTCGCGGTCCAGGCCGGCAGCCAGCCCCGTCTGCTCGGCGAGCGCCTGAAGGCCATGGTGCCGCCCGAGGCCCGCGCCGACACGTCGGCCAAGGCCAAGGCCAAGGCGAAGAGCGGCAAGGGCAAGGGCAGCACGGCCGGCGACGCCGACGAGCAGCAGCTGGCGGCCTGACGATGAGCGCCAACCCCCGGGGCCGAGGCCGCGGTCGCGCCAAGAAGTCGCACGATGAGGCCGAGCACCCTGACGAGCGCTGGATGGCGTCCTACATGGACATGATCACGGTGCTGATGTGCATGTTCCTCGTGCTCTTCGCGATGTCCACCGTCGACCAGCAGAAGTACGTCCAGCTCAAGAACTCGCTCGCCACCGGCTTCGGCGAGGTGACGTCGCAGAAGGTCGACACGGCGAGCGGCACGGTCGTCACGAAGGACCAGGTCGAGGACGGCTCCGGCTACTCGACGGACAAGTCCCAGGCCGACCACTCCACCGCGTCGTCGGGCACGGCGGACACCGACGTCGACCCGGCATCGACCGTGGTGCCGACCAGCGCGACGAAGCAGGACCTCGCTGCCGCGAAGCGCGAGCTCGACGACCTGACGCGCCTGGAGCGTGCGATCCAGCGCAACCTGGCGAAGGCGGGACAGACCGAGAACGTCCAGTTCACCGTCGACGCCAGGGGCCTCATCGTCCGGCTCATCGGCAGCGAGACGTACTTCGGCACGAACAGCGCCGACCTGTCCGACCAGGCGCGGTCCATCATGGACGCGATCGCCCCGGTGCTGCGGACGTCCGACCACGACGTCAGCGTCGAGGGCCACGCCGACCAGCGGAACTCGACCGCCCCGTACGCGACGAACTGGGAACTCAGCGCGGCGCGGGCCACCGGGGTGCTGCGTGACCTGGTCGAGCGGGGCGGGATGCCCGGCGACCACGTGCAGAGCGTCGGCTTCGGGTCGAGCCGGCCGCTGGCGAAGGGTGGCACCGACCAGGACCTCGCGCTGAACCGCCGGGTCGACATCGTGGTCCTGTCGAACGCCGACCAGGACGTCAGCGCCCTGATGCCGGCCCTGGCGAAGGCGCAGGACACAGCACGAGCGGGCTGAGAGACGAGCAGGACGCAGCACGACAGGGTCGAGAGACGAGCAGGACGGAGCGCGACAGGGCGGCACACGAGAACGAGGCCACCGCCCCACTACGGGGTACAGCACTGACGGGTGCCCCACAGGTGACCGATAGACGCACCCGTGACCGAGACCCTGCCAGCGCCCGAGGTGTACGACTTCGCGCGCCCGTCGACGCTGGCCCGTGAGCACGCCCGTGTCCTCGAGCTCGCCTTCGAGACGTTCGCGCGCCAGTGGGGCACGCAGCTGACGGCGAAGGTCCGTGCGGTCAGCCAGGTCACCTGCGAGCAGGTGCAGATGACGACGTACGACGAGTACGCCGCGTCGCTGCCCGCCCTCACCGGCATGGTGCTGCTCCCGATCACCGGCGTGACCCCGAAGGGCGTGCTGCAGGTCCCGCTCGACGGCGCGCTGACCTGGGTGTCGCACGCGCTCGGCGCCTCGAAGCCGCTGCCGACCCCGGACCGCACCTTCACGCCCATCGAGCAGGCCCTGGTCCGCAAGATCGTCGAGGACGCCCTCGACGACCTGCGCTACTCGTTCGGCGGCCTGCTCGCGCAGGACGTCACGGTCGGCGGGTTCCAGTTCAACAGCCAGTTCGCCCAGGCCGCCCAGAAGGGTGACCTGATGATCGTCGCCTCGTTCTCGATCCGGGTGGGCGACCGCATCGCCCCCGGCACGCTGGCCCTGCCGGCCGAGGCCGTCCTGCCGCAGCTCGGCGAGGCCGCCGCGCACGTTTCGACCGCCGACGCCCGCGCCCTGCTCGACGCGCAGCTCGAGAGTGTCCCCGTCGGTGTCAGCCTGCGCTTCGCCCCGGCGACCGTGCTCCCGACGCAGGTCCTCCGGCTCGCCGTCGGCGACGTGCTGCCGCTGCCGCACCCGCAGCACCGCCCCCTCACCATCGCGGTCGACGGGGAACCCGTCGGCACCGCCGCGGTCGGCGCGAACGGCTCGCGCCTCGCCGGCATCGTCGTCACCACCACGAGCACGGAGCAGCACTGATGACCGAAACGACCACCCTCCACACCGCAGCGGCCGAGTCGCTCGCGGCGCAGCTCCCGACGGCCGCCCCGTTGCGCGCGGTGCTCCTGCCTGGAGGCGCGACACCGGTCGTGCTCGACGCGGCGACCGACGCCGTGGTCGCGTCGTTCGTCGGCGGCCTGTCGGCCGACCTGGCGCTCGTGCTCACCGACCTCGAGGCGATCACGGCCGCCGGAGGCACCGACCACGGCATCGTCGCGGTCACCGACGTGCTGCGTCCGTCGCTCGAGGCGGCTGCCGGCGTGCTCGGCGTCGGGGTGCTCGGCGAGGCGAGCCGCGCGTCGGCGGCGTCGCTCCTGGCGGACCCCGACACGGTCGTGTTCGAGTTGACCGCCGGCGGGCTGCCCGCAGGCTGGTTCGGTATCCGTGTCCGCGAGAACGGCACGGTGTCCGCCCCCGTCGTCGCGAACCTGCCCGCCGGCAACCTCGGCCGGATCAACAACGTCGAGATGACCCTCACGGTGGAGATCGGTCGCACCCGCATGTCCGTGCGCGACGTGCTCGGCATGGAGCCCGGTGCCGTCGTGGAGCTCGACCGCAGCGCCGGCGCCCCCGCCGACGTCCTGCTGAACGGCCGTCTCATCGCGCACGGCGAGGTCGTGGTCGTCGACCAGGACTACGCGGTCCGGATCACGCGCATCCTCGACGTCGCCGAGATCGTCTGACCCGCACGTGGACACCCTCGTCGTCACCCTCCGCGTCGCGCTCTCGCTCGGCGTCGTGCTCGCCCTCATGTGGGTGCTGCACCGCGCGAGCCGCAAGCGCTTCTCGGGCAAGCCGTCCGGCCGTCGGGCCGCGACCGTCGAGGTCGTCGGACGGCAGGGCATCGGCGGCAAGGCAAGCGTCGTCGTGGTCGACGTCGAGGGGGAGCGGCTCGTGCTCGGCGTGTCCGAGCACGGGGTCACGCTGCTCACCAGCGGGCAGGCGCCCGCGCCCGAACTCACCATCGTGACCGGACCGGTGGCGCTGCCGGTGCGTCCCGCCCCGTCGGCCGACGCGTTCGGTCGGGAACTCGCGCAGCAGACGGACGACACCACGGGCCTCCAGGACGACGCGCCGAACGTGACCGACGCACCCGGTGTCGCCGCGCCGTTGCCGATGCGCCCGCGCAACCGCCGTCCGCAGCGCACCGTGCCGAGCGTCCAGCAGCTGCAGGGCTCGATCCTGTCGGTCGACACCTGGCGGCAGGCCGCCGCGGCGCTCCGGAACCGGCGGGCCGGGTGAGGGCGGCAGGGCCGCACCGGCTGGCACGGTCGGGTCGACTCGTCGCCCTCGTCCTGCTCGGGCTGGCGGTCGTCGCCGGGTTCCTCATGCTCACCACGACCGGTGCGCACGCCGCCGGTGTCGTCGAGCCCACGGCTCCGGCCACGCCGACCGCACCCGCGACCGGCGACTTCAGCGTCAGCGTGAACGGCCCGGACGGCACGCCGTCGTCCGCCGTCGTGACGCTCATCGGCATCACGCTGCTGAGCGTGGCACCGGCGCTGATGCTCATGATGACGTCGTTCACGAAGATCTTCGTCGTGCTCGCCATGACCCGGAACGCACTCGGGCTGCAGTCGATCCCGCCGAACCAGGTGATCGCCGGGCTCGCGCTGTTCCTGTCGTTGTTCGTGATGGCGCCGGTGCTCGGGCACATCAACGACGACGCCCTGCAGCCCTACCTGGCGGGGAAGCGCGACTTCAACCAGGCCGTCGAGATCGGCACGAAGCCGCTGCGGACGTTCATGCTCCACCAGACCCGCGACGAGGACGTCGCCCTGATCACCCGCGCCGCCGGGCTCGACAACCCCGGGTCGATGGCCGACGTGCCGATGACGACGGTCATCCCGGCGTTCATCATCTCCGAGCTCCGCAGCGCGTTCATCATCGGGTTCGTCATCTTCATCCCGTTCCTGGTGATCGACCTCGTCGTCTCCGCGGCGCTCATGTCGATGGGCATGATGATGCTCCCGCCGGTCATGATCTCGCTGCCGTTCAAGATCCTGCTCTTCGTGCTGGTCGACGGCTGGGGCCTCATCATCACGTCGCTCATCGAGAGCTACCACGTTGTCTAGGGGGCGCGCATGAACCAGCAGGCCGTCATCGACCTCGTGCTGCAGGCACTCCTGGTGTCGGGAAAGCTCGCCGCGCCGGTCCTGGTGACCTCGCTCGTCGTCGGCTTCGCGATCTCGCTGTTCCAGTCGGTCACGCAGATCCAGGAGGTCACGCTCTCGTTCGTGCCGAAGGCCGTCGCCGTCGCGATCGCCCTGGTGATCTGCGGCAACTGGATGATCTCGGAGATGATCGCGTTCACGCACGTCGCCTTCGACATGATCCCGAAGCTGCTCGGGCACGGCTGATGGAGCTCGCCGTCAACGCCGACCGGCTCGAGGCCACGATGCTCGCCGGCGTCCGGCTCGTCGCGTTCTTCGTGATCGCGCCGCCGTTCTCGTACCGTGCGTTCCCGGGCACCGTGAAGGTGATCCTCGGGCTGGGTCTCGCCATCGGCGTCGCCCCGCGCGTCGCCGTCGGCTACGAGTCGCTCGAGACGGGGCCGTTCCTGCTCGCCCTGCTCACCCAGCTCGTCGTCGGGCTGTCCCTCGGGTTCCTGGTGTTCCTGGTGTTCGCGGCCGTGCAGTCCGCCGGCGCGCTCATCGACCTGTTCGGCGGGTTCACGCTGGCGCAGGCCTTCGACCCGCAGTCCCAGGTCAACGGCGCGCAGTTCACCCGCCTGTTCCAGATGACCGCGCTCGCGCTGCTCTTCACCTCCGGCGGGTACCAGCTCATCGTCGGCGGCCTCGTGCGGTCGTTCGACGCCGTGCCGCTCACCGGCACGTTCGCGGTCGACGGGCTCGCGTCGATGCTCGTGACGGCGATGTCGCAGATGTTCCTCGCGACGCTGCAGATCGCCGGACCGCTCGTGGTGGTGCTGTTCCTGGCGGACGTCGGCCTCGGCCTGCTCACCCGTGTGGCCCCGGCGCTCAACGCGTTCCAGATGGGCTTCCCGATCAAGATCGGCCTGACCGTCCTGTTCGCCGGCGCGCTCTTCATGGCCCTGCCCTCGGTGGTGTCGTCGCTGACCGGCGACGCCGTCGAGGCGATCACGGGACGGGGGTGACGACGTGTCCGACAGCGGAGAACGCTCCGAACAGGCGACGCAGCAGCGGATGCGCGAGGTCCACGAGAAGGGCCAGGTCGGCCGCTCCCAGGACCTCGGCGCGTGGATCGGCATCGCCGTCGCGGCGCTCATGATCCCGGCCGCCATCGGCAACGCCGCAGCGGCCGGGCAGGACCAGCTGCTCGCCGTGCAGCGCGTCATCGAGGACCCCGAACTCGGTGCCGTGCAGGCGCTGCTCGCCGACGCGCTGGGCTCGATGGGTGCGACCCTCGGTCCGATGCTCGCGGTGGTCGCCGTCGCCGTGCTCGCCGCCGCAGTGACCCAGGGCGGGGTGCACTTCCGCAAGATGGCGCCGCAGCCCGAGCACTTCGATCCGATCGCCGGCCTGAAGCGGGTGTTCGGCACCCAGGCGCTCTGGAACGGCGCGAAGGCGCTGCTGAAGACCGCCGTCGTCGGGCTCGTGCTCTGGTTCGCGGTGCAGGGACTCATGCCGGTCCTGATGACGAGCGGTTCGCTGCCGCTGTCCGCCGTGCTCGAGGCGGCAGCCGCCGGGTCGGGCACGCTGCTGCGCGCCGCGATCGTCGCCGGGCTCGTCCTGGCCGCCCTCGACGTGTTCGTGGTCATCCGCCGCAACCGGAAGCGCACGATGATGACCAAGCGCGAGGTCAAGGACGAGAACAAGCGGAGCGACGGCGACCCGCTGGTGAAGTCGCAGCGCCGGTCCCGCCAGCTCGCGATGAGCCGCAACCGGATGATCCAGGCCATCGGCACCGCGGACGTCGTGATGACGAACCCGACCCACTACGCCGTCGCGATCAAGTACGAGCCCGGCAAGTCCGCGCCCCGGGTGGTCGCGAAGGGCGCCGGCCCGGTCGCCGACGTCATCCGTGCCCGTGCCGAAGACGAGCGCGTGCCGATCGTCCGCGACGTCCCGCTCACCCGTGCCCTGCACGCCGCGTGCGAGCTCGGCCACGAGATCCCCGTCGACCTGTACACGCCGGTGGCCCGCGTCCTGTCCTTCGTGATGGCGCTGAAGGCCCGCGGCACGGCGGCCGGCACGCACGCGCCGCCGCGGCCGACCACCCCGGACGAGGTCGCGAGCGTCATCGACCCGGCCACCCTGACCGGGGACCTCCGCCCCCGCAAGCTCCGTCCACCGCGACTCGCAGAGAACCAGACCGAAGGACTCCCCGCATGAACCGCAAGGACCTGCCGAAGCTCGTCGTCCCGGTGTTCATCGTCGGCATCATCCTGCTGCTGATCCTGCCGGTGCCGTCGTTCCTGCTCGACTTCCTGATCATCATCAACATCCTGCTGGCGCTGGTGATCCTGCTCACGACGCTGTTCGTGAAGAAGCCGCTCGACTTCTCGGTGTTCCCGTCGCTGCTCCTCGTCGCGACGCTGTTCCGGCTCGGCCTCAACGTGGCGTCCACACGTCTGGTGCTCGGCGAGGGGTTCGCGGGTGACGTCATCCAGGCGTTCGGCCACGTCGCCGTCTCCGGGTCGATCATCATCGGCGCGGTCATCTTCCTGATCCTCATCGTCATCCAGTTCGTCGTGGTGACGAAGGGTGCCGAGCGCGTCGCCGAGGTCGGTGCCCGCTTCACGCTCGACGCGATGCCGGGCAAGCAGATGGCGATCGACGCCGACCTGAACGCCGGGCTCATCACCGACCAGGAAGCGAAGGAGCGCCGGGCCGCGGTGTCCGCCGAGGCCGACTTCTACGGCGCGATGGACGGTGCGTCGAAGTTCGTCAAGGGCGACGCGATCGCCGGCATCCTGATCATCATCATCAACCTGATCGGCGGCATCGCGATCGGCATGCTGCAGAACGGCCTCTCCGCGACCGACGCGCTGTCGAAGTACGGCATCCTGACCATCGGTGACGGCCTGGTCACGCAGATCCCCGCGCTGCTGATGGCGGTGTCGACGGGCATGATCGTCACCCGGTCCGGCGCGGAGTCGGAGATGGGTTCCTCGGCCGCCACGCAGCTGTCGCAGTCGCGGAACGCCCTGATGATCGCCGGCGTCGCCGCGATCGCGATGGGGTTCATCCCCGGCATGCCGATCCTGCCGTTCCTGCTCGTCGGCGCCACCCTGCTGTTCACCGGCTGGCGCATCGGTCGGAACGCCGCCCGCGCCGAGGCGGACGCCGCCCGCCAGCAGGCACTCGAGGCCGCCGCACCGGTCGGTGACACCCCGGAGGACCTGCTCGAGCAGATGCGCGTGCACGCCCTCGAGATCCAGCTGGCCCCCGACCTCGTCGACATGGTGTCCGGCGCTTCGGACGACCTGCTCGGCCGGGTGCGGGCGCTCCGCCGCAAGATCGCGATCGACATGGGCATCGTCGTGCCCCCGGTCCGCACCCGCGACTCGATCGACCTGCCGCCGTCGACCTACGCCATCCGGATCGCCGGCGTCGAGGCCGGTCGGGGCACCGCGCCCGCCCGGAGCGTCCTGGCGCTGGGCGACCACCTGGACGGCCTGCCGGGCACGTCGACCGTCGAACCGGTGTTCGGCCTGACCGGCAAGTGGGTGCCCGCCGAACTCCGGCACGCCGCCGAGATGACCGGCGCGACCGTGATCGACCGCGTCTCCGTGCTCGTCACCCACCTGCAGGCAGTGATCGGCGACAACGCCGCGCGCCTGCTCACCCGCGAGGACGTCAAGGTCCTGACCGAGGGCGTCAAGCAGGTCAACCCCGCCGCCGTCGAGGAACTCGTCCCCGGCATGCTCTCGATGGCGGAGCTGCAGCGCGTGCTGCAGGGCCTGCTCGCCGAGCGCGTGCCGATCAACGACCTCGGCCGCATCTGCGAGGCCCTCACCCTGCGGGCGAAGGTGTCGACCGACCCCGAGGGGCTCGTCGAGTCCGCCCGCGCCGCGCTCGGTCCGGCCCTCGCCGCCCGGTACACCGAGGCCGGCACGCTGCGGGTCATCATGATCGACCCGATGCTCGAGCAGTCGATGCTCGAGGGACTCCGGCCGTCCGAGCAGGGCAGCCAGATCGTGCTCGACGCACACCGGATCGAGCAGGTCCTCGGCTCCGTCCGCGACGCGGTCCGCTCCGTGGAGGACCAGGGGCTCTCCGCCGTCCTGGTGTGCGCCCCGCAGCTCCGCCCGGCCGTGCACCGCATGGTCGCCGCCCAGTCGAACGGGCTCCCGGTGCTGTCGTACCAGGAGGCCACCGCCGCTGGATCCACCATCGAGACCGTGGGAGTGGTCCGTGCCGCCGACCCGATTGCAGCGTAGCGGCGCGACGCTCGAGTCGGTCCGCGACGCCGTCCGGACCGAGTTCGGCGCGGGCGCCCGGATCGTCGCCGCCGAGCGCGTGACCACGCCGGGCTTCGGCGGGCTGTTCCGCAAGGCGCACGTCGAGGCCACCGTCGAGGTGCCGGAACCGGGGGACCAGCCCACCGCCCGGGTCGTCATCGCCGACTCGCCCGTGCAACGCGTCGGGATCGCGGCACTGCTGGCCGACGCCGAGGCGGCCGAGGCGCGCATCGCCGGCACCGACGGCACCGCGTCCACGCGGGCGGACGCGTTCGCGTCGGTGCTCGACGGCTTCCAGGCGGACGGGATCACCGAGAGCGCCCCGCGCCCGACGCGCGCGCCGACCGAGCGGGACGTGCCCGCGGGGGTCGACCCGCGCCTCCAGGCCGCCGTCGACGCGCAGACCGTGGTCGACGCGCAGACGGTCGTCGAAACCCGGTCGGGAGGCCCGTCCCGCGTCCTCGACGCGCCCTCGCCCGAACCGGTTCCCCTGCCCACCGCCCCGGCCGTGCGGTCCGCGGACGGCGACCTGGTGCTCCTGGTCGGTCGGCCGAACGACGTCGACGCGGCGGCCGGACTGTTCGCGGTCCGGCACGCCCTCCGACCGACCGATGCCGCCGACCGGCGGGCCGCGATCCTGGCGCGGGCGGACGGCGTCCGCGACGGTCACGCCGTGCTCGCGGTGGCCGCGTGGGACGACCGGGTGACGGGGGACGCGCTGCAGGCCGACCAGGTGTGGGTCGTCGTCGACGTCGGACGGAAGCCCGAGGACTCGGCGGCGATGGTGTCGGCGGTGGGGTCCCGCCTGCCGGTGGCCGGCGTCGTCGCGATCGGCGCGGGGGAGACCGCCACGCCCGGGTCGGTGGACCTGCTGGGGCTTCCCGTCGTGTCGCTAGGCTGAACGGGTGCTGGTACTCACGCGGAAGGTCGGCGAGCGGATCCTCGTCGGCGACGACATCGTCATCACGGTGCTCGACTCCCGGGGCGACGGCGTCCGGATCGGCATCGACGCCCCCCGGGGCGTGAAGATCCAGCGCGAAGAGGTCGTGCGTGCGGTCGCCGAGGCGAACGCCGAGGCCGCTGCGGCCGGCGACGACGCCGAGGCGCAGTTGCGCGCGGCGCTCGGTGCGCGGGGCGGGGCTGCCGCTGGCCGCGCGGCGCCCGAGCCGACCGACTCCTAGCGGCCCGGAGCAGCCACGCCCGTCGGGGGCACGGCTGCTCGTCCGTCGCGAACGTGGTTCCCCGTCCGTCAGGGACGGGGTTTCTTCTCCTGCTCGGGCAGGCGGCCGGCAGCGGCCTCGGCGGCGAACCAGGCGCGTGCCTCGTCCTGTCGGGCCTGCTCGGCACCGAGCGCGATCGGCGCCCGGACGTGACCGGGTTCGTACCCGAAGGTCTCGATCAGCTGAGGAACGATCGGCCGGACGCGGGCGACGAGCCGGTCGATGTACGCCGACACGGCGCGGGCACGCTGCGCCGACAGCCGGCCGTGCAGCAGGTACCAGTCCAGGTGCTGCTCGAGCAGGCCGAGTGCGAACAGGTCGCGCAGCCAGACGAGCACGCGGCGGGTGTCGCCCTCGGTGACCTCGTCGAGCGCCTCGGTGAAGGCGTCCCACTGCATGAGTTCGGCGTGCGCCTTCGACGCCTCGATGAGCTCGTGCTGCGAGCGGTTCAGCAGGCGGGCGGCGCGGGCGCGGTCCTTGCCGGCCGATGCCAGGCGCATGCCGATCTCGGCGACCATGGTGTCCACCCGACCGGCGAGCAGGTCACGCTGCGTCCGGGGGTCCTGCAGGTCGGCGACGCTGGCGGTCAGGGAGCCCCGGTCGGCCACGGTCTGGCCGAGGCGACGGATGCCGGACGCGTCGGCGAGCTTCGACGCCGCGACGGCCGCGACGAACTTCGCGGTGGCGGCAGCATCCTTCGGGGCCTTCGCGCGGAACTCGGTGAGCAGGCGCTTGCCGACGAGCTGCAGCAGCACGGTGTTGTCGCCCTCGAACGTCACGTAGACGTCGAGGTCGGCACGGAGCCCCGTCAGACGGTTCTCGGCGAGGAACCCGGCACCGCCGCAGGCCTCACGGGCCTCCTGCAGGGTGTCGAGCGCCGACCAGGTCGACATCGACTTGAAGGCAGCGGCCTGGGTCTCCAGGTCCTCCCGGCGCTCCGGGGTGTCCTCGCGCCCGCTGAAGACGTCGTCGAAGGTGCGTAGGAGCTTCTCGTGCGCGAACGACTGGGCGAACACCGTCGCCAGGCGCGGGATGAGACGGCGCTGGTGCCGGCCGTAGTCGAGCAGCACACCCTCGGTGCCGTCGCCGGTGGGGAACTGGCGGCGCTGCATCGCGTAGGTCAGCGCGATCTGCAGCGCGATCTTCTGCGCGACGACCGCGGCGCCGTCGAGCGACACCCGCCCCTGCACCAGGGTGCCGAGCATCGTGAAGAACCGGCGACCGGGCGAGGCGATCGGCGACGAGTAGGTACCGTCCGCGGCGACGTCGCCGTAGCGGTTCAGCAGGTTGGTGCGGGGGACCCGGACGTGGTCGAACGCGAGCCGACCGTTGTCGATGCCGTTCAGGCCGCCCTTGGGGCCGTCGTCCTCGCCGCTGACGCCGGGCAGGAAGGCCCCCTCGGCGTTCCGCAGTGGCACGTAGAAGGCGTGCACGCCGTGGTCGACGCCGGCGGTCACGAGCTTCGCGAACACGACGGCGGCGTGTCCGTGCAGGGCAGCGTTGCCGATGTAGTCCTTCCACGCACCGCGGAAGGGTGTGTGGATCTCGAACTCCTCGGTCGCGGGGTCGTACGTGGCCGTCGTGGCGATGCTCTGCACGTCCGAGCCGTGGCCGGTCTCGGTCATCGCGAAGCAGCCGGGGACCTCGAACGAGACGATGCCCGGCAGGAACTCGCGGTGGTTGGCCTCGGTGCCCAGGTGGTGCACGGCGGACCCGAACAGGCCCCACTGCACGCCGGCCTTGATCTGCATCGACGGGTCGGCGGTGACGAGTTCCTCGAACGCCGCGAGGTTGCCGCCGTGGTTGTCCTGGCCGCCGAACTCCGTGGGGTAGGGGCGCTGGATGGCCCCGGCGTCGACGAGGACCCGGAGCTGCTCGAGCACCCGTGCCCGGTGCTCGGGGATCGGCTGGCCCTCGATCTTCTGCATCGCGGGGTCGAGTGCGAGCCGGCGGGAGATCCGGCGGTCCTCGGCCCAGCGTCCGAGCAGGAGCTCCTGCACCAGCTCGACGTCGATCCGGACGTCGGTGTCCGTGCCGGCGGTCGGTGTACCCGCTGCCGGGTCGCCGGTGGCGTCGGCGTTCGGCGCGTCGACGTCCGGGGCGGGCCTGGTGCCGCCGGCGGGGGTGGTGCGCTGGGCGGGTGCGGTGTCGACCATGGGCGGAGTCCTCCTGAACTGCGGTGTCCGTGTTGCACGGTCCACGCTAGACACCGGTGCCGACAGTGGCGGGAACGCCGTGCGGGCCGCACAACCCCGTGTCGCCGGTACCGTCACGAGGTCGTGGGAACCCTCCAAAGAGATGAGCGACGTTCGACGATTGGGCGCGTCCACCCGGCCCGGGGCAGACTTGCCGCCATGTCACGTACCACCCCCGCGGACCGCGAAGCCCGTCCCGGACGCACCTTCTTCGGGCAACCGTTCGAGCTCTCGACCCCGTTCGCGGTGGAGCTCTGGGAGCGGTTCTCGTTCTACGGGATGCAGGGCATCGTCCTCATCTACATGTACTACACCCTCTCGCAGGGCGGCCTGGGGATCGACAAGGGCATCGCCGCCGGCATCATGGGCGCGTACGGCGGTGCCGTCTACCTGTTCACGATCATCGGGGCGTGGATCGCCGACCGGCTGATCGGTGCGGACCGGACCCTGTTCGGCAGCGCGATCGTCGTGATGCTCGGGCACATCGCCCTCGCGCTCATCCCCGGTGTGGTCGGCGTCGGGGTCGGCCTCGTGCTCATCGCGCTCGGCTCCGGTGGGCTCAAGGCCACCGCCACCACGATCGTCGGCGGCCTCTACAGCCGCGAGGACCCGCGCCGCGACGCCGGCTTCTCGCTCTACTACCTCGGCGTGAACCTCGGGGCGTTCTTCGGGCCGCTGCTCACCGGGCTGCTGCAGAGCTCGCTCGGCTTCCACTGGGGCTTCGGCCTGGCCGCCGTGGGCATGGCCGCCGGCCTCGTGCAGTACGCGATCCGTCGGAAGAAGCTGCCCGAGGTGGTCCGCCACGTCGCCAACCCCGTCGACCGCCGCCGCCTGCCGCTCATCGGCGCCGGCGTGGTCGTCGCACTGGTCGTCATCGTCGTCGCCGTGCTGACCGGTCTGCTCAACGTGGGCAACCTGCCCACCGTCGTGGTCGCGGTCGTCGTGCTGGCCACCATCGGGTACTTCGTCGTCATCCTGTCGAGCGGCCTCACCCGTGACGAACGGTCGCGGGTGTTCGCGTTCATCCCGCTGTTCATCGGCAGCGCCGTGTTCTGGTCGTTGTACCAGCAGCAGTTCACCGTCGTGACCGTCTACTCCGACGAACGGCTCGACCGCTCCCTGTTCGGCTGGGAGATGCCGGTGTCGTGGGTGCAGTCGATCAACCCGGTCTTCATCATCGTGCTGTCCGGCGTCTTCGCGGCCCTGTGGACCAAGCTCGGCGACCGTCAGCCGTCCACCCCGACGAAGTTCGCCCTCGGCACCGGGATCATGGGGCTCGCGTTCCTGCTCTTCCTGCCGTTCACCGGCTCGGGCGAGAACGGCACACCGTTGCTCGCCCTCGTCGCCATCCTGCTGGTGTTCACGCTCGCCGAGCTGCTGCTCTCGCCGGTCGGGCAGTCCGTCGCCACGAAGCTCGCACCGCCGAAGTTCCAGACGCAGATGGTCGCGCTGTTCTTCCTGTCGGTGTCGCTCGGCACCGCCGTCACCGGGGTGCTGTCCCGCTACTACGACCCGGCGGACGAGGCCCCGTACTTCACGATCCTCGGCCTGGTCGCCGTCGCGGTGGGCGTGGTCCTGCTGTTCCTGGCCAAGCCGGTGCTGCGGCTCATGCGCGGCATCCGGTAACCTGAGCGCAGCCACACGGCCGACGCAACCAAGGAGTCACCACCCATGCTCGAACTCATCGCAGGTATCATCATCGGCGTCGGCGTCCTCGGTGGCGTGGGGTGCTGCATGGCCGTGGCCGCCATGATGAAGAGCGGCTCCGAAGAGTACTGAGTCCCTGACCCGGACTACTCGCCGCTGTCGGTCGTGACCGGCACCAGCTGACGACTCAGGACGGTCGCGCGCTCGAAGGGGCCGCGGCCGTCCTTCGTGTACACGGGCTCCTCGAACGCGACGGTCCACGTGCGCTGTGTCCCGCCGATCTGACTCCCGCCGGGAGCCACGATCACCCCGATCGGCTCGTCGGCCCACTGCTCGCCACCCCGATCGGTGTCGACGACCTGCACGAGGGCGCCGATGCCGAGACCGGGGGCGACGTCGGGGCGGGGGCTGGGGGAGCGGCGGCGTCCGAACACGCCCTCACCGTAGCGGCGCGTTGCCATGGATCGTCTGTGCGGCACCTGCCGACACGCTGACGGCCCGGCCGCCGGGTGGTCGGGACACCCCACCTGCAGCGCGTCGAGTGGTCCCGAACTGTCGGCGGCGGCGCCGCCGACGGTTCGTGACCAGCGCGCGGAGGTGAGCGGGGTGTTGCGACCGGCGGGACGACGGCCGGGAGGCCCGTGGCGGGCCCGCACCGCGCCTCCAGGCCGCTGTCGGTCGCGTCCAGAGCGCGGGCCGGGTGGTCAGGACACCTCGCTGCCAGCGCGTCGAGTGGTCCCGAACTGTCGGCGGCGCGGCCGCCATCCGACGGGTCGGGACCGCTCGGCGAACCTGAGCGGGGTGTTGCGACCACCTCGTGACCGCCACCCCGCCCGCGTCAGACGGCCGCCGGCTCGACCCGGGCGATCTCGGTGATCGACGAGTGCCCGGTCTCGGGGTGCTTGCGCATCGAGAGCAGCCGCTCCATCGAGGGTTCGAGCGCCGTGACCTTGTCGAGCGGCGCACTCACGACGAGCTGGAACCCGAGCCGGAGCCACGCGGTCACGGCACGGCCGGCGAACTCCGAGTCCGCCTTGATGAACGCCTCGTCGAGGAACACCGGCGCGAACCGGGGCCGCGGACGGGTCTCGTCTCCGAGCTGGTAGCGCAGTGCGGCGCCGACGATGAACGCCACGAGCTCCTGCGTCTCACCGCCGGACTTGTCGCCGAGCGACGAGTACACGCCGAGGTCGTTGCCGTCGGTGTCGTACCGCACGGCCGTGATCTCCATGTGCCGGCGGACGTCCAGCACGGCGTCGCGCTGGGTCGTGCGGCCGCCACGCGGAACGGAAGGGTCGGGCCGGATGACCGCCATGAACCGTCGGAGTCGACGGAACCGGGTCTCGAGCACGTCGTCGGTCAGCTCGGTGTCGACCGAGGCGGACAGGGCGCGGAGTTCGCGGCGGAACGCGGTGACGTCCTCGCGGGTGACCCGGCGGATCTGGATCTTCAGGCGGTCCCGGTTCGCGCCGAAGGGCAGCTCACGCAGGATCTCGTTGACCGGTTCGAGGCGCTCCTCGATCTCGACGACGGCACGGTCGAAGGCCCCCGCGAGCGGCACGAGGTCCTCGCCGCTCCACTGGGACAGCCGTCGACGCCACTCGGTGCGGCGCGCGTGCAGGCCCGTCGCCACGATCTGGTCGAGGATGGCGTGGTAATCGGGGTAGGAGGCGACCCCGGTGCCGAGGTTCGGGTCGGGCCAGGCGTCCTGGTACCGCTGGAACGTCAGCGTCAACGAGGTCGAGGCTGCGGCCGCGCCGTCGAGCGCCTGCGAGAGGCGTTCTTCGAGCCGGCGCTTGAGCCGTCGGGTGGCATCCTCGAACCCGTCGACGCCGTCCGGGGCACCGATCTCCTCGAAGGTCTCCTCGAGCAGGCGGGCCTGCTGGTCGTCCGGCAGCGAACCGGGCGAGGACTCGAAGCGCTCCAGGATCTCGGCGGCGGCGTCCTGGCCGTCGACGAGCACCGCGTGGCGTTCCTCGAGCCGCTGGACGGAGAGCCGTGCGGCGGACCGGCGGTCGGCGGCCTCGTCGAGGGACTTCCGCAGCCGGGCGACCGAGGCCCGCAGCGTCCGGAGGCCGTCGTCGGCGGCGAGCAGTGCCTGCCGTTCCTCGTCGAGCCGGGCGAGGGACGTCCCCAGCCCGTCGACGTCGATCGCGGCCCACGTGACGTCGACCACGTGCTGGTGCGCGGCGCGGAGGACGTCGAGTGCGGTGAGGTCCTGCGCGACGTCGGTGCGGCGGGCCTCGAGCGTGGCGAGGTCCTGCGCGATCGAGGCGAGCTCCTGCTCGACCGCGGCGACCCGGGCCTCGTTCGTGAAGCCGATGACGTTCGACTGGCGGCGGTCGCCGTGCGCGCCACGACGACCGTCGCGCAGCTGCCCGGACTCGGTGACCCGGCGGCCACCACCGCCGAGGTCCGATGCCGAGGCGACACAGCGTGCGTCGGTGCGGTCGGACTCGATCCGCTCGCGCACCCAGGTGCTGAAGGGCGACGGCTTGATCGCGAGCTTGCCGGACACCATCGCCGGGTCGCCGTCGAGGTCCAGGTGCGGGCCGGTCGGCACACCCTCGAACTGCACGCGGACCGGCAGGCGGAGTGCGTCGATCGCCTCGCTGAAGTCGGCCAGGCGGTCCTGGTCGACGAGCAGCGTGCGGGCGACGGGTGCCAGGACCGACTCGATCGCCGTGCGCCAGCGCTCCTCACCGGGCAGCACGTCGAGCAGTTCCGCCACGAAGGGCAGTTCGGCCGGGTCGATGCCGGCGGCGCGGGCCATCGCGAGCCGGGCCTCGTGCATCGGTAGCGGCATGGCGCCCTGCCGGTGCTCGAGCGACTGGCGCTCCTGGCGCAGGGACCGTTCGCGGTCCAGGAGCGGGTACTCCTCGCGGGTCAGGGCGTCGCGGCGCTCGTCGAGGGCGGTGCGCGCGTCGGCGTACGACCCGAGGAACTCGTGCGAGCTGCGCTGCGCCGCGGTGAAGTCGGCCTCGGTCGTGACGGACGTCCCGAGCACCGCGGTGCGCTCGTCGAACGTGGCGCGGGTGCGGACGACCCCGTCGCGCTCGCGGGTCAGCCGCTCGATGCGGTCCTCGAGCTGGGCGAGCGCGTTGCCGCCCTGGTCGCGGAGCCGGGCCTCGGCGTCCCGCAGCTCGATCTCGACGGCGGCGTGCCGGGCCTCGGCCGCGGCGACCTCGGCGCGCGATGCCGTGCGCTCCCGGGCGTTGCGGGACACCTCGGCGTCGAGCAGGTCACGCTTCCGCGAGGCCGTCCAGTGCGCGAACGGGGAGACCTCGGCGCCGGTCGCGATGCCGTCCAGGGCCGCTGCGGCCTCGGTGGCGCGCGCGATCTCGGTGTGCAGGTCGGTGATGGGGGAGAGGATGCGGACCTTGCGCTCCTCGGTGTCCATCGCCTCGTACGCCTCGTCGAGGGCGGAGAAGTGCGCGAGCGCCCGGTCGGCCGCCTCGTACGTGCCCGGGGTCTCGAGCACGAGCGACTTGTAGAGCGCGTCGACGGTGGGCAGGTGCTGGCCGGCCTGGATCCGGGCGAGCAGGCGCATCGCCCGGTTGCCGCCGCCGGAGTCACCGATCCCGAGCCGGGTCTGCAGCGTGTACGCGAGCTCCTGGTAGGTGTCGCGGATGACGAGCCCCGGAACGCGGCCGGTCAGCTCGAGATGGTGGAACCGCGCGGGGACGAACTCCTCGAGCCGGCGCAGGTCGAAGGTGTCGTCGACCGTCGCCATGGTCATCTGGATGTCGCCGACCCCGCGGGCGCGCTTCGGCACGATGTACGCCCGCAGCACCGTGAAGCGCCGTTCGTCGTCGTTCCGGAACGTGACCGCCGCAGCGCCCCAGGTGGTCTGGTCGTCGCCGCGCAGGTTCACGTCGCGCAGGCTGCCGGTCTCGGGGTCGCGCCGGGTGTCGACCTTGCCGCGCAGGTACGTGAGCAGGTTGCGCTGGTCGGCGCTGCGGGCACGGCCGGTGGTGGCGTCGTTCGAGGCGCCGTTGAACGGCACGTCGGACGGCATCATCACGGCCAGGTAGGCGTCCATCAGCGTGGACTTGCCCGTGCCCGATGCGCCCGAGATGAGGGTCGCCGTGCCGGAGAGCTCGACCTGCCGGTGGCCGTGGAACCCGCCCCAGTTGACGACCTGCATCGACTCGGCGCGCCACTGCGCGACCGTGTCGAAGAGCGCCGGGATCTCGAACGTGTCGGTCACGCTTCCGTCTCGCCTTCGTCGTCGGTGTCGGTGTCGTCAGTCGGGAGGCCCGGGTCGTCTCCGTCGGACGGCTCGCCGCCCGGGGCGGTCGCGTCACCCTGCGCGGTGGTGGTCCGCAACCAGGCGTCCAGTTCGAGCAGGCGCTCCAGGGGGAGCAGCACCTCGACGACGCTCGCCACCCGGAAGCGGTCCGGGTCGGAGGTCCGGATCAGGATGCGTGCCGTCACGAGGCGCTCGATGGCCTTCGCGACCCGGCCCTCGTCGCGGGTGCGGTCGGTCGCGGTCGCCGGACGGAAGCCCGCCACGTGCCCGAGGATCTCGGAGCGGTCGACGACGACCTGGTCCGGGCCCGGTCGGGCGTCGGCGCGCAGGCGCATCCGCAGGTAGACGAGCACGATCGTCTCCTCGCGGGTGTACGGGAGGTCGCGGAGCAGCGTCGGGAACGTGCGGCGCTGGCTCTCCGAACGGGCCTGGCGCTTCCAGGCGACCTCGCGGTCGCGGTCGACGTGCAGCTCGAGGAACAGGTCGTTCAGACGCGAGCGCAGCTGGTGCTCGGCGTCGAGGACGGCACGCCACTCGTCGGGGTGCGTGCGGGAGCTGACGTACGAGTGCCGCAGCAGCGCCACCAGGGCGCGTCGCTGGTGCTCGTCCAGCCGGCCCTCGTCGCCCTCGAAGAGGGCGAAACTGGACTCGTCGCGCTCGTCGTCCTGCATCACGGATGCGGGGTCGTCGTAGGGGACCGTCTCGTCGACCGGTGCCGGCGTCGTGTCGCTCACCGTGCCTCCTGTGCGTTCTCGTCGTGTGCGTCGCCGACCGGTGCGCGCTCGTCGTCGAGCGCAGCGGTGGGCATGTGGAAGGTGATGGGGGTGCCGTCGGGCCGGACCGTGCGGTGCTCGGCGACGCGGGCGGCGGACTCGAAGTCGTCGCGTCCGGTCAACAGGTGCGCGAGCCCGAAGAGCTCGACCGGTCGGCGCTGCTCGGGCGGCAGCCCGTGGAACGCGTCGACGCTGGAGTCGGCCTCGGCGAACCGGAGCGCCGCCCGCAGCTCGGTCAGGAGCGGTCCGCCGTGCTTGCGGAGCATCTCGACGTCGAGGTCCTCGAAGACGTCGTCGTCGGGTTCTTCGATGGGCGGCGGCACGGACTCGGCGTCCGGGTCGTAGAAGCGCTCGCGCAGGGTGCCGACCTCGGCCGCCGCCGGCAGGAGCGGCAGCGGGATCCGGTCGCGTGCACCGCCCTGGTCCATCAGGGTGGCGAGGCCACGGTTGATCGACCGGAGCACGGCATCGAGCTCGCGGTCGCGGACGACGTCGTGCGCGACGATCTGGTCGCGGAGCGTGGCGGTGAGCTGGCGGCGCTGGGCGAGGACGTCCTCGATGCCCTGGCGCAGGATCGTCACGGTGTTGCGGAACGCCCGACGTTCGCCGGCCCCGAGGCCCTGTGCGAACGGGTGCGCCAGGATCGTGGCGATGTCGTCACGGAGCCGGAGGAGCAGGGCGTCGTCACGGAGGAGCTCGAAGGCGCCCTCGAAGGCACGGCCCTCGGGCGTCGCCTCCATCAGGTTGTCCGTGCGCGCGAGGTAGTCGTCGAGGATCTCGCCGATGGGGCGGACCTCCTGCCGGAAGTCCTCGACGATCGAGCGGTGCATCGTCGCGACCGCTTCTTCCACCCGCTTGAAGTCGCTCGGCAGCTGTCGGATCAGGTCGGAGATGTTCGTGTACCCGTCGCGCATCCGGTCGTCGTCGACGGCCACGACGTCGTCGCCGTGCTCCAGGCGGTCCCGCTCGGCCTGCAGCTCGGCGATCTGGGCGTCGATCCGGCGGATCTGCACGTCGGGGTCGGGCTCGGCGCGGGCCGCCCACCGGTGCACGGCGTCCACGATCATCGCCAGCCGGCTCTCGCTGATCAGGGCGCGGTCGGCCGACAGGGCGTCGACGAGGCTCAGGGCCTCGAGGGCGTGGCTGGTCAGGGAGTACTGTTCGTCGCCGTCGGGGGAGTTCGAGCGGACGAGCCACTGGGCGCCGACCCACTCGCGGCACAGGGCGCGGCCGTTCGGTCGGGCGTCCTGGTCGCCGTCGGTCTGCTCACTCGCGGGGACGCGTGCGCCGGCGGCCTGCAGGCGCGCGACGTGCTCCTCGACCTGCAGGTGCATGCGGTCGGCGGGGACGTACTGCACGTCGCGGTCGAAGACCGTGCGGAACACGGCGAGGACCGTGGCGCTGGTCGGCCGGGACATGAGCCGCAGGGTCGGACGGTCGAGGACCGCTCGGACCCGGGCGAACTCGAGGTCGACGTCGGTCATGCGCCCCTTCGTCCGATCGTGCTGGTGGTGTGGCCCGCGTGCTGCGGCCTGATGAGATGACAAGAGCCCGACGCTGCTGCGTCGGGCTCTTGTCGGTGGTGTGCGTGTTGCTGTGTGGGCGATACCAGACTCGAACTGATGACCTCTTCGGTGTGAACGAAGCGCGCTACCAACTGCGCCAATCGCCCCCTGCACTGTTCGTGCGGATCGATACTAGCGGAAGTCCGGCGGTGCATCGAACACGTCGCGCTGCCCGGGTGTGGCGAGCTGTCCGCAGGGGGTGTCGAACCGCCCCGATCCGCATGAACTCGGGGGACACGCCCGGTGAACGGGGAGGATTTTGGTGGAAGCACCCCGGTGCGTATAGAGTTTACGTCGTCGCCGCGACAGCGGAACGACAAGTGCGGATGTGGCGCAGTGGTAGCGCATCACCTTGCCAAGGTGAGGGTCGCGAGTTCGAATCTCGTCATCCGCTCGAGTGTGGGTCTTCTCGAAGGCCCGCGACTCACCAGAGGGTATCCCACCGTTCGGGTACTCACGGAGACGTGAACCTCGATGGTGGGGTGGCCGAGAGGCTAGGCAGCGGCCTGCAAAGCCGTCCACGCGGGTTCGAATCCCGTCCCCACCTCCAGATCCACCCTCCAAGACCTTGATGGACTCCGGTCCACGCAGGGACTTGGGCGATTGGCGCAGCGGTAGCGCGCTTCCCTGACACGGAAGAGGTCACTGGTTCGATCCCAGTATCGCCCACCACCACGAAGCCCCCGGCAGGACCACACGGTCCGGTCGGGGGCTTTCGTCGTTCCCGGGGCTTCCGTCGTCCCGGGTCGGCCGTCCGGTTCGGCGATGAGTACCCGGGCCGTCAGGATCGGGGCTGTTCACGACACTCCTCAGGGAGAGCACCACCACCCCGAAGGAGTCCCATCATGCGCAACAGCACCCGTTTCGTCATCGCTGCCGCCGCGGCCGGCACCGTCCTCGCGGCCCTCGCCGGATGCACGGCCTCCCCGGCGGAAGGGTCGGGATCGCCGAGCCCGACGCAGGCGGCGACCACCACCGCCGCTGCGCCGACGACGGCCCCGACGACGACCAGCGCGCCGGCACCCACGACCGCACCGACGACCGCGGCGACCGAGCCGACCGAGCGGCCGACTGCCACGCCGACACGTTCCGCGCTCGCGCAGCACATCTTCGACGAGTGCAACAAGGGGGCCGCCGATGCCGGAGTCGTCCTGGAGTTCACGGCGGAGCCCTCGGGGTACGCGGCCGCCGATGACTACCAGCTGGTCTACCCGATCGCACGGTTCGTCGACGGGCACACTGACGAGTGGGCGATCTACACGTGCACGCTCACGGACGACACGGTGCACTCGACCTTCGTGCGCGGCGGGGTGACCGACACGCACTGAGGTCGCTGGTGGTCCGGCGGGCGGTCGGCCAGGGTTGTCACGTGACCGCCGAGACGACGACCTCGACCCCGCGCCTCGCGCCCCTGTACGCCGCCGGGTTCGTGACGGCCTTCGGGGCGAACGGCATCGCCGCGGCCGTCGGTGGCGAGCACCTCGAGCTCGGTCTGACGCTGGCCTGGCTCGGGGCGTTCCTCGCGCTGTACGACGTCGCCGAACTCGTCCTGAAGCCGGTCTTCGGCGCACTGTCCGACCGGATCGGGCCGCGTCCGGTGATCGTCGGCGGTCTGGTCGTCTTCGCCGCGGCCTCGCTCATCGGGGTCTTCGGCGCGGGACCGTTCTGGCTCGGGCTCGCGCGTCTGCTGCAGGGTGCCGGTGCCTCCGCGTTCTCGCCGGCGTCGTCCGCAGCGGTCGCTCGGCTCGTGCCGGTGCACCGCCGGGGGACGTACTTCGGCCGGTACGGCTCCTGGAAGGGACTCGGATACGCCGGTGGACCGGTGATCGGGGCCCTCGTGGTGCAGGTCGGCAGCACCCAGTGGCTGTTCGGGATCCTGGTGGTGATGGCCCTCGTGACGGCGGTCGCGGTGCTGGTCGCCGTCGAGCCGATCGTGCCGCTGCCTCGTCAGCGGGCCACGTTCGCGGTGATGGTCCGGGCAGCCACCGACCGGCAGTTCCTCATCCCGGTCGTGGTCCTGGCCGTGGGCAGCGCGGCGATCGGTGCCCTGACCGGCATGCTCCCGGCGCTCGGCAGCGAGGTCGGCATCCCGCTCCTCGTGTCGACGCTCGCCGTCGCGGTCCTCGCGGTGACGTCGTCGCTCGTGCAGCCCGTCGCCGGTCGACTGCACGACGCCGGGCGCCTCGGCACCGGGGTGGCCGGTGTCGCCGGGACGGCCGCGGTCGCCACAGCGTTCCTGGTCGTCGCCGTGGCACCGTCCGCGGTCGCGGTCTTCATCGCGGCGCTGCTGGCCGGTGCTGGCGTCGCCACGTTGACGCCGGTCGCGTTCGCCCACCTCGCCGGGACGACACCGCCGGAACGGCTCGGACGCACGATGGGCTCAGCGGAGCTCGGCCGTGAGACCGGGGACGCCGTCGGGCCGCTCGTCGTCGGCGGTGTCGGCAGCGCGATCGGGCTGCCGTTCGGGTTCGCGGCGTTCGCGGTGGTGGCGCTGGTCGGGACGCTCGTGGCGTCGCGGCTGCCGTCGAAGGCTGCCGACCACCAGGACGAGTAGCCCGTGGGGCCGACCGGCCAGAACGCGTACGCTCTCCGCTACGGGACGGACCACCGGGTCCGTTCCACGAGGGGGCACCATGAGGATCCTGGGCGCAGTGGCACGAGGGCTGGGCGCGTTGCTCACGACGGTCGCGTGGACGATCGGCGGGATGCGGGGCGCGAGGCCGTTCACCGACTCCCACGCAGCGGAGCACCGGCCCCGCCCCGAGGACTACCGGCCGTAGTCCGTCGGCACCGGCCCACTGGTTGGATGGCTGCATGGTCAACGCTCCCGGGACGGCTCCGCATCGGGGAGCCGTCATCCTGCTCACCGTCCTGGTGACCGTCTCCTGGGTGGCGACCGTCGTGCTCCCGCTCCTGGTGCTCCGCCTGCTCCTCGGCATCGAGGCTCCGACCGACCGCGTGATCCCGATCCTCCTCGGGTGGTTCGCAACCCCTGCGCTGGCGGCAGTCGGGCTGACCGTCGGACTGGTGATCCTCCGTCGGTCCCGCGGCACCGGAGCACCGCGTCGGTCACCGTAGGATCGTCGGGCCGCAACCGGCGGGACGACGGGGGAACACGGATGGAACACGACACGACGCAGCGCACACGTCCGAGGGTCGTCACGATCGCCGTCACGCTCTGGTGGGTGTCCGTGGCCGTCAGTCTCGTGGTCGCCGCCCCCGGCATCGTCGAGTCCGTGCGCAGTGCCGGCGGCGCGATCCTCGGGGCGTCCGTCGGACTCGTCGTCGTCCTCGCCTGGTCGGCCCTGCTCGTGTGGCTGGCGTCGCGGATGGGCCGTGGATCCGGGACGGCACGACTGTGGCTCGCGATCGTGGCCGGCATCGCCGCCTGCAACTCGGGGGTCGACGTCCCTGCCGTCGGGGTGGACTGGCGTCTCCTCCCCGCCGTGTGCGTCATCGTCGCGGCGGTGCTCAGCTACCTGCCGAGCGCTCGACCGTTCTTCCCGCGCGAGGAGCGACGGGCACGGGCGGCGGAACCGCGCACGGTCGGTTGGGACCCGACGACGGGTGAGCGCATCGTCGAGATGCCGTCGACGGGCGATCGCACGAGCTGACGTACCGATCCCGCGTCGCGCTCAACCGTCGGAGAACGATCGTTCCCCGTTGTGGGGGTACCGCACATCATGCCCGGGATGGTTGCATTCAGTGATCGGCATCCTCCGGGTGCCGAGCAGCCACGGACCGTCTCGCGTCGCAGTGAAGGTGGTCGCCGCTGGTTACGGTGATCACGAGGTGCCGTCGCGTCGATTCGGGTTCGACACGGCGGCGCCTCCCTCCCACCGGTGGACCGTCCGACCAGGAAGCAGAACGATGCGATCGCTCGTCTACACCAGTACCCAGACCCGTCCGATCACGGATTCCGAGCTCGCCCAGATCCTGGCGGTCGGCCGCGAGAAGAACACACGGCTCGGCGTCACGGGCATGCTCGCGCACCGTGACGACAACTGCATCGGGATCATCGAGGGTGAGGACGACGTCGTCCGGCAGCGCTTCGAGCAGGTCCGCGCCGATCCGCGGCACACGAACGTGCGGGTGTTGCTCGACGAACCGATCACTCAGCGCTCGTTCCCGGACTGGTCGATGGCGTTCCAGTCGCTCGACCCGCTGATGCACGACGTGCCGGGGTTCAGCGACCTGTTCAGCGCAGGTCGCCCGACCGATCCGGCGTTCGGCGCATCCCGGGCCCGCGCACTGCTGGACTGGTTCCGGAAACACCCGCTGGCCCCGCTGACGAACCAGAACGCCGCGGACGAGGAGGTCCCGCGCACCCGGGCGATCAACGGTGCGATCGCGGTCATCCACGACGGGGGCCTGTCGCGCTTCTCACTCGACGGTGTCGCGTCGCGGTCGGGGATGCGCCCTGCCGAGATCCTCGAGCTGTTCCCCTCCGAACACGCGCTGCTGGCCGCCGCCGTGATGCGGTGGACCCGCGCGGTGTCGGCACCGCTGCTGCCGCTCGCCGGCGAGAAGGGCACGGTGGCGTTCCTGCACGCGCTGCTCTCTGCCCACGCCGAGGACCCGTCCCTCATGCGGCTGATCGCCGCGACGCTCGCGATCTCGACCGACCCGTCGACGAACGGTGCCGACTACTACCGGTCGGCGTACCTGCAGTTCCGCGAGACCGTCCGCACCGCGCTGCAGGAGGACGTCCGGGCCGGCCGGGAGCCCGCGACGATGGACCCGATCCGCGGGGCGCAGCAGCTCCTCGCCCTCTACGACGGCATCCGTCTGCAGGCGCTCCTGACCCCGGACACCGACGTCGTCGACGCGTTCGACCGTGCGGTCGCCCGGATGCGCCGCGGCTGGTCCGAGCAGTACGAGGAGACCACGGTCTGGGACATCTCCGCGCCCGTGGCGGACTGACGCGTCAGCGCACCAGCCCGATGACCACGGCTCGACCGATGCCTGCGGGGCGGCCGAGCCCGATCGACTCCGGGGTCGCTCCGCTCGACCTCAGAGCTGGAGGTCCAGGTCGAGGAGGCCGGCGCCGCCGAGGAACAGCGGCACGATGATCCCGAACACGGTCAGCGTCGCCCCGATCAGGATCGCTGCGAACGCGATGCCGTCGCCCCTGTCGCCGGTCAGCCGCACGTCGCGCCGGGCGATGAACCCGACGACGACGCCGCCGATCGGCGCGAGGAACGCGAGGACGATCGCCACCACCGCGAGCAGGCTCAGGGGCGGGACGGGTGCAGGGGCCGCCGGTGCGATCACGGGCGCTGCGGCTGGTGCGGTGTCGGTCACGTCGATCGTCCGTTCGCCAGAAACGAGGAAGGCCAGAGGCCGGGGTGGCTGGGTGGCCGCAGCCCAGCGTAGGGGCGAACAACCGACGGGCAGCACCCGCGTTCTGGTGGCGTTCCCGGCAGTGTCGGTCGACACCGCTAGCGTCCGACGCATGCGTTCGATCCGCCTCCAGGTGTCCGACGACGACCTCGCCGACCTGCGGTCCCGTCTGCGGCGGGCGCGCGTCCCCGAACCCATCGGCGACGCGGCCGCCGGCAGCGCGCTGTCGATGGAACGGCTGGACGGCCTGCTCGACCACTGGCGGTCCGCGTTCGACTGGCGCCGCGTCGAGGACGAGCTCGGCGCGGTGCCGCAGTTCCAGGCCGAGGTCGACGGCCAACGACTGCACTTCGCCCGGCTGACCGCGACGGGGAGTCCGACGGTGCGCATCCCCGTCATCGCGATCCACGGGTGGCCGTACTCCTTCGTCGAGATGCTCCCGTTCGCCCGTGAGCTCGCCGGACGCACGGTCGACCTCGCCGAAGGCCGGACCGCGGGGTTCGACGTCGTCGTCCCGTCACTGCCCGGTTTCGGCGCCTCGGCACCGCTGGCTGACCGTCCGTTCACGGGGCCCGTGGTCGCCGAGTTGATGCACGGGCTCATGACCGAGGCCCTCGGCTACGACCGTTTCCTGACGTACGGCGAGGACGTCGGCTCGACGACGAGCGACTGGCTCGCGGCGCTGCACCCGGAGTCGACCCTCGGGTTGTTCGCCACGCACGCCGCGTTCCCGCCGCCCTCCCGCGCGCAGGACCTCACGGACGAGGAGGCCGCTTGGCTCCGTCAGCACGACGCCGAGTGGGCGCGTGGCCTCGGCTACGCGAAGGTGCAGGCGACCCGCCCCGAGATCCTGGCGGCGGCCCTCACGGACTCGCCGCTCGGGCTGGCCGCGTGGATCACCGAGAAGCTGCTGGCCTGGACGGGCGAAGGGTCGTGGTGGACCGACGACGAGCTCCTGCGCACGGTGTCGCTCTACTGGTTCACGCGGAGCATCGGCTCGTCGTTCCGCCCGTACCTCGACCATCCCCGGCAACCGGAGCTCCCGGTCGTCGACGTGCCGGTCGCGGTCGCCGTGCAGACCGGTGAACGCGGGCTGCCCCGGTCGTACGGCGCACGGACGTACCGGGACATCCGGAGCTGGCACGACCTCGACCGCGGCGGGCACTTCACCGCGTGGCAGGCACCCGGCACGGTCGCCGACGAGATCGCCGCCTTCGCCGTCGTGATCGACGCGGACGCGCCGACCGAGCTCTGACGGTCCGGATCGACTCCGACGCATCAGATCGCCCCTGCTCAGCCGGGTGGCCGCAGCGCGCCCTCGACGTACCGCACGAGCGCGTGCCGCCGACGGTCGTGCTCGACGGGGGAGTCCTCCGCCGTCGCGACCACGGTGATGGACCCCTGGGCCCAGGTCGCCGCGCTGGCGACGAGCAGCGCCCAGACGTCCGCGGGCTCGAGGTCGTCGCGCACCCGTCCTGCGCCCTGCTCCGCTGCTATGTCGCGGAGGTGCTGCTCGTCGTGCTCTTCGAACCCCGGGTACAGGTACCCCGCTCCGTCCTGCTCGAGACGCTTCCACATGAGCAGGCGGACGAGCGCCGGATCGGCCAGGTCGCCGTCGTACAGCCGTGCCGCGTACCCGGGCAGGTCGGCGGCGTCGAACGGCACCGGTCCCCGATCGGGCGCAAGCGCCTCGCGTCGGCAGGCAGCGGCGGCCACCGCTGGACGCAGGACCTGCTCGACTTCTGCGGCGAGCACGGCATCGTCGCCGACGTCGAGGTCCTGCCCGCAACCCAGGCCGACACGGCACTCGCGCGCCTCGCGCGCGGAGACGTGCGCTACCGCTTCGTGCTCGACGTGCGCGACCTCGACGCGCCCGAGCCGGCCTGATCCACGCGTCGTGCCCGGCGCTCGGGTGTGCGGAGGAGACGGACGGGAGGCCCGGTGCCAGCTGGCACCGGGCCTCCCGTCCGTCACGGGGTCGCGTCTCAGACGCGCACGGCGCGCTCGTCGGGGACACAGTGCGTCATCATCAGCCCCTCGACGTCGCGGGGACCGTTGTTCCCGAGGTTCGCCAGGCGGGCGAGTTCGTCGTCACTGAGTGTCTGGGACTGCAGCGGAGGCAGGTCCTTGACCTCGTCGAGGGTGATGCCGAGGCCCTCGCCGACGCGACGACCCAGGTCGTCCTCGACCATGTAGAAGTGCCAGAGCATGCGCTCCTGCACGGGGCGGGCGGCCTGCGAGATGAGGTCGACGAAGTTCGCGACCAGGTCGTCGCGCTCCCAGTCCTCCAGCAGCAGGTACCGCTGACCCGCTTGCGTGTAGTCGTTCGTCCGGGGGATGCGCTTGCGGGTGAGGCGTCCGACGATCTCCGGCCCCTGGTCGTCGTGGGTGGGGTACTCCGCCTCGCGCAGGCCGCCGGTGATCGACGGCTCGTAGTTGACGTGCGGGTTCTCGCCGCCGTGGTCCTGGTGGTACGCCATCTGCCCGTCGCGCTGGTTCGTCGCGACGTTGCCGTTCTTCGGGGCGTTCACCGGCAGCTGCAGGTAGTTCGGCCCGACGCGGTACCGCTGCGTGTCCGAGTACGAGAACGTGCGGCCGACGAGCATCTTGTCGTCGGAGAAGTCCAGTCCGTCGACGAGCACGCCGGTGCCGAACGAGAGCTGCTCGTTCTCGGCGAAGTGGTTCGTGACGTTGCGGTTCAGGACCATCTTGCCGACGGGCTTCGGCGGGAACTCGTTCTCCGGCCAGACCTTCGTGTCGTCGAGCGGGTCGAAGTCGAGCTCCGGGTGGTCGTGGTCGTCCATGAGCTGCACGCGGAGCTCCCACTCGGGGTACTCGCCGCGCTCGATCGCCTCGTACAGGTCCTTCGACGCGTGCCCGAGGTCACCGGCCTGCACCGCGGCGGCGTCGGCCTCCGTCATCGAGGACACGCCCACCGACGGGATCCAGTGGTACTTGACGAGCTTGGTGTCCCCGTCGGCGTTCACCCACTTGTAGGTGTTCACGCCGAAGCCCTGCTGTGTCCGGTAGTTCGCCGGGATCCCGCGAGGGCTGAAGAGGTTCATCAGCATGTGCATCGACTCGGGGGTCTGCGACATGAAGTCGAAGATGCGCGCCGGTTCCTGTCGGAAGGTCACGGGGTCGGGCTTGAGGGAGTGGATGACGTCGGGGAACTTGATGGCGTCGCGGATGAAGAAGACGCCGAGGTTGTTGCCGACGAGGTCCCAGTTGCCGTCCTCGGTGTAGAACTTCACGGCGAAGCCGCGCGGGTCGCGGGCAGCCTCCGAGGAATCACGGCCGCCGATCACGGTGGAGAACCGGATCGCCAGGTCGGTGCGCTTGCCAGGCTCCTGGAACAGCTTCGCGCGGGTGTACTGCGCGATGGGCTCGTCACCCCACGTGCCGGTGGCCTCGAAGTACCCGAAGGCGACGGCACCGCGGGCGTGCACGACCCGTTCCGGGATGCGCTCGCGGTCGAAGTGGCTGATCTTCTCGAGGAACTGGTAGTTCTCGAGCGTCGCCGGGCCACGCGCCCCGACGGTGCGCTGGTTCTGGTTGTCGTAGACGGGGTGGCCCTGGCGGTTCGTCAGGATGCGGCGGTCGTCGCCCTCGGCGGGCGGTTGGCTGGAGACGTCGGTCATGTGTCTCGTCCTCTCTGCGGTCGCGGTCGGCTGGGGTTCCCGACCGAGTCTGGACCGGGGCGCGGGCACGCCCTCTCAGCGGCGTCGAGGACGCGGACGTCGACCGCTCGCCGGTGCGATCGCCGCTGACGGCCCGTCAGTACTTCGCCGCTGACGACCGGTCAGTACGAGGTGCGACCCGTGGCTGCGGCACCGAGCACCGCGGCCGCACCGTGGGCGAGCAGGGTCCCGTCGGTGACGACGGCGACGCGGTCGAACCCGAGTGCGCGGAGCCGTTCGGCGCGGGCCAGGTCGCCGGCGAAGGCACCGGTGTGTTTGCCGGCGCGGCGGGCTGCGGCGACGATCGCGGGGAGGGGGTCCGTGGCGCGGTCGGCCTCGAGCAGCTCGGGCAGTTCCATGCCGAGCCCGATCGACAGGTCGAAGGGACCGACGAACACCGCCGAGACGCCCGGGACCGCCAGGATCTGCTCGGCGGCACGGAGCCCCTCGAGTGTCTCGAGCATCACCCACACCTCGGGGTCGGCAGCGGCGGCGGACGGTGCCGCGCCGCCCCAGAGTCCCGCCATCGGCCCCCAGCTCCGTCGACCCCGCGGTGGGTAGTGCGCGGCGCGGACGGCGTGCTCGGCCTGCTCGACGGTCTCGATCATCGGGACGATCACGATGTCGGCGCCGAGGTCGAGCGCCCTGCCGATCGCGGCGTCCGAGCCCTCGGCGACCCGGATGGCGACGGGGACCTGCGGTGCGACCGCGGCGAGGGCCGGCATCGTCGCCAGGAGCGTGGCGTCGCCGAAGGCGCCGTGCTGGGCGTCGAGGCCGAGCCAGGCGAACCCGTTCTGCGCAATCTGCGCGGTGGTGCGGCATTCGCCGAGGGTGCACCACACACCGTCGGCGGGGCCGTCTCCGAGTGCTGGCACCGTGGTCCTCCGTCTGGTCTGCGATCGCGAGCGCCGATGGTTCGGCGTCCGGCGGGTCACGCTACCGTCCTCATGCGCATGCATCGGACATGGACAAGTGCTCACCTTCGGGTGTAGTCCTGTGCCGAGGACGCACTGCACGGGCGGTCACGGGCCGCCAGCACCAGCCAGCACCACAGCACCAGTCGAGACCTGCAGGAAGGTCGGGCGGACATGCGTGACGAAGGTGACGTCAGCCGGTTCAGGACGGTCCGGGTGGTCGGCGTCCCGGTCACGGGCCCCTGATGCTCGCCGTCCGCTGGGAGCAGCAGGGGCCGAAGTCGTGGGTGGCGCGCGACCACGGGTCCTGCGTCGGGCTCGTGCTGCACGTCCGTGAGCGGTTCCTGGCGTTCGACCAGGACGACCGGCCGCTCGGGAGCGCAGCGTCCCTGGCGGCGGCTCAGCAGCTCGTCGCCGGTGCCGTCCGCTCGAGTGCCCCGGCCCGTCGGGACACCGTCGCGGTGGTGCTGTCGGTGCTCGCGGCACTGACCGTCGGGGGAGCGGCCGTCGTGCTCGCCGCCCGCGCCCTGATCTGAGCGGCGATCGTCCGCCGGAAGGCGCACCGGCGCGCTGTTCGTGCTCAGTTCCTCAGCGTCCTGACGGGCTGGCTCCGGACGGCTGACGGCGTGCACGGCGGGCCACGACGAACCAGTTCGGCACGCCGATCACCAGCGTCGCGATGAGGCTGATCAGCCACGGGTCGACCAGGGCTGCTGCGTCGGCGAGCACCGCCGTCACCGCCCCGGCTCCCGCGGCTCCGAGCAGGGAGGCCCACCACCGGGCGGGCCGTCGTCCCCACCGCAGACCGGCGAGGGTGAGCACCCCGGCGACGAGCGCGGCGATGAAGGCGATGAGCGCCAGGAGGGCGCCAGCGAACGCCGCCAGCAGGAGGTTCCCGAACGGGCCGAAGCCGTAGAGCGCCAGGGACGTGCCGAACGCGATCGCCGCGACCACGCCGCCGACCACCGCAACGCGCCCTGCGTCCGTGTCCACGTCAACGTCCTCTCGATGAGCTGGGCGACACGCCGCCCGGCGTGGGGAACCCCGTCAGGGACAGTCCAGCACGTCCGGGGGTACTGCGCCTCCCGGTGGCGCGGTGTCCCGGTGCGCGCACCGGTACCGTTGCGTCCGTGACCGACGACTCCGATGCCGCCATCGCCCAGCACGTCCACGACGCCTGGGACGGTTCCCTGCGCCTCGTCCACATCACCATCTCGGACGAGGACGGGGACGCCTACCCCGGGCAGGACGTCGACCGGTGGGTGATCGACGTGCGCGTCCCCATCACCGACGACGAGACCGAAGCGGTCTCCGTGGCCGAGGTCACGGCGTTCACGAGCCGTGCGCCCGAGTCGCTCGAGGCCCTGGTGCTCGGGTACCAGGTGTCCGACGTCGCCGGGTCCTTCGCGTCCGCCGTCGCCGCGCAGGACGCGACGGGGGAGACGTTCTTCTCGTTGCAGTCCCACGCCGCCGAGATGCTCGGCAAGCCCGACCTGCTCGCGGTCGACCGGCTCACGGTCCGTCCGGCGTACCGGGGGCTGCCCGGCCTGGTGCCGGCGCTCGTCGATGCCGTCCGCCACGGACCGGCCGGGCGCACCGCATCGTGGGTCCTCGCCGACCCGACGGTGTGGGACGTGCCGTTCGGCGAGGACGACCGGTCAGCCGGTGGCTTCGTGCAGTGGGCCGACACCGCGGTCGTCACCTCGATGAACGCTGCACCCGACGACCTGGAACGCCTGTCCCTCGTGCCGCCGGCCGGTGGCATCGTGATGGGGTCGCGCTCGGACGAGGTGCACCTCGGCGACGCGATCGACCACGCGATGACGCAGCCCGCGATCGCGGTGCCGTTCGACCTGCCGCCGAAGCTCCCCGCCAGCATCTGGGCCGCGGCGCCCGAGGACGTCCACGGCGTGCACCCGGACGAGACGACCGGGTCGATCACGGTCGAGACGCACGACGAACAGCTCGAGGTCGTCGGCTCGCCGGGGACCGCCCCGCAGCTCGTGGGGATCTCGGCCTCGGCCGACGCGGCGACCCAGGAGTGGCTCCGCACCGTGCACCAGCGCTGGTGGCAGTACGAGCCGGACCTGCACGCCCGCATCCACGACGTCGTCGACGAGTACCTGTCCACCGGACACATCGAGTCGGCGTCGGACGAGCTCGCCGGGCACCTGCACGCACCCGACCTGCCGCCGTACCGGACGGAGTGGCCGGGCACCGGCACCGTCCTGCTCGAGGAACTCGGCGAGGACACCGAGCCCATCGTCTTCGACGCCGTGCTCGAGGACGGCACCCGGCACGAGCACATCGGCGTGGTCGTCGTGCACGAGTCCGGACACGTCCGCGCGTTCCTGCACGACGAGTGGGAGCCCGGGTTCCCGGCCGCGGAGGCCGCGGTCGCGCACCTCATCAGCCTGGGTGCGGGGGAGTTCTTCGCGGACGCCCTGCACGACGAGCTGTCGGCGGGCGTCGAGCACGCGATCCTGACGGGTGACGTCCGCGGACACTGACCGGGTCGCCCCGGGGCCGGTTCAGACCGGGCGGTAGATCGCGATCGGCGGGGTGTCGTCGTCGCCCGCGTCGTGTGCGTCGCCCGTCGCGAGCCAGGTGCGGCCCTCGTGCTCGATGGTGGTCGGCAGGTCGCCGTGCACCAGGATCCGGATCGCGGGGGCGTCGCCGTCGACCAGGTCGACGCCGTGGGCCTCGGTCCCGCCGGGATTGTCGTGCACGTAGCTCATGGACTGATCGAACTCCGTCCGCCTGGCGGACGGCCCGCGCCGCGCCGGACACGCCCGGAACCAGCGCGGAACCGGTCCGGACGTCCGTGATCAGGTAGAGTCATGTCCGCACGGCCAGCACGGCGTGTGGAATGCGGATGTGGCGCAGTGGTAGCGCATCACCTTGCCAAGGTGAGGGTCGCGAGTTCGAATCTCGTCATCCGCTCGGGTCGATCACGACCGAGCACACACGAACGAAGCACCACCGGAACCCCCGATCGCTCACCAGAGCGACGGGGGTTTCGTCGTTCGGGGACCCGGCGGGCGCAGGGTTCGGGTTCCCGCGCCCACCGGCGCGAGGGCGACCGTGCCCCCACTGGTAAGCGCCGGGTGGGTGGCCCGGCGCAGTTCCGAGGATGTATCCGGAGCCGTCCCCGGTTCGGGTGGGCCTCGGATTCGACGATGCGGGAACCCGCAAGAATGTCGAACGACCCGCCGATCGAGCCTTGTGCTAATTGATTCCGTCCGGTATCGAGGTCGCCATCGCGCGTGCTCCCGGCAGCCCGACCCAGCGCAGGGCTCCGGACTCGACGACCGTGACGAGCACCGTGTCGCACCCGCGGCAGCGCGCCACCGACCCCATCGCGGTGCGGTAGACGGTGGTCTGCCCGAGCACCCCGAGCGAACCGCACCCGGCGCAGCGCAGGGCGACCACGGTCGGCTCGGGTCCCAGACTGTCGGCCAGCGTCCCCGCCAGCGCGTTGCCGTCCACGACGACCATCAGTTGCCCCCGAACCGTTCGGCGCGCACGTCACTCGTGTCGTGTCCGAGCTCGGTGAGCCAGCGCAGCACCTGCTCGACGAACGGCGTCGACCCGCACACGTAGACCAGGGCGCCCGCGTCCGGCGGGAACACCGCGGCAGCGAGCGCGTCCCGCGTCAGCCGTCCTGCGGGCACGGTGGACCCTGGAGGCGCGGTGCGGCTGTACACGTGGGTCACCTCGAGCGGTGCCCGGCTCGCGAGCGCCTGGTCGAGTTCCGCACGGAAGAACACGTCGTCCGGCGTGCGGACGGCCGCGAGGAGCCGGAAGGGCGCCGGGTCGTCCGCCTCGGCGTGGGCGGTCACCATCGCGACGAGCGGCACGATGCCGGAACCGCCGGCGATGAGCTGCACGGGGCGGTCGGACTCGCCCGGCCGCCAGACGAACCAGCCGCCGAGGGGCCCGTGGACCTCGAGCGCGTCACCGACCTCGACGGCGTCGACGAGGAACGGGGAGACCTCGCCGCCGTCCACCCGGTCGACGGCGAGCACGACGTCGGTCGCGTCGCCGGCCGACGCGATGGAGTACGAGCGCTGCGCTTGGTAGCCGTCCTCGGCGGTCAGCCGCAGGTCCAGGTGCTGCCCGGGGTCGTTGCCCGGCCAGGTCGGGACGTCGAGGACGATCCGGCGCGCGTTCGTCGTCTCGCGGCCGACGGAGGCGACGGTCGCGGGGTGCCAGGCCGGCCGCCGGCGCGGAGCGGGACGAACGACGGGGGTGATCCGTGCCTCCAGGCCGGTGTCGGGGAGCGTCACCAGTACCGCTCTTCCTTCCACGGGTCGCCGTGCAGGCTGTAGCCCGCGTTCTCCCAGAAGCCGGGCTCGTCGTCGGACTGCATGACGATGCCGCGCACCCACTTGGCGCTCTTCCAGAAGTAGAGGTGGGGGACCAGGAGGCGGGCCGGTCCGCCGTGCTCGGGCGTGAGGGGCTCACCGTCCGCTTCGAAGGCTATCCAGGACTTGCCGTCGAGCAGCTCGTCGAGCGGGACGTTCGTCGTGTACCCGCCGTAGCTGTGCACCATGCAGTAGTCGAGCGAGGTCTCGACGTCCTCGAACAGGCGGTCGAGCGGGACGCCCCGCCACGGCATGTCGAGCTTGGTCCAGTGCGTCACGCAGTGGATGTCGACCGTGACGTCCTCGACGCCGAGCGCGTGCACCTCGTCCCAGGTCCACTGGTGCAGGCCGGACTCGGTGCGGATCGAGAAGGCCCAGTCCGTCGGCTCGATGTCCGGCGTCGCCCCGGCGGACAGCACGGGCCAGTCGCGGACCAGGGTCTGGCCGGGCGGGATGCGGGTGTCGTCGCGGTCGTCGCGGCGGCCGCCGAACCCGCGGGTGAACGTGGCCATGGTCCTCCTCGTGGACGTCGGTGCGTTCCCGATCATGCCGTGTACCGGGTGGTGTCGTGTAACGGGTTGGTAAACGTTCCACCCGGGGACGGAACCCTCGTGCGCGGCGACGGATCGGCACGGGGTCGGGGATTCCGTCGCTCTCGGTGCCGATCCGGGCGCGGGGGTCGGGCTTGGGGGATCGGCTCCGGACCTCTATCGTTCACCGGAACGATTACAGGAGGGGTCACCCCGAATGCAGCCCATCGTCCCCGAACCCCGGAACACGCACGGTCCGAGCCGTCGCGCGCTCATCACCGGTGCCGCCGGTCTCGCCGGTCTCGGCCTGCTCACGCTGGCCGGGTGCAGCTCCGGATCCTCCGCAGGCACCCCCACCATCCCCGAGGCCGCGGCCACCGGCGTCGCCCGTCGTGGCGGACGCCTCCGCATCGCCCGACCCGCGGCGTCGGCCGCCGAGACCCTCGACTCCGCCAGCTCACTGTCGGCCTACGAGTACCTCGGCGCGCTCTACAACCGGCTCGTCAAGCTCGACCAGCAGGGCACCCCGGTGCCGGACCTGGCCGAGGACTGGTCCGCGAACGCCGACGGCACCGAGTGGACCTTCTCGCTCCGTCGAGGTGTGGTCTTCCACGACGGCTCCCGGTTCACCGCCGACGACGCCATCGCGAGCATCCGGCACATCCTCGACGAGAAGACCGGCAGCCCGCAGGCCGGGGTGCTCGGCGAGGTCATGGACGCGAGCTCGATGCGGGCGGTCGACCCGTACACGCTCCGCTTCTCGCTGACGAAGCCGAACGCCGAGTTCCCGTCGCTGCTCACCGCGTACCAGTGCTACATCGTGCCGGCGGACGCCATCGCGGACATCGGCCGCACCGGGATCGGGACGGGGCCGTTCCGGCTGTCGTCGTTCACCCCGGCGGGCACCGGGAGCGTCGAGGCCTTCCCCGACCACTTCGCCGGACGCCCCGCGCTCGACGGCATCGACTTCTACTCGATCCAGGACACCACCGCGCGGGTGAACGCCCTGCTCGCCGGGCAGATCGACCTCATCTCGCAGACGAACCTCGACTTCGCGACGGCCCGGGTGGTGTCGGCCTCCGACCGCGCCACCGTCGCCCGCTCGAAGAACGCCCAGTGGTACACGATCCCGATGCTCGCCACGAGCGACGAGTTCAGCGACCCACGGGTCCGTCAGGCGATGAAGCTCGCCTACGACCCACGGAAGATCGTCGACACCGCGCTGCAGGGCACCGGGTCGGCCGGGTGGGACAACCCCGTGCCGCCGCAGCTCGCCGCCTTCGTGGACGACCACCGCGAGTACGACCCGGACAAGGCCCGGGCGCTGCTCAAGCAGGCCGGGCGCGAGGACTGCCGCGCCGCGATCTACACGTCGTCCTACGAGTCGGTGTTCACCCCGATGGCCGTGGCCTACCGGGACGCCGTCGCCGACGCGGGCATCCGGCTGACCGTCCGCAACGCGAGCTCCGACTCGTACTACACGCAGATCTGGATGCAGAAGCCGCTCATGGTGAGCTACTGGTTCACCGGACGGCCGATCGACCAGCTGCTCAACCAGATCTTCCGCTCCGGGTCGTCGTACAACGAGAGCGCGTGGTCGAACGAGACCTTCGACGGGCTGCTCGACGACGCCCGTGCCGAGATGGACGACGCCAAGCGCCTGACCCTGTACCAGGACGCGCAGCGGCTCGTCGTCGAGGACGGCGCAGACATGACGCCCATGTTCGGCGACCGGCTCGTGGGACTGTCCCGCGACGTCGTGAACTACTCGGAGTACGGCTTCGAGTTCGACTACCTGCGGATCGGACTGCGCCGATGACGACCACGAACACACCGTCGGACGTCCTCGTCCCCGTCCTCCGCCGGGTCGGCATCGCCGTGCTCACGGTGGTGCTCGTCTCGCTCTTCGTGTTCCTCGCGGTGCAGGCGCTCCCCGGCGACGTCGCCCAGCAGCTGCTCGGGCAGAACGCCACCCCCGACGCCGTCAAGCAGCTGCGCGAGACCCTCGGTCTCGACCAGAACGTCTGGCTCCGCTACCTGCAGTGGCTCGGCGGAGCGGTGCACGGTGACTTCGGCACCTCGCTCGTCAGCGGCGAACCGGTCGCCCCGACGCTGTTCACGGCCTTCCGGAACAGCATGCTCATCGCCGTGCCCGCGATGCTCGTCGGCGTCACCGTGTCCCTGACGCTCGGCGTGGTCGCCGGTGTCCGCCGCGGCCACCCGACCGACAAGGTCATCTCGATCGTCAGCCTCGTCGTGATGAGCGTGCCGGAGTTCATGGTCGCCACCGTCCTGGTCCTGCTGTTCGCCATCGGCCTGCCGGTCTTCCCCGCCGTCGTGCTGCGGGGGAGCGACGCCACCGTCGCCGAGCTGCTGCCCACCATCTGGCTGCCGATCATCGTGCTGACCCTCGCGATGGCCGCCTACATCGTGCGGACGGCCCGCTCCTCGACGATCGACGTGATGGCGTCGGAGTTCGTCACGACGGCCGAGCTCAAGGGCCTGACGATGCGCCGGGTGGTCTGGAAGCACGCGGTGCCGAGCGCCCTGCTGCCGACGCTCAACGTCGTCGCGCTCAACGTCGCGTGGCTGCTCGGCGGCGTCGTGGTGGTCGAGAACGTCTTCAACTACCCGGGCATGGGCAAGCTCATGCTCGAGTCGGTGTTCAACCGCGACCTGCCCACGATCGAGGCGATCGCGCTGCTGAGCGCACTGATCTACGTCGTGTGCAACCTCGCCGCCGACCTCGTCGCGCTCGCACTCGACCCGAAGCTCCGGACCCGTCAGCGACGACCCCGCACGCGCATCCGCAGCACGCGCAGCACCAGGAAGGCCGCAGCATGACCGCCACCGCACCCAGCCGCCGGGGACGCGCCGTGCTCGCCGGAGCCCTCGCACCGCTCCGCGGATCGACGGCACTGAGCATCGGCCTCGGCCTCATCGCCGTGCACGTCGTCCTCGCCCTGCTCGCGCCCGTCATCGCCGGGCACGACCCGGTGGCCACGAACGCCGGTGACGTGCTCGCCGGTCCGACGTGGACGCACTGGCTCGGCACCGACCAGTACGGGCGTGACGTGCTCTCCCGCACGCTGAACGGCGGCCGGTACGCCCTGTCCGTGACGTTCCTCGCGACCACGATCGCGGTCGCGGTCGGCACCGTGCTCGGCTGCGTCACGGCCTACGCCGACAACTGGTTCGACGAGGTCGTCATGCGCGTCGTCGACGCCCTGCTCAGCGTGCCCTCGATCCTGGCGCTCCTGGTCGTCGTGACGGTCTTCGACGCCGGCCTCTGGGTCATCGTCCTCGCCGTCACGGTCGTCTACGCGCCCGCGGTGACCCGGGTCGTCCGGGGTGCCGCCCGCACCGTGATCACCCAGGACTACGTCACCGCCGCCCGCGCCCGGGGCGAGCGGCCGCTGTCGATCGTGTTCCGCGAGATCCTGCCGAACGTGCTCGACGTCGTGCTCGTCGAGTACGCGATGCGGGCCTCGTGGATCGTCCTGCTCGTCGCGTCGCTGTCCTTCCTGGGCTTCGGCGCGAACCCGCCGACGCCGGACTGGGGCCTCATGGTGCAGGAGAACCGCACCGCGCTCACCGTGGTGCCGCTCGGCACGCTCGCCCCGATCGTGGCGCTCGCCACGCTGGTGATCGGACTGAACCTCGCGGCCGACGGCCTGAGCAAGTCGCTCGGCGTCGACCGTGCCAAGCAGGGAGTCAGCGCATGACCCGCACCGACACCGCCACCACGTCCGCAGCGACGACGACCACGCCCGACGCGATCGTGCGCGTCGACGACCTGTCCATCTCGTACGCCGCCGGCAAACGGCGCGTCCCTGTCGTCCGGGGTGTCTCGTTCGCGATCGAGGCCGGTCGCACGCTCGGCCTGGTCGGCGAGTCCGGCAGCGGCAAGTCCACCGTCGCGCGGACCCTGCTCGCGCACCTCCGCGCCGGATCGTCGATCGACAACGGCACGGTCCGGGTCGACGGCGCCGACGTCTTCGCGCTGTCACCGGCCGGCCGTCGGGAACTCCGTGGCGGTACCGCCTCGGTCGTCGCCCAGAACGCCGGGCAGGCCCTGACCCCGTCGATGCGCGTGGGCGAGCAGATCCGCGAGGCCCTCCGCGCCCACGGCGAGCCCGACGGCCCCGAACGCGTCGCCGAGCTGGTCCGGTTGGTCCGGCTGCCGGACCCCGACGCGATCGTCCGCCGGTACCCGCACCAGCTGTCCGGCGGACAGCAGCAGCGCATCGCCATCGCGATGGCCGTCGCCGCCCGGCCGCGGGTGCTCGTCCTCGACGAACCGACCACCGCCCTCGACGTCGTCACGCAGGCCGCGGTCCTCGACCTCGTCGCCGACCTCGGCCGACAGCTCGGCATGGCCGTCCTGCTCGTCAGCCACGACCTCGGGGTGGTGTCCGCCATGGCGGACGAGATCGCCGTGATGCGCGACGGCGAGGTCGTCGAGCATGCCGCCACGGCGGCGCTCTTCGCCGCTCCGCAGCACGAGTACACGCGTGCCCTGCTGGCCGCGGTGCCGGACGGGCGACGGATCGGAGGCGCGGATCACGTCGTCCTGGACCCGACCGTCCCCGGGACGGTCGCCTCCACGGCCACCCGCACCGTGCCTCCCGAGCGCGCAGCCCGCCCCGTGGTGACCGCGGACGACCTGGTGATCCGGTACGGCCGCGGCCTGCCGGCCGCCGTCGACGGCGTCTCGTTCACGATCGCCGCGCACGAGACGCTCGCCGTCGTCGGCGAGTCCGGCAGCGGCAAGTCGACGCTCGCCACGGCGCTGGCCGGCCTGGTGCCGGCCGAGTCGGGGACGTTCACCTACGACGACGGCGCGACCCGCGGCGACCTGCGCGAGCCGATCGCCGCGCGGTCGGCGGACCTGCGCCGCGCCGTGCAGCTCGTGTTCCAGAACGCGGACACCTCGCTCAACCCGCGGCGCACCGTCGGAGCCGCGATCGCACGGCCGCTCCGGCTGTTCAGCGGCTCGTCCTCCCGAGAACGCGTCGCGGCCCTCCTGACGCAGGTCGGGCTCGGCCCGGAGTTCGCCGACCGACTGCCCGCGCAGCTGTCCGGTGGGCAGCGGCAGCGCGTCGGGATCGCACGGGCGCTGGCGGCCAAACCATCGCTCGTCATCGCGGACGAGATCACCACGGCGCTCGACGTGCAGGTGCAGGCCGGGATCCTCGCGCTGCTGGCCGACCTGCAGCGCGAGCGGGGGCTCGCCTGCCTGTTCATCAGCCACGACCTCGCCGTGGTGCGGGGCGTGGCCGACCGGGTGGCGGTGATGACCGGCGGCCGGATCGTCGAGATCGGGCCGACCGAGCGCGTGTTCACCGGCCCGAACCACCCGTACACCTCGACGCTGCTCGCCGCGACGCTCGAACCCGGCAGCACGACCCTGCCCGACGTCGGCGACGGGGTGCCGCGCTGGCGGCACACCGACGGCTGGACGGACCACGGCGACGGACACCGCACCCGCAACTGGGAGGACGCATGACGACCGACGACGGCACCGACCACGGCACCGCCGCCGCAACCTTCACCGCAATCGGTGACCCCGGTTCGGTGCCGGCGGGCGTGACCGTCCGCGACGAGTGGATCCCGATGCCCGACGGCGTCCGGCTGCACGCCCGGATCTGGGCGCCGTCGCAGTCGCCGACGCAGCCGGGTGAGCCGATCGGTCCGACGCCGGTGCTGCTCGAGTACCTGCCGTACCGGCTCGACGACTGGACGGCGCCGCGTGACTCGGAGCGGCACCCCTGGTACGCCCAGCACGGGTACGCCTCGGTGCGGGTCGACATCCGCGGCACCGGTTCGTCCGACGGGTTCTTCGACGACGAGTACAGCGAGCAGGAGCTCCGCGACGGTGAGGCCGTGATCGCCTGGCTCGCCGAGCAGCCCTGGTCGACGGGCGCCGTCGGCATGTTCGGCATCTCCTGGGGCGGCTTCAACGCACTGCAGCTCGCGGCCCGGGCACCCGCTGCGCTCAAGGCGATCGTGACGGTCTGCTCGACGGACGACCGGTACGACAACGACGTGCACTACGTCGGCGGCGCGGTGCTCGGCATCGACATGGCCGCGTGGGGCGCGACGATGTTCGCCTTCAACTCCCGCCCGCCCCGGCCCGAGGTCGTCGGTGCGGACTGGGTCGACCGGTGGCGGGAGCGCCTCGAGGCGAACCGCCCGATGACGCCGGTCTGGTTGGCACACCAGGAGCGCGACGACTACTGGCGGCACGGCAGTGCCGCCGAGGACTACGACGGCATCCGCGCGGCGGTGCTCGCGGTCGGCGGCTGGGCGGACCCCTACCGTGACGCCGTGCTCCGCCTCGTGGCCAACGTCGACGCCCCGGTGAAGGGCATCGTCGGGCCGTGGTCGCACCAGTACCCGGACCGGGGGCTCGCGCCGGGACCGTCGATCGGGTTCCTGCAGGAGACCCTGCGGTGGTGGGACCGCTGGCTGCGCGGGGTCGACACGGGCGTCGAGGACGACCCCGCACTGCGCGCCTGGATCAACGAGGGCGAAGCCCCCGCGCCGTACTACGCCGGCCGCCGTGGCCGCTGGGTCGGTGCCGAGGCGTGGCCGTCCGCCGCGACCCACGAGCGCGTGCTGCCACTCGCCGCACTGCGCGGCGGCGACCTCGGGCCGGTCGTCGTGCGGTCGCCGCAGCACACCGGCGTGGACGCCGGCAGGTTCTTCCCGTTCGGCAACGCGACCGACCTGCCGCCGGACCAGCGCGCCGAGGACGGCCGGTCGGTCACGTTCGACCTGCCCGTCGGCAAGGCGTTCGACCTGCTCGGCAACGTGCTCGTCCGGTTGTCGGTCACGAGCGACCAGCCCCGCGCCACGCTGACCGTCCGCCTGTGCGACGTCGCGCCGGACGGGGCGTCGACGCTCGTGACCCGCGGGGTGCTCAACGCGGCGAAGCGCGACGGCATGGACCGCGACGAGCCGCTGGTCCCGGGCACACCGGCCGAGCTGCCCGTGCGTCTCGTGTCGACGGGCCACCGGTTCGAGGCCGGACACCGCCTGCGCATCGCGGTCTCGTCGTCGTACTGGCCGTGGGTGTGGCCGCACGGCACCGAGGCCACGGTGACGATCGACCCGGCGGGGTCGAGCGTGACCCTGCCCACCTGGACCCGGTCGACCGACGACGGGGTGGCCTTCGGCGAGCCCGAGCGGTCCGAGCCCCTCGTGATCGAGCGCGTCGCCCCGGCCGAGCCGCTGCCGCAGCGCACCGTGACGCACGACGTCGAGACGGGGGAGTGGACGCTCGACGTCGACCCCGGGTACGGCGGCGGGCGGGTCTACCCGGACGGCCTGGTGTTCACCGAGGACGCCCGCGAGACGTACCGGATCCGTTCCGACGACCCGACGAGCGCGCGGGCCACGTCCCGATGGTCGATCGGTCTGACCAAGCCGGAGTGGGCCGCTCGTCTGGAGACCGCGTCCGACATCACCGCCGACGCCGAGGCCTTCCACGTCGTCAACACCGTGCGTGCCTGGGCCCGCGACGGCGGACCCGACGAACCCGAGGTGCTCGTCACCGAGCGGACCTTCGTCGACGACGTGCCGAGGACCTCGGCGTGACCGCGGCGGCTCGGGTCCGGCAGCGGCCGGAGGTCCGACGCGCGATGATCGTCGAGGCGGCCCGCGCGGTGATCGTCCGGAACGGCGTCGGCGCCACCGGACTGCGGGACATCGCGGCCGAGGCCGGCGTCTCCGTCGGCACCGTGACGTACCACTTCGGCAGCGTCGCGGAGATCCTCAACGAGGTCGTGGTGCTCGAGACGGAGCGGTTCTACGGCGCGATCGTGGCTGCCGTCGATGCCGAGCCGGACGTGCTGGCGGGGCTCCGGATGCTCGTGGCCCCGCTGTTCGGCGACACCGAGCAGGTCCGGCAGCACTGGCGGATCTGGTCGGACTACTGGACGGCCGTGGTGCGGCGGCCGGAGGTCGCGGCCGAGTACGCGGAACGGATCCGCGTGTGGGAGGCCTGCCTGGTGCGGGTCATCCGGCGCGGGGTGCACAGCGGGGTGTTCCGCCACGCGGTCGAGCCCGACACCGTCGCGCTGCAGCTCGCCGCGTACAGCGACGGCGTGGCCACCCAGATCGCCCAGGGCGTCCCGGGTCTGACGAACACGGTCGCCCTGTCGTGGATGTGGCGCTTCCTGTCGCACGAACTCGGCGTGCCCGCTGTGGACATCGCCGGAACCGGTCGTTCCCCCTTGTGATGAGGTAAGGCTTCCCTTACCGTGGGCACATGGCACGGACCCGGCGACAGCCCAGCGAACGCATCCTCATCGCGGGCGGTGCCGAGGACCTCGTCGAGATCCACCGCCAGCTCGAGGACCTCCCGGAGAACGCCTACGGGCAGGTCTTCGTCGAGATCGCCCTCGACGAGCAGATCCGCGTCCTCCCCGCACCGCCACGCGTCACCGTGACCTGGCTGGTCCGGAGCGCCCGCAGCTCGGCCGTCGCACCGCTCGTCTTCGCCGACCACGGTGAGGCCCTGGCGCACGCCCTGACCGGGTGGGCCGCCGAGTGGTGTGTGACGGACTGCGAACCCCGCACCTCGGTCTGGATCGGGTGTGCCGACAGCCCCTGGATCGAGCGCGCGCGGTCGATGGTGCAGCTCGAACTCACCGACGCCGGCCAGCAGGTCCAGGTCGAGTACGGCGGGTAAGGGGAGCCTGCTCTTCCTTGTGGCATACACGAGCAGCGGGCATGGTTGTGACCAACGGCAGCACCGCGCCGGTCCGGACCGGGCCAGGACGCGGAGGAGCCACGAAGGAGGAGGAAACGCCATGACCACGCAGAGCACCACCACCACCAGCACCACGTCCCCGTTCTCGACCACGCCGGAGCTCGCAGCCGGGGTCGCCCAGTTCCTCGCCCCCGTCGTCATCGACCTCGAGGCGCTCGTCGTCAACGGCAAGCAGGCGCACTGGCACGTCCGTGGCCGCAACTTCGTCGGCGTGCACGAGCTCCTCGACGAGATCGTCGAGCACGCGCAGGACTACGCGGACAACGCCGCGGAGCGCATCGTCGCCCTCGGGCTGCCCGTCGACTCCCGCATCGCAACGGTCGCCGCGAACACCACGCTGCCGCCGCTGTCGCAGGGCTTCCAGAACTCCGACGTCACCATCACCGAGGTGATCGCCCAGATCGACGCCGTCCTGCTGCAGGTCCGCCGCGCGGTCGACGGCCTCGACGAGGTCGACCTCAACAGCCAGGACGTCGCGATCGAGATCGAGCGCGCGCTGACGAAGGACCGCTGGTTCCTGCAGGCGCACCTCGCCGCCTGAGTCGCGACCACCCCGCAGACGGACGGAGGCCCGGTGCCAGCTGGCACCGGGCCTCCCGTCCGTCTGGGGTCACGTCTCGGGCCCGCACCTCACCCGGAGGGCGTGACCAGCCCGCTCTCGTAGGCGAGCACGACGGCGTGCACCCGGTCCCGCAGCTGCAGCTTCGCCAGGACCCGGCCGACGTGGGTCTTCACGGTCTGCTCGGCGATGAACAGCTCCGCCGCGATCTCGCCGTTCGACCGGCCCCGCGCCATCAGCAGGAATACGTCACGCTCCCGGTCGGTCAGCACGTCGAGCACCTCGGTCCGCGGGGCCGTCGGCTGCGGACCGGCGACGAAGGCCTCGACGAGGTGCCGGGTCACCCTCGGTGCGAGCAGGGAGTCGCCGGCTGCGACGGTCCGCACGGCCTGCACGAGCTCCTCGGCGCTCGCGTCCTTGAGCAGGAACCCGCTCGCCCCGGCACGGAGCGCGTCGAACACGTAGTCGTCGATGTCGAACGTCGTGAGCATCACCACGCGGACGGGCGACTCCGCGGGCGCCGCGGTGATCCGCCGGGTCGCCTCGATCCCGTCGAGCTCCGGCATCCGGACGTCCATCAGGATCACGTCCGGCCGGAGCCGGATCGCCATCACGACCGCCTCGGCCCCGTTCACGGCCTCCCCGACGACCTCGACGTCGTCCTGGGCCTGGAGGATCGCCCGCAGTCCGACACGGAACATCTGCTGGTCGTCGACCACCATCACCCGCGTCATCGGCTTGCCCCGTCGGCCGTCGGCTGCGACGTGGTCGCGGCGGGCCGGGTGGGCAGGCGCACGGCGACGCGGAAGCCGCCGTCCGGGTCCGGCCCGTGGTCGATCGTGCCGCGGAGCGCGGCGACGCGCTCGCGCATCCCCGCCAGGCCGAAGCCGCCGTCGTCCGGCGGCGCACCGGGCACGCTGCCGACCGGTGGCGCTGTGTTCGCGACCTCGACCGTGAGGGCCGGCCCGTGCCTCCCGACCGTCACGACGGTGGTCGCACCGGGCGCGTGCCGGACCACGTTGCCGAGCGCTTCCTGCACGACCCGGTACACGGTGAGCTGTGCGAGCCGGTCGACGTCGTCGAGGTCTGGGTCGAGCCCCTCGTCGAGCCGGAGCTCGACGGGGATCCCGGCCGCGCGGGTGGCCTGCACGAGCGCGTGCAGGTCGGCGAGCCGCGGCTGCGGTGCGCGCTCGGCGTCGGCGTCGCCACGCAGGGTGCCGAGCAGCTGCCGCATCTCCCGCAGGGCCGTGCGCGAGGTCTCGGCGATCGCGGCGAACTCGGTGCGGGCCTCCGGCGGCAGGTCCGAGACGCGGTACGGGGCGGACTCGGCCTGCATGTGCACGACGGACATGCTGTGGGCGACGACGTCGTGGAGCTCACGGGCGATCCGGGAGCGCTCCTCGACCGTCCGGCGTCGGGCCTGCTCGAGCTCGGTGTCGCGGCGGGCGGCGGCGAGCTCCTCGCGCACGCTCCGGCGCTGCCCGATCACGACCGCAGCGGCGGCCACGACGAGGGTGTCGCCGGCGCTCACCACGAAGCTCGTCGCCCAGACGTCGACCTGCCCCCACCGGTCGGGGGTCACGCCGATGAGCAGCAGGGTGAGCAGCGTCGCCGCGACCCAGACCACCGCGGTGAGCCGCCAGGTGGTGCGGACGCCCAAGACCACGAGCAGCACGCTCAGGCCGATGATGCTCGTGACCGAGACCGGCCAGGGCCCGACGGTGCCGGGTGCCGTCAGGATGCCGAGGCCGGCGAGGGCGACGAGGTGCGCGACCGACGCCGTGCGGGGGACGAGCGGTGCGAGCCCGATGCTCGCCGACAGCACGGCGGTCGCGAGCATCGCGAGCGGCACGGGGACGCCGTAGAACACCGCGGTCACGGGTGCGGCGACGGCGAACAGGGACACCGCGACGACGACGAAGCCGATCTGCACGGCAGGCCGGACCCAGGTGGGTCGGGGCTTCGGGACGACGGTCACGGGCGGGCGGTCTCTCCGGTTCGGGCGAGGCAGGGTTCGGGGGTGGGGGCGAGGGCGTGGGCGTGTGTGGCTGCGGCCCCGGCTGTGGCTGCGGCTGCAGCGCGGGCTTCACGGGCTTCGCGCCTGCGGCTGATGGTACCGAGCACCCGGTCGACCGCGATCCCGAGCCCGGCGGCGACCACCATCGACACCAGGGCCGCGACGATCGGTTCGTGCAGCACGCTCGACGCGGCCAGGGCGATGCCGATCGACACCGCCGACCACGCCAGCCCCGCGATCGCACTGATCGCGAGGAACCGGCGGTAGGGCAGGCCGGTCGCGCCGGCGGTCATGTTGACCGCGACCCGGCCGACCGGGATGAAGCGCCCGGTCAGGATGAGGCTGGCGGAGCGGCGCTGCATCTGCCGCTCCGCGAACGCGAAGGCCGCCGCGATCCGTGGTCGCTTCGACCGGGCCAGCCGGGCGAACCCGATCCGGCGCCCGATCCAGTACGCGATCGAGTCGCCGGCGATCGCTCCGAGGGCGGCGGCGACGAGCACCATGGCGAGGACGGGTTGTCCGGACGTCGCGGCGATGGCGGCGATCGCGACGAGGGCGGACTCGCTCGGCACCGGCGGGAAGAAGCCGTCCACCAGGCACAGGGCGAAGAGGACGACGTAGACGAGCGGACTCGCGGCCAGCTCGACGACGAGCGGGGTGATCTGGTCGAACACGGGGTGCTCCCTCCCGCCGACGGAACTCGTCGACGAGGACGACGCTACGGAGCCGGCGCGCGCTGGCCATCCCGCGGCGGTCTCGACCACCCCCTACCGCGGTATGACGTTCCCGTCCGCGAACACCACGTCGGGTGCGTCCACCCGGCGGTCGACGACGGTGGTCGGGGCCTCCAGGTGCACGGCACCCGAGGGCATGATGCCCGCACCGCCGAACCGTTCCATCACCCGCCACTGCGCGACGACGTCCTCACCGGCGTGCTCGGGCGGCAGGGTGTCCCAGAACCGGAAGCCCCCGACCTCCTCGAGCGCACGACGGTCGTACAGCGCGCAGGCACCGACCCACGCGACGCGGTAGGGCACCCACTCGCCGGGGCGCAGGTCGAGGTCGGCGGCGACGTGCGTCGGGTTCGCGGCGTTGTGCAGCGACCAGCGGTCGAAGCCGGGGGTGCCGCGGCGCACCACCTCGGGCACGACGGGACCGTCCCACCGCTCGAACACCGAGGTCTCGTGGGGGCGGCGGTCCTGCAGGTACGACAACCCCTGCACCGCGCTGCCGACGAACCCGCAGCCCAGGGTGCGCAGCGCGTCGAGCATCCGCGCGATCGACCCCGGCTCGAGCCAGACGTCGTCGTCGAGGAACAGCACCGCGGCTGCCTCGGCGTGGTCGAGCAGGAACTGCCGGTGCTCTGCCAGGCCACGCCGTTCCGGGTGCGTGAGGAGCACGACGGGGCGGCCCTGGGCCTCCAGGACGCGGAGCATGGCGGCGACCGCCGGCGCGCTGGCGGCGTCTCCGTCCGCCGACTGGTCGCTCAGCACGACGCGCAGGTCGACCTCGGTCTGGGCGGCGAGGCCGGCGAGCGTCGTGGCGAGCTCCGCCGGCCTGCCGACGGTGGGGATGAGCACGTCGACGTCGACCGTGCTCGTGTCCGCTGGATCGGGGGCCTTCGCCCAGGACCCGGACCAGCGGGCGGTCATGGTGCCGGGTCCGGTTCGGTGCGGGCGGCGGCCTCGCGGATGCGGCGGACGACGGCGCTCGTGGAGTGCTCGGGCACGTAGTCGACCATGACGACCTCGCCGCCGTAGCCGCGGACGACCTCGGTCTCGGTCAGCATCTCGGGGGAGTAGTCGCCGCCCTTGACGTAGACCTCGGGCCGCAGCCGTTCGATGAGCGGGATCGGGGTGTCCGTGGCGAACACCGTGACCAGGTCGACACAGGCGAGCGCCGCGAGCACGCCAGCGCGGTCCTCGGCGGGGTTGATCGGCCGTTCCGGACCCTTCAACCGGCGCACCGAGTCGTCGTCGTTCAGGGCGACGACGAGCAGGTCACCGAGGTCGCGGGCCTGCCGCAGGTACGTGGTGTGGCCGCGGTGCACGACGTCGAAGCAGCCGTTCGTGAAGACCACGCGACGACCGGCCTGGCGTGCGGCCTCGACCGCGGTGGCGAGTTCGTCGTGGTCGACCACGGTGGCGGCCGGTGCGGTGACCGAGTCGAGCAGGGCAGCGGCGGTGCAGACCGAGGTGCCGGCCTCGCGGACGACGACGTCGGCGGCCGCCTGGGCGACCGAGACGGCGTCGCGCAGGGGCGCCTGCACGGCGAGGGCGACGGTCGCCGCGGCGCAGAAGGTGTCACCGGCACCGGAGGCCTGCTGCTCCGAGGCGGGCGTCGCACGCGTGCGGTAGCCCTGGTCGGAACCGGGCTCGAGCAGCACCGTGCCGTCGCGGTCGAGTGTGACCACCGCGGCGCGGGCACCGCTGCGGGCGAGCACCTCGGCACGGGCAGCGACGACGGTGGTGACACGGTCCGAACCGGTGCCGAGTTCCGTGCCGAGCAGCGCGGCGGTCTCACCGGCGTTCGGCGTGACGAGGTCGGGGTGCAGTGCTGCCCAGCGGGTCAGGTCGTGGGCGTCGACCACGACGGCGCCGGGGCGGTCACGGTCGAGCATGGGCACGACGTCCTCGGCGCGGACACCCAGGCCGTAGTCGCACACGACGGCGGCGTCGGCGCACCGGACGGCGCGGGCGACCGAGCGGGCGAGGCGTTCGCCGTGCTCAGCGGTCGGGGTCGCGGCGAGCTCGTCGACCCGGACGACGACGCGGTCACCGCCGACCACACGGGACTTCGTGGTGGTGCGGGCGCCGGGGATCTCGACCAGGAACGACGTGTCGACGCCGGCTGCCTCGAGTCGCTGGCGCAGCACGTCGCCGGCCTCGTCGTCGCCGATGAGCCCGACCATGCGGACCCGGGCGCCGAGAGCACGGGCGTTCACGGCGGTGTTGGCGGCGCCGCCGGGCACCGCGATCGTCTCGGTGACGCGGACGACGGGGGCCGGGGCCTCGCGGGAGACCCGCTCGGCCTCGCCGACCGTCCAGCGGTCGAGGATGCAGTCGCCGATGACGACGACGAGCGGCTCGCGGTCGTCGACGGTCGCGACGAGGTCGCGGACCAGTCGGACGTCGGCGGTCATCGGGTGCCTCCCACGGTGTCGGCGCTGCCAGCGGTGGCACCGGCAGCGGCAGCGGGACTGGTGGCGGGGCTGCTGGCTGCCGCGGTGCTGCTGGCTGCTGCGGGGCTGCTGGCTGCTGCGGTCGACGGCTCGACGGTGCGGCGCGGCGGGGCTGCCTCGAGGTGCACCACGGTCGTCGTCGTCATCTCGTCGAGCAGGTGCGGGCCGTACCCGAAGCCGGCGCCCGAGGCACCGCGGGGCTGGGCGCTGCCACCCGGGGCACCGCCGAACACCGCGTTCACCTTGACGGTGCCGACGGGCAGCTCGGCCGCCGCACGCAGGGCGTGTGCGGTGTCGTTCGTCAACACGGTGGCGGCGAGGCCGTAGCGGTCGGCAGCGGCGAGCCGGAGGCCCTCCTCGAAGTCCGACACGACGCGGACCGGGGCGACGGGGCCGAAGGTCTCCTCGGTCAGCACGAGCATGTCGTCGGTGCAGCCGGTCAGGACGGTGGCGGGGTAGAACGACCCGAGACCGCCCGGCGTGACGCCGCCGGTCCGGGCGGAGGCACCGCGGGCGATCGCGTCGTCGACGTGGGCCTGCACGAGGTCGCGCAGACGGTCGTCGACCAGCGGGCCGAACTCGGCGGCGGGTGCTGCGGTGCGGCGCTCCGCCTCGGCGACGAGCGCGGCGACGAAGGACTCGGCGACGTCCTGGTGCACGTAGACCCGCTCCACGCTGGTGCAGATCTGGCCGGTGTTGGCGAAGGCACCGAGGGCGACCTGTGCGGCGGCCCACTCGGGGTCGACGTCGGCGTCGACGATGACGGGGTCGTTGCCGCCGTTCTCGCGGATGACGTGGGCACGGGTGGTCGCGGCCACCTCGCTCAGCCGGTCACCGGTCGCGGTGGAGCCGACGTGGGCGTAGACGTCGATGCCCTCCTGGGCCAGGAGCTGCTCGCCCGTGGTCGCGTCGCCGTCGACGCCGATCAGGACGCCGTCGGGCAGGACCTCGGCGAGCAGGGCGTTCAGTCGGGCGAACGTCGCGGGGCACCGCTCGCTGCCCTTGTGCACGACGGTGTTGCCGGTGACGATCGCGGCACCGAGGATCCCGCAGGCCACGGCGACCGGGTCGTTCCACGGCGTCAGGGCGAGCACCACGCCGCGGGGGTGCGGCACCGACCAGTCGGCGGCACCGAACTGCCCACGGAGCGCCTCACCGCGGTGCACCGGGCCGAGCTCGGCGTACTGCACGAGCGTCCCGATGCCGGCTTCGACCCCACCGAGCGCGTCGCCGGGCACCTTGCCGGTCTCGCGGGTGTTCAGGTCCGCCAGCTCCTGCGCGTGTGCACGGAGGTGCTCGGCCGCGGCGTGCAGCAGGGCGCCGCGCTCGGCGGGTGCCGTCCGGGCCCAGGCTCCGGCAGCGGCACGAGCACGGGCGACGGCGTTGCGCACGTCGTCCTCGGTCGAGCGCTGCACGGTCGACGCGATCGATCCGTTGACCGGGTCGGTCACCACGAGGTCGTCGGCGGCGGGGGGTGCGATCGTCATGGGGTCCTTCCGGAGGCGGGCGGGGCCTCACACGTTGCTCGACCTTCGCTGTGTGCGGTCACGGCATCGCGCTTCTCGTCCATCCGGGGCCGCTGCTGGGCGTCCGACCGGGTACGACCGGTAGACGTGGAGCTGTGCAACAGATCGGTGTGGGCGGAGAACGGTTCGACGATGTCCGAGAGATCGCGGTGCTCCGCGGCGGAGGACTGGGCGACCTGATGTTCGCCCTCCCGGCGTTCGAGGCCCTCGCCGCCGCGTACCCCGACGCCCGGATCACGCTGCTCGGCCCACCGTCGGCACGCCCGGTGCTCGAGGGCCGGACCGATGCCGTCCACGCCTTCGAGGAGCTCCCCGTCGTGCCCGGCGTTCGGGAGTCGGGCGACGGTGCACCGAGCGAACACGACTTCTTCGAGCGGCTGCACGGCCGCTTCGACCTCGCGGTGCAGGTGCACGGCGGCGGCCGGAACTCCAACCCCTTCCTGCTCCGGCTCGGCGCCCGCCACACCGTCGGGACCGCGACCGAGGACGCCGAGGTCCTGGAGCGCTGGGTCCGCTACGTCTACTACCAGCACGAGGTCGTCCGGGCGCTCGAGGTGGCCTCGCTCGCCGGCGCCGAACCGGTCACCCTCGACCCGCGACTGCACGTCTCCGAGGCCGCTCGGGCCGGGGTCCGACAGCGCCTCGGTGTCGAGGGTCGACTCGTCGCGATCCACCCCGGCGCCACCGACCCCCGTCGACGCTGGAGCCCCTCGCGCTTCGCCTCGGTCGCCCGTGCCCGGCTCGAGGCCGGCGACGACGTCGTGCTCGTGGGGGACGCGACGGACGTCCCGGCATCGTCCGCCATCGTCGCGGCGCTGCCGACGGCGCTGCGCGACCGGGTCCACGACCTGACCGCGGCGCTGCCGCTCCGTGAACTCCCCGAGGTCCTCGCCGCGGCCGACGTCATGGTCGGCGACGACTCCGGCCCGCGGCACCTCGCCGTGGCCGTCGGCACCCCGACCGTGGGCGTGTTCTGGTTCGGCAACGTCATCAACGCCGGCCCCTTCGACCGCGGCCGGCACCGGGTGCACCTGTCCTTCGTGACGCGGTGCCCGGTCTGCGGTGCGGACGTCACCCAGGTCGGCTGGACCGCGGAGCGCTGCGAGCACGACCCCTCCTACGTGGACCAGGTCGAGCCCGAGGCCGTCCTCGCCGACGTCGAGGACCTGCTCCGCACGACCTGACGAGCCTCGCACCGTGCGAGCTTCGGTCTCGTGCGCGCGCCGTCACCCCGTGCGCGGTTGCCTGCTGCGTGCGGCGCTGCAAGCGCGCACCCAGCAGTCGACGCTGCACCAGGCGACGCACCGCGCACCGTGCACGGAACGCGACCGGACGCCGGACGGGAGGCCCGCTGCCAGCCCGCAACGCGCCTCCCGGCCGCCCCGTGCGCACGCCGTCGCCCCGTGCGCGGTTCACCGCTGCGTGCGGCGCTGCAAGCGCGCACCCAGCCGTCAACGCTGCACCAGGCGACGCACCTCGCACCGTGCACGGCACACGCACACACGGGAGGCGCGGTGCCAGCCGGCACCGCGCCTCCCGTCCGTCAGCGGCGAGCGGCTACGGCCAGCTCGGCTCCGTCGCCGGCATGATCGACAGCTCGCGGATCTCGCAGCCGGACGGCTGCGAGAGCGCGAAGATGATCGAGTTCGCGACGTACTCCGGCTCGATCAGCTGGGCGTCCGGGCCCGGCTTGTACTGCTCGGTGCGGTCCGCGAAGAAGTTGGTGCGCATGCCGGCGGGGATGATGTTGGTCACGCCGATGCGACCGGCGGTCTCGGCGGCCAGTGCCTGCGAGAACCCGCGGACGCCGAACTTCGACGCCGAGTACGCGGTGCCGTCGCCGACGCCGCGCAGCGCGAGCGACGAGGAGATGGTGACCACGCGGCCGTGCGCGGCCTCGAGGGCGGGCAGGGCGGCGCGCACGGTCGAGGCGGTGCCGATCAGGTTGACGCCGACGATCTGCTCCCACTTGCCGGAGGAGATCGCGTCGATGGGGGCGGGGGTGTCGATGCCCGCGGCGGTGACGACGGCGTCGAGGCCACCGTGACGCTCGGCGGCGTCACGGACAGCCTGCTCGACGGCGTCGGTGTCCGAGACGTCCACGGCGACGGCGTCGACGCCCTCGGGGACGGCGTCGATCCGCAGGTCGAGGACGATCGGGGTACCGCCTGCCTCGGTGACGGCAGCGACGACGGCTGCGCCGAGTCCGGAGGCGCCGCCGGTGACGAGGACGCGGCCGATGGGGGTGGTGGGGACGGGCATGGATGTCCTTTGCGTAGTGGTGCGGGAAGTGGTCGAGCAGGTGTGGGCAGGCGAGCGGACGCTCAGCCGACGCGTGCGATCGCGGCGGCGAGCCGGGTGGTGGACCGACCCGGGTGGAACGGCACGGTGACGACGCGGCCACCCCACTCGGCGAGCGTCGCCGTCTCGGGCAGCTCGCTCGCGGTGTAGTCGCCGCCCTTGGCCCAGACGTCCGGGCGGAAGCGGCGCAGGGCCTCGTCGGGGGTGGACTCGTCGAACACCACGACGGCGTCGACGCAGTCCAGGGCGAGCAGCAGCTCGATCCGGTCGTCCTGGGTCATGATCGGCCGGTCGGGGCCCTTGAGCCCGCGGACGGACGAGTCCGAGTTGAGGCAAACGACCAGGCAGTCGCCGAGCGCACGGGCGGCGGACAGGGTGCGGGCGTGCCCGGCGTGCAGCAGGTCGAAGCAGCCTCCGGTCGCGACGACGGTGCCGCCGGCGCTCCGGACGTCGTGCACCAGGCGCATGGCGTCGCGGTCGGCCCCGGGCACGGCGAGCGGCGCGGGACCGTCGTCGGCGAAGAGCGCGGTGACGCCACCGGCGGCCAGGTACTCGGACGCGGCGACCACCCCGGCGGAGACGGCATCCGGGACGTCCGCCCCCGAGGCCAGCGCCACGGCGACTCCGGCTGCGAGCCGGTCGCCGGCTCCGCAGGGGTCCCCGGCGCTGACGGACGGTGCCGGCACGAAGCGGCTGTCGCCCTGCGCGTCGGCGAGGAGCGCTCCGCGGTCACCCATGGTCACGGCGACCGCGCCGGCCTGCCACTGCTCGACGAGCTGTGCTGCGGCGACGGTGGCGAAGGGCACACCGTGGCCCTCGACGTCGGTGAAGCGCCGGGCCTCGGCCGCGTTCGGGGTGGCGACGGTGATGCCCGGCACCGGGGCGGCGCCCTTGGGGTGCGGGTCCCACACGACCGGCAGGCGCTCGGCAGCGCGCGCGATCGCGTCGCGGAGGGCGGGGGCTGCGGCGACCCCGCGGCCGTAGTCGGCGACGACGATCGCGTCGACCTCGTCGAGAGCAGCGGTCATCGCCTCGGTGGCATCGGGCACGGGTGGGGTCGCGCAGCCCTCGTCGATGCGGACGAGGGCGTGGTCGACGACGCGCACCCGGGTCTTCACGGGGGTGGGCACGCCCGAGGGCCCGGCGACGACCGTGACGCCGGGGAGCAGGTCGCGGATCTCCTGCGCACGGCCGTCGTCGCTCAGGACGGTGACCAGGGTGACGTCGTGACCGTCACGGGAGAGCATCGTCGCGACGAGACCGGCACCGCCGGCACGGCGGTCGTCGGTGGCCACGTCGACCACGGGCACGGGTGCGTCCGGGCTCAGGCGCTCGCTCGTCCCGGACACGTCGACGTCGAGCAGGGTGTCCCCGACGACGGCGATGCGGAAGCGCGGAGCAGTGACGCGGCCGGCGGCAGCACCGGAACGCGGAGCGGTAGCGGCGCCGGGACGCGGACCCGCGGCGGCCCCGCTCATCGACGCCCTCCGCGACGCAGCGTCGGCTCCATCGCCTTGCACAGGGCGTGCACCAGGACGAGCTGCGCCTCCTGCACGTTGGCGGACGGCCCCTCGATGCAGATCGCGTCGTCGACCAGGTCGGCGAGCGGGTTCGGGCCGGATCCGGTCAAGGCGAGCGAACGGGCACCGACGGCCCGCGCGGCCTCGGCTGCACGGAGCAGGTTCGGGCTCTTGCCGCTCGTCGACAGCAGCACGACGACGTCCCCGGCGCGGGCGTGTGCCGAGACCTGGCGCGCGAACACCTGGTCGTAGCCGTAGTCGTTCCCGATCGCGGTCACGGCCGAGGTCTCCGCGTGCAGCGCGATCGCCGAGTACGCGGGGCGGTCGCCCTCGAAGCGCCCGGTGAGCTCCGACGTCAGGTGCTGGGCCTCGGCAGCCGATCCGCCGTTGCCCGCGGCGAGCAGACGACGCCCCGCGACGAGCCGCGCCGCGATGTCGTCCGCCCACGCGGCGATGTGGTCCCGGTGGTCGACGAGGGAGGCGATCACGGGGACCGACGCCGCGACGTGGTCGACGACGACGCGGGCACTGTCGGTGACGGCGCGTTCCTCGAGTCCGGTGTGCTGGTCGATGGTCATCGTGCGGTCCTCTCCGTCGACTGTGCGGCGCGGGCGACCCGGCCGGCGTGGGTGGTGCGCGAGCGGCCGGCGGCGGGCCCGGTCGTGCTGGCGGACGACGTCGCGCCGGCGAGCAGCCGCTCGTAGACGCGCTCGCTGTCGGCGGCGACCTTCTGCCACGTGTAGCGGGACTCGGCGCGCTTCCGCCCGGCCCGGCCGTACGCCTCGCGGCGCTCCGGGTCGTCGAGCAGGGCGCCGACGGCATCGGCGACCGCGGTCTCGTCGCGCGGCGGCACGTGCAGGCCGGTGGCGTCCTCGACGACGGTGTCGATGAGCCCGCCGACACTCGACGCGACCACCGGTCGACCGCACGCCATCGCCTCGAGCGGCACGATGCCGAACGGCTCGTACCAGGGGGCGCAGACGACGACGTCGGCGCTGCGGTAGACCGCCGGCATGTCGTGCTGGCCGAGCTGCCCGCGGAAGGTCACGTGGTCGCGCACCCCGAGGGACCGCGCCAGGGCGTCGAGCCGCTGGTACTCGGGGTCGTCCACCAGGTCGGCACCGGCGACACCGGCACCGCCCACGACGACGAGCTCGACGTCTCGGCCCTGTTCGACCAGCGCGGCGAGTGCGGCGATCGTCGTCCCGACGCCCTTCCGCTGCACGAGTCGTGACGCGGTGAGCACCCGGAGCGGGCGGTCGCGCTGTTCGACGGGGCCGTCCGGTCGGAAGAGCGAGACGTCGACACCGCACGGCACCACGGAGATGCGGTGCAGCGGGACGCCCAGCGCCTTGAGCTCGAACGCCTCGTCGGAGCACGTGGCGACGACCTGGTCGACGCTCCGACCGACGGCGGGTTCGACCCACTCGCGCTCGGCCGGGCTGGTGTCCGCGGCCCCCTGGTGCCGGCGCTTCACGACGCCGAGGGCGTGGAAGGTCTGCACGACCGGGATCCGGACGCCGCCGGTCCGGGCCTGCACCTGGCTCACGGCGTCGAGCGCGGCGTGGCCGGACATCCAGAAGTGCGCGTGCACCACGTCGGGGCGGTCGAGGAACCACTCGGCGGCGAGCACCGAGGCGAACGTCCCCATGAACGGGAACAGTTCGTCCTTCGGCACGGAGCGTGCGGGACCGGCGTCGACGTGCACGACGTCCACACCGGGTCGCAGGGGCACCCGCACCGGCTGCGACGCGTCGTCGCGCCGCGTGTAGACGGTCACGTGGTGGCCGCGGTCGGCCAACGCACCGGACAGTTCGGCGACGTGGACGTTCTGTCCACCGGCGTCGACCCCGCCGAGCACCGCGAGCGGGCTCGCGTGTTCGGACACCATGGCGATCTTCATCGCAGGCTCCCTTCGAGCGCGGCTCCCGCCGCACGGTTCCGTCGCGCACCGCGCGCGACGGCGTCGTCGAGCAGGTCGTCCCAGTCGGCGAGGAACCGGCCGAGCGCGTGCCGTGCGAGCACGGCTTCGCGTGCCACGAGGCCCCGTCGGCGCGCCTCCTCCGGGTCCTCGATCAGGGTCCTGGAGGCCCGGACCAGGTCCTCGACGTCGGTCGCGATGGCGCCGGCCTCACCGGGCACCGTGCGGGCCGCGTCCGTCGTCGCGAGCACGAGCACCGGCATGGCCATGTGCATCGACTCGATGAGCGACAGCCCGAGCGAGGTCCAGCGGTTCGGGTGCACGTAGGCCCGCCGTTCGGCGAGCGCCGCGTGCATCGGGTCGGCCTTGACGTCACCCTGGGCGACGACGCGGTCGCCGAACCCGAGCTCCGGCAGGCGTTCGGTGCCGATGCCCCAGACGTCGACCGGGGCGACCTCGGCGAAGCGGGGGAGCAGGTCGGTGCCGACGACGCGGTTCCGTCGGACGGGTTCGTTGATGACGACGCCGAGGCGCTCGAGCGCACCCGTGTACAGCGGGCCGGGGTCGACGACGCCGTGTTCGACGACGGTGGTGCGGGTGGTGCCGCAGTCCCACATGAGGGCGTTCCAGTGCGTCACGTGCGCGATCGTCAGGTCGTCGCGGTCGCGCATCGGGTGCAGGCTGTTCGGTACGTCGACCCGGGGTGCGTTGTGCTCGACGAAGACGATCGGGACGTCGCGGCCGCCGAGCAGTCTGCGGGCTTCCTCGAGCTCCTCGGTGCGCTGCAGGACGACCACGTCGACCTCGGCCTCGGCGACGTCCGCCGGGTCGATCTCGATCGCTCGGTCGGGCCAGTCGCGCCCGCCGCGGCCGAGTCCCCAGGCGTCGCGCGCCGGGGTGGTCGGGATGAGGTACTCGTGCGGGCCGCGGACGAAGGCGTCCATCCAGCCGCCGTGCACGTGCCACACGAGGATCCGCATGCAGGGCCTTCCGGTCGGTGTCGATGGGGTCGCTCCCCGCCGCTGCCGGAGCAGCAGGAGAAGGAGCAGGAGAAGCAGTGGCGCACGCTACGCAGCGCCTTCTGGGCCTCCCCGCAGACTTCTCCGGTCCATCCGCGAAACGCGGTCGAGGAGCCGTTCGTGGGCGGCCAGGACGTCCTCGATGCGCACTCCGGACAGGCACGGGTGGCCGGGCACGGGGCACTCCCTGGCGCGGCTCAGACGGCACGGGGCGGACTGGTCGCCGAGCAGTTCGACGAGCGGAGCGTACGGCGCCCACTTGACGGCGGGGACGACGGGCGAGAACAGGCTGACGACGGGTGCCCCGACGGCGGCGGCGAGGTGTGCCGGGCCGGTGTTGCCGACCACGACGACCTCGGCCCCGGCGAGCACCGCGGCGAGCTCGGCGGGGCTGGTCCGGCCGCCGAGGTCGATGCCGGTGTCGCCGGCGACGGCGGCGGTGAGCGTGCGTTCGCCAGGGGAGCCCGTGACGACGACGGGGACGCCGCGTCCGGCGTAGGCGGCGACGAGCGCGCGGTGGAGCGACTCCGGCCACGAGCGTGCCGGGACGCTGGCTCCGGGGTGCACGACCACGTAGCGGTCGAGCGCGGCCACGGACGGGGGCAGGGCGGCGTCGTGGCGCACCACGAGCCTCCCGTCGTCGTCCGGCGGCAGCCGGAACCCGGCCGCCTCGGCGATCCGCAGCGCCCGCTCGGGCTCGGGGAGGTCCTCCGGCAGGTCCTCGCCGGGGCGTAGGCGCACGTCGAGCAGGGACCCGGGGTGGTCGACGGAGGCACCGGAGACGCGGGCGACGCCGGCCAGGCGCAGGAGCAGCGCGAGGGGCAGGGGGGACTGGTGGAAGGAGGTCAGGACGACGGCCTCGTCGGGGCGCTCCTCGGCGACCAGGGCACGGAACTCGGCGAGCAGGGCGTCGTCGATCGGGCGAGCGGTCTCGGTGACCCAGGGCGCCGCCCACACCCGGACCCGGTCGATGCCGGGCAGCAGGTCGGCAGCCGGCGCGCCCTGCGGCCCGCACAGCATCGTGACGTGCGCGGCGCCGGCGGCGACCGCGCGCACGGCGGGTCCGGCGACCAGGACGTCGCCGAACGAGTCGAGCCGGGCGACGAGGACGCGGCGTCCGGCGCTCACGCCCGGCCCGCCACGCTGCCGACGTGCTCGAGCACGAGGGCGACGGCCTCGTCGAGGTCGGCGGCGACGGTCTCCGCGGCGTCGACCTCCTCGGTGCGCGTGCGGGGTGTGGGCACCAGGATGCCCTGGGCGCCGGCGTTCCGTGCGGCCTGCACGTCGGCCCCGATGTCGCCGACGACGACGATCGACTCCGGCGGGATGCCGAGCCGCTCGGCGGCGTCGAGCACCATCCCGGGCCGCGGCTTCCGGCAGGCGCAGTCGTCGCCCGCGTCGTGCGGGCAGACGCACCAGACGTCGAACGGGCCGACGAGTTCGTCGACCCGGGCGTTCGTGGCGTCGACCTGCTCCCGTGTGGCCATGCCCTTCGCGATCACCGACTGGTTCGTCACGACGCCGAGCCGGAGCCCGGCGGCCCGGGCACGCTCCACGGCGCGGCGGGCGCCGGGGACGGGGACGACCAGGTGCGGGTCGGCGTTGTAGGGGACGTCCACCACGAGGGTGTCGTCGCGGTCGAGGAGCAGGCCGCGGATGACGCGGTCCGGAGCGAGGGCCATGCTCCGTGACTACCGGTCGGCCGCCGGGCACCGCCCCAGGAAGAGCCGCGGAGCGCGGTCCCGACAGGGCCACCAGCGTGTCGGGTCTACCGTCGCGGCGGTGACCGCCCTCGAGAACCTGCCCGACTCCGACGGACGCCCGGAACTGCTCGTCCTCCGTGCCATCAAGCTCGGTGACCTGCTCGTCGCCGTCCCCGCACTGCACGCGCTGCGCCGCGCGTTCCCCGACCACCGCATCACCCTGGCCACCACGGCGTGGCTGGCGCCGGTCGTCGAACTCGTGCCGTCGGTGGACGTCCACCTGGCCCAGCACGGTCTCGACCACCCGATCGCGGTGCCGCACGGTGCCGTCGACGTCGCCGTCAACCTGCACGGCGCGGGCCCGGAGTCCTCGGACCTCGTCGCCGCGCTCGCCCCGCGCCGGGTCATCGGCCACGCCGACCCGACCCACGGCTACGAGGGCCCGGAGTGGCCGGACGACGTGCACGAGCGCGATCGCTGGGCGGACCTGCTGACGTGGCACGGCATCCCGGCGGATGCGACCGAGGTCCACATCGACCGCCCCGCCGCGCCCCCGGTGGTCGCCGACGCGGCCGTCGTGCACGTGGGTGCCTTCCACGGTGCGCGGCACTGGCCGACGGACCGCTTCGCCGACGTGGTGCGCGGGCTCCGGGCGCGCGGCGCCGACGTGGTCCTGACAGGAGGCTCGGACGACGTCGTGCGCGCCCGTGCCGTCGCCGACGCGGCCGGTCTTGCGCCGGAGGCGGTCCTGGCCGGCACCCTGGACCTGCAGGCCTTCGCCGCGGTGATCGCCGCGGCGCGGCTCGTCGTCACGGTCGACACCGGCGCTGCGCACCTGGCGACCGCCTACGGGGTGCCCTCGGTCGTGCTGTTCGGCCCGGCACCGCCCGAGGCGTGGGGCCCGCCGGCGACCGGCCCGCACATCGTGCTCACCGACGCCTCGGTCCGTCGCGGCGACGTGTTCGCCGAGGACCCGGACCCGGCGATCCTGGCCGTGACCGCGGACGACGTGCTCGGCGCGGTGGACCAGCTCCGGGTGACCGCTCAGGCGGCCGGGCGGTAGCGTCGACCGAGAGCCACCCGGACCTGCCGGACGCTCGGAGGGAGTCCTTCGTGTTCGAAGCCGCGAACATCCGTGACTGGATCGGTCTGCCGGTCGTCGACGAGGCCGACGACAAGGTCGGCACGCTCGAGAGCATCTACTACGACACCGCCACGTCCGAGCCCGCCTTCGGTGCCCTCACGACCGGGATGGTCGGGTTCCAGAAGCTCGTCTTCGTGCCGCTGTTCGGCGCGACCGTGGCCCCGAAGCACCTCCGTGTGGCGTTCCCGAAGAAGCTCGTGAAGGACGCCCCCTCGATCCCGACCGACGGCGAGCTCGACGCCGCCACCGAGCCGGTGCTGTTCCAGCACTACGGCCTGGAGTACCGCACCGGCAGCGGCGGCGAACGCCGACTCGGGCGCCGCTGAGCCCGTCCGACACATCGAACGACCCGACAGACCCGCCACACCAGCCCGGAGGCCGCAACTGCTCCGCACCGCACGTACGACGCTGCTCGCCGCCCTGGCAGCGGTCGCCGTCGCCGGGCTGATGGTGGCGGGTGTCGCGGTCCCCGGTCCGGTGCCGTCCGCTTCGGCTGCTCCGATGTGGCCCGTCCCGCAGCCCTACCCGGTGCCGGACGACCCGATCGAGTCACTCGCCGACGTCCCGCCGGGCAGCGAGTACGTCGCCCTCGGCGACTCCTACTCCGCCGGCTACGGCCTCGGCGACCGGACCCGGCTGCCCACGAGCGCGTGCGTGCAGTCGGCCCGCGACTACCCGCACCGCCTCGCCGCCCGGTTCGGCCTCGACCTGACCGACGTCACGTGCGCGGGCGCCACCAGCGCGGACGTCACGACCGGACACCAGTTCACGGGTGTCCCACCGCAGATCCAGTCGCTGTCCTCGCGCACCCGGCTCGTGACCCTGACGATCGGTGGCAACGACGCGGACCTGTTCGGCACGGCCGCCTCGTGCCTCGCGATCTCGGCGGACGGTCCGGTGTTCTCGGGCCGTGACGCGCCGTCGTGCGAGAGCACACTCGTGCAGGACGGTGAAGATCAGCTCAGCGCGAAGATCCAGTCGCGGGTCGCGCTCGGGATCGCCGACACCCTCGCAGCCGTGCAGCGCGCCGCACCGAACGCCGTCGTGGTGTTCCTCGGGTACCCGGCGATCTTCCCGGACGCCGACCACACGCCGGCGGAGGGCTGCTTCCGCTCGGCGCTCGACCTCGGCACGCTCGCCGGCTCGTTCCCGAAGGACACCTTCCCCTTCACCGACGACGACGTCGAGTACCTGCACGGTGTGCAGGAGGAGCTCGACGCCGTGTCCGCCTCCGCCGCGGACGCCGCCGGGGTGCGGTTCGTCGACGTGCTCGAACGCACCGAGGCCCACTCCGCCTGCGCCGATGCCGACGAGCGCTACGTCGCCGGGGTGAGTCTCTCCGGCTCGAGCGACCTGCGACGCATCGACCTGGAGGCCGGCGCCCTGCACCCGAACGGCCGCGGCGTCGCGTACCTCACCGACCAGATGGCCGACGCGATCCGGGAACTCGCCGGCTGACCCGTTCGGACCCCGCGCTGTCCGTGTGGGCCGCCGGCGGGACGACGCAGACCGGCGCCGCGGTCTCCCGCACGACGTCGTGCAGCAGTGCGCCGGACAGCACCCGCACGTGCCCGCGCCCGAGCACGACGAGCGAGGCCCGACGGGTGCGCGACGCGATGGCGTGCCCGGGGTGCCCCTCGACGAGCAGCGGCCGGATCCGCAGCGTCGGGTACCGCGCCGTCAAGTCGTCGGTGACGCGCTGCAGCAGCTCGGCGTTCCGGGTACGCCACCGCAGGGGGTCCTCGGCGAAGTCGGTGAGCCCGGTCCGGGTCAGCACCGGCATCTCCCACGCCCGGAGGAGCGTGAGACGTCGGCGCATCCGGACAGCCTCGGCGACGGCGATCGACACGGCCCGTTCGTCGACCGGCTCCTCGACGGCCAGCACGACGTCGCCGTCGATCGGGTGCGGTCCCTCCGGCACGATCACGGTCGGCACGGCGGCGCGGACCGCCACCCGTGCGGGATCCCCACCGGCGGTGGAGCCCCGTCGGCTGCGGAAGGTCCCGATGACCAGGACGTCGCCGCCGTCCGACTCCTCGACCAGGGCGCTGGCGAACGGCCCGGCATGCCGGTACACCTCGATGGTGGCTGCGGGCAGGGCGGCGCGAGCGGCTTCGGCCAGGCGGTCGGCCACCGGCCCGGGACCCTCGATCGCCGGGTCGGCACCGATGATCCGGATCCGCTCGATCCCGCTGCCCGCGCGGGCGGCGATCCATCGCAGCGCCTCGTCGTGCGGCATCGCGGCGTCCGCGGCAAGCGTCACCGTCGTCCATCGTTCGTCCATCCCGATCGGCCTCCTCCATCGCAGGTCCTCCGGGGGCGTCACACGGCGCTCCGTGCGCCACACGGTACTCCCGGGGTGGGTGTGGGGAACCGGCGGTGGAACCGGGCACGTCGGGTGGTGCGCGGTGCGTCTGTGGTGATCCGGGCCTCCCGGCCGGTCCTGCGTAGTCTCGGGGCGTGGTCGTGAGCGCCGGACTGTTGCTGCACCGGGCCGGTCCGTCCGGGCCGGAGGTCTTCCTCGCGCACATGGGCGGACCGTTCTGGCGGAACAGACCGCGTGCCTGGTCGATCCCGAAGGGGCTGGTCGAGGCGGGCGAGGAGCCGCTCGGCACCGCGCTGCGCGAGTTCGCCGAGGAGATCGGCGTGCCCGCCCCGGTGACCGCCGCGGACCTGACCGACCTGGGGGAGTTCCGTCAGGCGTCAGGCAAGCGCGTGCGGGTCTTCGCGGCCGAGGCGTCGGGGTTCTCGGTCGACACGGTGCGGAGCAACACCGTTCGCCTCGAGCTGCCGCGTGGGTCGGCGCGGTTCGTCGAGGTGCCCGAGGTGGACGACGCACGGTGGTTCGGCCTCGACGAGGCGCGGGAGCTCGTGGTGGCCGGGCAGGTCGCGGCGATCGACGCCCTCGTCGCGCTCGGCTGCGGTGCTGGCGGGTCCTGACGCGCCGCTCGTGTTCGTCGAGGGGGCACGAACTGTCGTCCGACGGGCCTCCAGTCGACACTTCGTGCGACCCCGACACCACGCCAACGGCATGTCGTGACCGCCCGGCGACCGAGCCCAGGCCGAAGCGCGCCCCCGCCCGCGCCCGCCCCTACCGCGTCCGCGACCGCCGCACCGAACCGGTCACGACGCCGATCGACCCGGTCATCGTCTGGATCGCCCGCCCGACCACCGGCACCGACGTGGTGACGACGGCGAGCGACGACGTGATCGCCTCGATGGACGACGTCGACAGGTGCTCCTGCGTGTGCGAGTGCACCGGGAACCCACGACGCGCCAGCACGACGACCCCGAGTGCCCCGACCAGCACCGCGGCTCCGGCGAACGGCAGGTACTGCAGTCCGACGATCCCGAGGGCCTGCCCGCCGAATGCCGCACCACCGGCGATGCCGATGTTCGACGCCCCGTTGACGAGCGCGCCGGCGATGTCGGGGGAGACGCCTCCGGCTCGGATCGCCGCGGCCATGAAGAGCGTGCCGGTCGTGCCGTTGGCGGCCATCCAGACCCCCGCGACCACCATCGTCCCCATCAGGGAGCCGTGCACGAACGGCATCGTCGCGAAGGCCACGGCCATCACGGCGACCGAGGCGATCAGTGTCTGCCGGGGCGCACGGTCGACGAACATGCCGGCGAGCCAGAGCCCGACGACACCGGTGCCACCGAGCACGAGCAGCGCCCCGCTCACCATGCCGGCGTCGAGCCCCGCGTCGATCGCGTACGGCCCGATGTAGGTGTAGACGACGTAGTGGCCGCCGAACAGCAGCATGTCGGCGATCACGACGGACAGCAGTCCGGTGCGCGCCCAGGCCTTGGGCGACCCGATGTGCGGCGACGACGCTCCGCGGACGGCGGGCAGGAACACCAGGGCGACGACCGCGAGTGCGGCTGCGGCGACACCGACCGAGAAGACCGCCTGGCGCCAGCCGATGTGCTGCGCCACCCAGGTCGCGACGGGCACGCCGAGCACGAACCCGAGCGAGCTGCCCGAGTACACGAACGCGATCGCCCGGCCGGCGAGCCGCGGCGGCACGATCCGGGTGGCGTACGCCGAGGCGACCGAGAAGAAGAGTGCGTGCGCGATGCCACCGACGACACGGCCCGCGCAGACGACGGCGAAGGACGGTGCGAGCGCGACCATCAGGTTCGACACGGTGTACCCGACGAGCGTGGCGACGAGCACGGTCTTGCGCGGCAGCTTCGCGGTGAACGCGGTGAGCGGCAGCGCGAGGAGCGCGACGGCCGCCGCGTACACGGTGATGACGATGCCCATGGTGGCCTCGGTCACGCCGAGGTCGGCGCTCATCGTGCCGAGCAGCCCGACGGGCATGAGCTCGGTGGTGATGGCGAAGAACGTGGCCAGTCCGAGCACGGCGATGCCGACGATCGACTGGGTGGTGACGGTGATCGGCCGCGTGTGGGTCGACACGGCCGAGGTGGTGGTGTTGGTGGACACGCTGCTGACCTCCTCCGAGGCACGGTGGAGCGCGCGACGATGCCGATCGTTCTGACGGCGGTGACCGGGAGGGTCTGCGGGGCGCGCTCGCTGGCGGATGTGGATGATGTGGGACACGACTCCACGACGAGTGCGCTCCTCCAGTGTTGCACGATGGAACGCCGACCGCGAGGGCATCGAGCGAAATCATCGGAGCGCTCCAACGAAACACTCAGGTGCTGGACCGCCACTCAGTACTCGTTCGTCACCCGGCCCTGTACCCCGCCGCCGCGCAGCTCGATCGTGAGCGTGCCGCTCCTGGACTGCGCCGACATCGACACCGATCCGTGCAGGGCGTCCTGCCGCGGGAAGCACGCCGTCGACGACTCGATCCGGTCCGCCGTCGCCACCAGGCAGATCGTCGACCGGTCCGTCCCGACGCCGGCCCAGACGTTCCACGGCGTCTCGGCGGTCCCACCGTCGAGTGCCCGGTTCGTGAAGACCAATCGCGTCGTGTGCAGGCTCACCGGTGCCGCGACCGGCCCCGGCAGCTGGTCGGCGTACGTCTGCGGGACGTCGAGCAGCTGCTCGAGCGTCACGGTCCCCGCCGTCGGCGTGACACTCGGCGCTGCGGCGACGTCGGGCTGCGCGGTGCCGACGAGCGTCCCGGCCGCGAACGCCACACCCACCGCTGCGGCGGCACCGCCGGCGATCCAGGCGCGTGGCCGCTCCGTCCACAGCCACTGTCGCCACCGGGACCGTCCGGTCGGCACGGCCTGGAGGCCCGGCGCATCCCCGCCGTCGCCGCGCGCGTCGTCCACGTGGTCGCCCCCACCGCCGTCGGTCCCCTCCGGCACGTCGGCTCCGGCAGGCACCGCCGCCGCGCTGGCGGGCAAGGACACGACCGCCGCGTCAGCCGGCGAGGACACGGGCACCGACACCGACACCGGCCGTGGACCCGATCGCGTCGCGGACGGGACGGACGTGCGGACCGGACCCGGGCCTCCCGGCAGTGGATCCCGCGCCGTCGCGACCGCACGCACGCGCGACCGCCGCCCGCGTTCCAGGTCCTGCAGCGCGATCCGGGCGCGCGCCGCGTCCGCCGGGCTCGATCCTGCTCCCCAGGCGACGGCCTCGAGCCGCGCCCGTTCCGCTGCCACGTCGTCGTGGGCCATGCGCACTCCCGCTCTGCCGGTCGCGTGGACCCGTCCATCGTGCACCGGCGCACCCGTGCGCGCGCACCCAGAACGGGGGAGTAGGCGTGGTGCATGAGCACCGACCCCATGCCGCAGCACGACCCCGACGCCGACACCCTCGAGCCGCTGAGCCACGACACCCAGTCCGGCGAGGCCGACTACGTCGCGACGAGCCCCGGCGGCGCCGGGACCGAACGCCACGTGCCGACCGCCGACGAAGAGCAGGGTCGCGGTACCGAGTACGACCCGGTCGACCAGGGCCCGCAGCAGGAGGGCCAGGGCGGCTAGCGGACCACGCGGCGCAGCACGGCGCGTTCGCCGTACGTCCAGGCCGCACTCGTCACGACGTACAGTGCGGCGGCGAGCGGCGCGATCGCCGCGAACACGACCGTGACGAACGGCACGTACCGACCGACGGCTGCGGTCGCTGCGGCCCCGGGAACGTCCGGCCCCGGGGGCGGCACCGGGTTCCAGCGTGCGTTCGACCGGCGGCTGAGCTCGACGACGACGGCGAGCACCGCCAGCAGGAGCAGCACCACCCAGGCGTGGACCCACAGCGGTGACGTGAGCGTGACGAACAGCGAGTGGCCGAGCGGCACGCCGACGAGCGTCGCCTCGAGCAGCGCGTTCGCGGCGCCGCCGATCGAGGCCTGCGTGAACAGGGCGTAGACGAGCGACACGACGGGTGCCTGCGCCAGGACGGGCAGGCAGCCGGCCAGCGGCGAGACCTTCTCGTCGGTGTAGAGCTGCTGCATCGCCCGCTGCAGGCGCTGGGTGTCGCGGCCGTACCGCTTCCGCAGCGCCGCGAGCTGTGGTGCGAGGCGCCGACGGTCGCGCTCGGCCCGCACCTGCAGCACGGACAGCGGGACGAGCACCAGGCGGACAGCCAGGGTGAGGAACACGACGGCGATCGCCGCGGCGAACGAGCCGGCGACGGGGGAGAGCGCCGCGGTGAGGGCGGCGACGAGGTCCGCGCCGCCGTGCAGCAGCGGGCCGACGAGGGGCAGGGTGGACAGGTCCATGACGGTTCCGATCGGTGGTGGGTCAGCGGGGTGCGCGAGCGGCCCGGCCACCGGACGGTGGTCAGGCCGAGGTCGCGACCCCCGGTGCCCGTGAGCGGACGTGTCCGTCGGCGTCGGGGTGGCTCCACCCGATCCGGGTGACCAGGTCGGGCACCGCCGACCGCTCCGACACCGATGCCGATCCGACCCCGAGGACGGCCGCCAGCACGGCGACGAGCAGCCGGGCGACGACGACGGTCACGGCGACCGCGGTCAGCCCGACCGCCGCCATGGCCAGCAGGGGCAGCACGCCGGCGCCGGGGTCGCCGAGCACCAGCGCGGCGGTGGCGCGGAGCACGAGCAGGACGGCGGTCATGGTCCGTTCAGCGTAACGCCCGCGTGCCGTCGAGGACCGGAAGGTGCGACGGGGGAGGATCGCCGCATGACCGCAGGTTCGCCGAGCACCCCAGCGACCGTCGCGCTCGAGGCGGCCGGGGTTGCGTACACGCCGCACGTGTACGAGCACCACGAGAGCGCCACCAACTTCGGAGAAGAGGCCGCCGCCGCCCTCGGGCTGCGCGAGGAGCAGGTCTTCAAGACCCTCGTCGTGTCCGTGGACGGTGCCCTCGCCGTGGCCATCGTGCCGGTGGCGAACCGGCTCGACCTCAAGGCCATCGCCGCCGCGGTCGGGGGCAAGAAGGCGACCCTGGCGGACCCGACCCTCGCCGAGAAGCGGACCGGCTACGTCGTCGGCGGCATCAGCCCGGTCGGTCAGAAGACGCGGATCCGCACCGTGCTCGACGAGTCGGCACTGTCGTACGCGAGCATCTTCGTGTCCGGCGGGCGTCGCGGCTTCGACGTCGAGGTGGCGCCGACGGACCTGGCCCGGATCACCGAGGCGGTCGCGGCGCCGATCGCGCGGACCTGAGTCGAGTCGCCGCAAGTTTTTTCGGCACCCGGGAATGACCCGGGCCCTCCTGCGTTGCATTGAGTCGAAGGCACTCAAGTTCCCCAGGAGGTCCCTTTGCCAGAGACGTTCGGCCCGACCGGCAGCAACGACTCGTTCGACGAGTTCCTCGCCCGCCTGCTCGCGGCACAGCGCACCGGTGACCAGCAGCGCGTCCGCGCGTTCGGTCGACCGGTCGACATCACCCGGCTGCTCAGCCGCCGGACCCACGAGCTGCTCCAGCACACCGCCGAGTACGCGGTCGCGCAGGGGCAGCGCGAGATCGACGCACTGCACATCCTGCACGTGCTCGTCCGCACCGAACCGTTCGACGCCGTCGTGCGATCCGCGGGGGTCGACCCCGAGCGCCTCGCCGAGGAGATCGAGCAGCGCCTGCCGATGGCGCACGAGCCGCAGACCGAGCAGACCGGCCGCCCGGCACTGACCGGCACCGCTCAGCGCATCCTCGTCGAGGCGACGGAGGCCGCGCGGGGCTTCGGCAGCACCTACACCGACCCCGAGCACGTCTTCTTCGCGCTCGTGATGGACCAGGAGACCGTGACCGGCCAGCTGCTCGCCAGCGCCGGCATCACCCCGCAGGTCATGCAGGACTACGCCCAGCAGGCCGCGGCAGCAGCACGAGAGGGACGCCCCATGCCAGGAACCGGTGCGACGACCGGAACGGCCGAGTCCGGTTCCGACAGCGACACGCCGACGCTCGACCAGTTCGGCACCGACCTGACCGAGCGCGCCCGTGACGGGCACGTCGACCCGGTGATCGGCCGCGCCGACGAGATCGAGCAGACCGTCGAGATCCTGCTCCGCCGCACCAAGAACAACCCGGTGCTGATCGGTGAGCCCGGCGTCGGCAAGACCGCGATCGTCGAGGGCCTCGCCCAGCGCATCGTCGACGGTGACGTCCCCGCCCAGTTGCAGGGCAAGCGGGTCGTCGCGCTCGACCTGCCCGGCATGCTCTCCGGCACCCGCTACCGCGGCGACTTCGAGGAGCGCCTCACCAAGGCGATGGACGAGATCGCGGCGCACGCCGACGAGCTCATCGTCTTCGTCGACGAGCTCCACACCGTCGTCGGCGCCGGTGGCGGCGGCGAGGGCGGCTCGATGGACGCCGGCAACATCCTCAAGCCCCGACTGGCCCGCGGCGACCTGCACCTGGTCGGCGCGACGACGCTCAACGAGTACCGCCGGATCGAGAAGGACGCCGCGCTCGAGCGCCGTTTCCAGCCCGTCACGGTGGGGGAGCCCAACGTCGAGGACGCCGTCGCGATCCTGACCGGCCTTGCCCCGCGCTACGCCGAGCACCACGGCGTCGACTACACGCCCGAGGCACTCCGCGCCGCCGTCGAACTCTCGCACCGCTACGTGACCGACCGGCACCTGCCGGACAAGGCCATCGACCTCATCGACCAGGCCGGTGCACGCCGTCGTCTCGCCCTCTCGGGCGACGTCGACGTCGAGGCACTGCGTGCCCAGGTCACCGACCTGACGGCCCGCAAGGACCGAGCGGTCGCCGAGGAGCACTACGAGGAAGCGTCCGACCTGCGCGACGAGATCGTCGGGCTGGAGGCCCGGATCACCGCCGCCTCGTCGGCGGACGAGACCCGCGCCTCCCGTCCGGAATCCGCGGACACGTCGATCACGGAAGCCGACATCGCCGCGGTGGTGTCACGCGCCACCGGGATCCCGGTGACGCGCCTCGGCTCGGCCGACAAGACGCGGCTCGCCGCGCTCGAGTCCGAGCTGCACGACCGCGTCGTCGGCCAGGACGACGCGGTTCGGGCGATCGCCAAGGCGGTTCGGCGCAGCCGGACCGGCATGGGCGACCCGCGTCGTCCGGTGGGCAGCTTCCTGTTCCTCGGCCCGACGGGCGTCGGCAAGACCGAACTCGCGAAGGCCCTGGCGTCGTCGCTGTTCGGTGACGAGTCCGCCATGCTCCGCTTCGACATGAGCGAGTTCGGCGAACGCCACACCGTGTCCCGCCTGGTCGGTGCCCCTCCCGGGTACGTCGGCTACGACGAGGCCGGCCAGCTCACCGAGCGTGTCCGTCGCAACCCGTACTCGGTGATCCTGCTCGACGAGGTCGAGAAGGCCCACCCGGACGTCTTCAACCTGCTGCTGCAGGTGCTCGACGACGGCCGGCTCACCGATGGGCAGGGACGCACGGTCGACTTCCGGAACACGGTCGTCATCATGACGTCGAACATCGGCTCGGAGTTCCTGGCCTCCCGCTCGGGAGCGCTCGGGTTCGCGCCCGTCGGTGCCGCCGGTGGGTACGCCGAGGACGACCTGCGGGCCCGCGTGATGGGCAAGCTGCGCGAGGCGATGCGGCCTGAGTTCATCAACCGCATCGACGAGATCGTGCTGTTCCGCAAGCTCGAGCCCGCGCAGCTGCACGCGATCGTCTCGCTGCTGCTGCAGGACACGGCGCTCCGGCTCGTCGCGCAGGACATGCTCCTGTCGGTGTCCGACGCGGCGGTCGACTGGCTCGCCGAGCACGGGTACGAGCCGGAGTACGGCGCACGCCCGCTGCGCCGGCTCATCCAGCGCGAGGTCGACGACCGCATCGCGACCCTGGTGGTCGAGGGCGGCGTCGGCGCGGGGGACACCGTGCGGATCGACGTCGAGGGTGACTCCCTGACGGCGACCGTCGCGGAGCACGCGGCGGTCTAGTCCGGTCGCACGCACACACGAAGGCCCGGTACCGATTCGGTACCGGGCCTTCGCCGTGCGCGGCGCACGGTGCGTGTTCCGTCACCCGGTGCGTGTTCCGTCACACGGTGCGAGGTTGCCCGCACCGTGCACGCCTGCCGCCCCGCACCGAGCGCGCAAGCTGCCACCGGTTCGCCAACGGCGCACGGTGCGGCCGGGAAGCCCGACGCCGGTGCACGACGGGAACTCGGCACGCAGCCGGCACGTCGACGCGAGACCACGAACGTCGCACCGTGATCACCCTGTTCGGGAATGCAATTCCGAACCTTTTGCGAGAAAGGGGTTGCGCTCCGAATTGCGGTGCCGATAGTGTTCACTCGTCGCGAACGGTCGAACAATCGGCCCGGACGACTCCGCCAGCTCGAGACCGAAAGGGGGCCGACCATGATCATCTCCGCAACCACTCCGTTCCGTGGAATCCGTGGACTCGTCGGTACCCCGTTCCGCGTCCGCTGACCCGGGGCGTCCCACTCTCCTGACACCTGTGCCTCCGGGCACCGTGCGCTGAGCCGACCAGGCTCGCGCAGCACCGGTTCGTTCGTCTGCTGAACGACTCGACGGCTCGTTGATGCGTGCCGTCCGATCTGCGCGGACGACGCCGGAAGAATGTCGGTGGACAGTGCGACGTTCTCGGTGTCGACGAGCATTCCGCGATCGTTGTCCGAACATTTCCGGACCGTCCCGGAGTGCATTCTCACGCATTCAATTCCTGCTGCCCGCAACCCGGGCGGATTCGCCCTGCCCGACACCCGGGCAGTTCCGCCATGCCCTGAAGGGGAACACCGTGTCCACGAAGACCACCACCCGTCCACCCGATACCCGCGCGGTGCGCCGCCGGGTCTCCCTCGCCGACCGCATCGCACTCCGTGTCGGGATGTCGCTCATCATCTGGAGCCGACGCACCCGCAAGGAGCGGCCCGAGATCGACCTCGCCACCCTGGCCCGCCTCGAGCGGGAGCGCCAACAGCGCGAGCTCGACTGGATCACCCAGGGGGCCGCCATGCGGATGTGGCGCTGATCCGCACGCTCCGGCGCTCCGGCACTGCGCGTCGGCACTGCGCGTCGGCGGCGCACGCACGGTGCGTCGTTCAGAAGCCCGTGCGCCCTGAACGGCTCGGTGCGAGGAAACAACCTCGCACCGAGCCACCTTCGGCAGACCGGCCGACGTAACCCGCACCGTGCAGCGAACGGCCGACCCCGCACGAGGCGACCACCCTCGCACCGTGCGCCGACGTGTCGGACGCACCCCGGGCCTCCCGTACCGTTGGCGGGTGACCGAAACCGCAGCTGCACTCGTCGAACGCCTCACCGCCCTCGTGCCGGACTTCCCGAAGCCGGGGGTGCTGTTCCGTGACGTGACGCCGGTGTTCTCCGACGCCGTCGCGTTCGGCCGCGTGTGCGAAGCACTCGCCGCGCCGTTCGCGGTCGGGGCCGGGTTCGACGCCGTCGCCGGCATCGAAGCCCGGGGCTTCGCGCTGGCCGGGGGCATCGCCGCGCAGCACCAGGTCGGCGTGCTCACCGTCCGCAAGGCCGGCAAGCTCCCCGGCGAGGTGCTCAGCGAGCAGTACGCGCTCGAGTACGGCGAGGCCGAGCTCGAGCTCCGCCCGGGCCAGCTGCCCGCCGGGACCCGTGTCCTCGTCGTCGACGACGTCCTGGCCACCGGGGGGACCGGCGCTGCGACCATCACGCTGCTCGAACGTGCCGGGTACCAGGCCATCGGCTTCGCCGCCCTGCTCGAGCTCGACGGTCTGAACGGGCGCGAGCGTCTCGAGCCGCGGCTGCCCGTCGCGACGCTCGGCGCCGTCCCGGCCTGAGCGCGGGCAACCGCGCTGTCGCGCCGCGCATCCGTTCTCTCCACAGGCGCCTTCCCGGCGTCCGCGCGCGAGCACGTCTCGCACTAGTCTTGACGCACCATTTCGATCGAGGAGTCCCATCATCGTGACCGAGTCAGTCGCACCCGCGCCCGCCGAGCTTCCCCAGGCACCCGAGCCCCGGACCGCGACGACGACCACGACCGGCACCGAGCTCTTCGACGGTGAGCGCGGCGTCGTCGCGATCCGTGTCGACGGTGTCCTGAAGGACCTCGCGGCGGACGTGCAGGCCGGCGAGACCGCCGAGGCCGTCACCCTGCAGGAGCAGGACGGGCTCGACATCCTCCGCCACTCGGCCGCCCACGTGCTGGCGCAGGCCGTGCAGCAGATCAACCCGGACGCCAAGCTCGGCATCGGGCCGCCCGTCACCGACGGCTTCTACTACGACTTCGACGTCGCCGAGCCCTTCACCCCCGAAGACCTCAAGGCGATCGAGAAGGGCATGGACCGCATCGTCAAGCAGGCCCAGCGCTTCCGTCGCGTGGTCGTCACCGACGAGCAGGCACGCGAGCTGATGGCGGGGGAGCCCTACAAGCAGGAGCTCATCGGCCTGAAGGGTGCCGCGACCGACGGCGACTCCGGCGAGAGCGTCGAGGTCGGCGCCGGCGAACTGACCGTCTACGAGAACGTCGACCCGAAGTCGGGCGAGGTGCTCTGGCAGGACCTCTGCCGGGGCCCGCACGTCCCGCACACCCGCTGGATCGGCAACGCCGCGAAGCTCATGCGCGTCGCCGCTGCGTACTGGCGCGGCTCCGAGAAGAACCCGCAGCTGCAGCGCATCTACGGCACCGCCTGGGCCGACAAGGACCAGCTCAAGGCGTACCTGGTGCGCCTCGAGGAAGCCGCCAAGCGCGACCACCGCAAGCTCGGCGCCGAACTCGACCTGTTCTCGTTCCCCGACGAGATCGGTTCCGGTCTGGCGATCTTCCACCCGAAGGGCGGCATCATCCGCCGTGAGATGGAGGACTACTCCCGCCGTCGGCACGAGGAGAACGGCTACTCGTTCGTCTACACGCCCCACATCACCAAGGGCGACCTGTTCGAGACCTCCGGGCACCTCGGCTGGTACAAGGACGGCATGTTCCCGGCCATGCACATGGACGAGGCGAAGGACGAGGACGGCAACGTCACGCGGCAGGGTGCCGACTACTACCTCAAGCCGATGAACTGCCCGATGCACATCCTGGCGTACCGATCGCAGCCCCGCTCCTACCGCGACCTGCCGCTCCGGATGTTCGAGTTCGGCACCGTGTACCGCAACGAGAAGTCCGGAGTCATCCACGGCCTGACCCGCGTGCGCGGCCTGACCCAGGACGACGCGCACATCTTCACCACCCAGGAGAAGATGAAGGAGGAGCTGACCACGACCCTCGCGTTCGTGCTCTCGCTCCTGCGCGACTACGGCCTCGACGACTTCTACCTCGAGCTGTCGACGAAGGACCCGGAGAAGTACGTCGGCGACGACGAGATCTGGGACGTCGCGACGGAGACCCTGCGCCAGGTCGCCGAGGAATCGGGTCTCGAGCTGGTGCCGGACCCGGCCGGTGCGGCGTTCTACGGCCCGAAGATCTCGGTGCAGGCCCGCGACGCGATCGGCCGCACCTGGCAGATGTCGACCGTGCAGCTCGACTTCAACCTGCCCGAGCGCTTCGGCATCGACTACACCGCGGCCGACGGCTCGCGCCAGCGTCCGGTGATGATCCACCGCGCGCTGTTCGGCTCGATCGAGCGCTTCTTCGGTGTCCTCACCGAGCACTACGCGGGTGCCTTCCCGGCGTGGCTGTCGCCGGTGCAGGTCGTCGGCATCCCGGTCGCGGCCGAGTACGGCGACTACCTCGACGAGGTCATCGCGAAGCTCCGCACCCACGGCGTCCGCGCCGAGGTCGACCACTCCGACGACCGCATGCAGAAGAAGATCCGCACGCACACCAAGGCGAAGGTGCCGTTCCAGCTCATCGCCGGTGGCGACGACCGCGACGCCGGTGCGGTCAGCTTCCGCTTCCGCGACGGCCGCCAGGACAATGCGGTGCCCGTCGACGAGGCCGTGGACCGCATCCTCACCGCGATCCGCGAGCGCGCGCAGGTCTGATGGCACAGTCTGGGCCCATGCCGCCGGTTCCGGGCCGACGCGCCAGCGGCGGGACGGCCGTGCCGGTGGGGAGAGGCCCGGAGCAGGCCCCGGGGACCGGTGACGTCGACGACGTGGCCGGTCCCACCGCCGCCGCGGGCTCCGAAGGCGCGGACACCGACCCGCTGGTGATCCGCGACGCGGCCACGGGCGCAGCCGTCCCGGACGCGTTCCAGCGACTCTGGAACCCGCACCGGATGGCCTACATCGACGCCGGCCGCGAAGGCCGGGGTCGCGGGCACGACGACGACTGCCCGTTCTGCGCGGCACCCGGGATGTCCGACGAGGACGGTCTGATCGTGGCCCGGGGTGAGCACGCCTACGTGCTGCTCAACCTGTTCCCGTACAACAACGGGCACCTGCTCGTCTGCCCGTACCGGCACGTCCCGCTCTACGACGAGGCCACAGCGGACGAACTGCGTGAGATCGGTGAGCTGACCCAGACGGCGATGCGGGTGCTCCGCGAGGTCTCGCACTGCGACGGGTTCAACATCGGCATGAACCAGGGCGAGGTCGCCGGCGCCGGGGTGGCAGCGCACCTGCACCAGCACATCGTGCCGCGGTGGCAGTCCGACGCGAACTTCTTCCCGATCATCGCGCGGACGAAGTCGATGTCGCAGCTGCTCGGCGAGACGCGTCGACTCGTCGCCGACGGGTGGCCCCAGGCGGACTAGACTGGTCGGCATCATGAGCGACAGCACCAGCACCTCCGGCACCCCTGGCACCTCGATCACCGGCTCCGACCGCGTCAAGCGCGGCCTCGCCGAGATGCTCAAGGGCGGCGTGATCATGGACGTCGTCGACGCCGAGCAGGCCCGCATCGCGGAAGAAGCCGGCGCGACCGCCGTCATGGCCCTCGAGCGCGTCCCCGCCGACATCCGTGCCCAGGGCGGCGTCGCCCGCATGTCCGACCCCTCGATGATCGAGGAGATCATCGCCGCGGTGTCGATCCCCGTCATGGCGAAGGCCCGCATCGGCCACTTCGTCGAGGCGCAGGTGCTGCAGGAGCTCGGCGTCGACTACATCGACGAGTCCGAAGTGCTGTCGCCCGCCGACTACGTCAACCACATCGACAAGTGGAAGTTCACCACCCCATTCGTCTGCGGTGCCACGAACCTGGGCGAGGCGCTCCGTCGCATCACCGAGGGCGCGGCGATGATCCGTTCCAAGGGTGAAGCCGGTACGGGTGACGTGTCCGAGGCCACCAAGCACATCCGCACCATCAGCCAGGAGATCGCGGCACTCCGGAACCTGCGCGACGACGAGCTCTACGTCGCCGCCAAGGAGCTCCAGGCCCCGATCGACGTCGTGCAGGAAGTCGCCCGCACCGGCAAGCTCCCGGTCGTCCTCTTCACCGCCGGTGGAGTGGCCACCCCGGCCGACGCCGCGATGATGATGCAGCTCGGCGCCGACGGTGTCTTCGTCGGTTCCGGCATCTTCAAGTCCGGCGACCCGGCCAAGCGCGCCGCCGCGATCGTCAAGGCGACGACCTTCCACGACGACCCCAAGGTCATCGCCGAGGTCTCGCGTGGTCTGGGCGAGGCGATGGTCGGCATCAACGTCGCCGACGTCCCCGCACCGCACCGCCTCGCCGAGCGTGGCTGGTAGTCCGACGATCGGCGCCCGGCCCCGCATCGGGGTCCTGGCGCTGCAGGGAGACTTCCGCGAGCACATCGCCTCGCTGACCGAGCTCGGCGCGGACGTGGTGCCGCTCCGTCGCCCGGAGGAGATCGAGACCGTCGACGGTGTCGTGATCCCGGGCGGAGAGTCGAGCGTGATGGACAAGCTGTCCCGCGCGTTCGGCGTCGCCGAGCCCCTCGCCGACGCGATCCGCGGTGGCCTGCCCACCTACGGCACGTGCGCCGGGATGATCATGCTGTCGTCGCGCATCACCGACGGCATCAGCGGCCAGCAGACCCTCGACGTGCTCGACACCACCGTGCGCCGCAACGCGTTCGGCGCGCAGAACGACTCGTTCGAGATCGACATCCCGATGCCCGACCTCGGCGAGGCCCCGGTGCACGCGGTGTTCATCCGCGCCCCCGTCGTGGAGCAGCGAGGCGACGACGTCCACGTCCTCGGCGCCCTGCCCGACGGCCAGGTCGTGGCGGTGCAGCAGGGCAACGTCATCGCCAGCGCGTTCCACCCCGAGGTCGCGGGGGAGGACCGCTTCCACCGCCGGTTCCTCGACCTGGTGCGCAACGCCTGAGGCGTGACCGCCCACCCGCCGCACCGGCGGGACGGAAGCCGCGCCGCGCCTCCAGGCCGGTGTTCGGCCCACGGGGCCGCTAAACTGAGCGGGACTTTCCGCAATACGCAAGGAGAACCGTGTCCGGGCATTCCAAGTGGGCAACGACCAAGCACAAGAAGGCGGTCATCGACCAGCGCCGTGCCAAGTCGTTCGCCAAGCTGATCAAGAACATCGAGGTCGCCGCGAAGATGGGCGGTGCCGACATGTCCGGCAACCCGACCCTGGTCGACGCCGTGCAGAAGGCGAAGAAGACCTCGGTCCCCAACGACAACATCGACCGCGCCGTCAAGCGCGGTGCGGGTCTCACGGGCGAGACCATCGAGTACACGACGATCATGTACGAGGGCTACGGCCCCAACGGCGTCGCGATGCTCATCGAGTGCCTCACGGACAACAAGAACCGTGCGGCGGCCGAGGTCCGGACCGCGATGTCGCGCAACGGCGGCACCATGGCCGACCCGGGCAGCGTCGCCTACAACTTCTCGCGCAAGGGCGTCATCTCGGTCACGAAGACCGACGGCCTCGACGAGGACACCGTGATGACCGCGGTACTGGACGCCGGCGTCGAGGACGTCATCGACCAGGGCGGCGGCTTCGAGATCATCACCGAGGCGAGCGACCTGGTCGCCGCCCGCACGGCCCTGCAGGAGGCCGGCATTGACTACGACTCGGCCGACGCCGAGTTCGTCCCCGGCCTCAAGGTCCCGGTCGACGCCGAGACCGCGCGCAAGGTGTTCCGCCTGATCGACGCGCTCGAGGACTCGGACGACGTGCAGAACGTCTACTCGAACTTCGAGGTCCCCGCGGACGTCCAGGCCGAGCTCGACGAGGACGAGGGCGAGTAGCCGTGCTCCGTGTGCTCGGGGTGGACCCCGGGCTCACCCGGTGCGGCGTCGGCGTCGTCGAGGTCGCACCGAACCGGCGCGCACGGCTCGTCCACGTGACGGTCGTGCGCACCCCGCCGGACATGCCGCTCGAACAGCGGCTGCTCCGCATCGCCGACGGCATCGCCGCCGAGATCGACGAGCACCACCCGGACGCGGTCGCCGTCGAGCGCGTGTTCGCGCAGGCGAACGTCCGCACCGTGATGGGCACGGCCCAGGCGGCCGGCCTGGCGTTGCACGCGGCGGCGGCGCGCGGCCTGCCCGTCGGGCTGCACACCCCGTCCGAGGTCAAGGCCGCCGTCACCGGCTACGGCAACGCCGACAAGCGCCAGGTGCAGACGATGATCGCGCGCGTGCTCGGTCTCGACGAGGCCCCGAAACCGGCCGACGCCGCCGACGCGCTCGCGTTGGCCGTGTGCCATGCCTGGAGGCTCGGATCACCCGACGCCGCCGGCTCACGTGCCACGAACCTCACCCCGGCACAGCGCGCATGGCGGGACGCCCAGGGCGGCACCGTCGACTCGCCGCTGGCGCGCGCGGCCGCCGCGGCGGCCCGCCCGCAGCGTGGCAGGTCGGCGCCGTCGGTGGCCGGCCCTAGGCTCGGAGCATGATCGCGAGTCTCCGGGGCACCTGCATCGACATCGCCGGCTCGGCCGTGGTGATCGAGGTCGGGGGAGTCGGCTACGCCGTCACCGTCACACCCGCGCACGCGCTGACGATGCGTCACGGGTCCGAGGTGTTCGTGCGGACGGCCATGATCGTGCGCGAGGACGAGCACCTGCTCTTCGGCTTCGAGTCGACCGACGCGCTGCAGGTGTTCGACCTGCTCCGCGGGGTCTCCGGCGTCGGCCCGAAGTCCGCGATGGGCGTGCTCGCCCACATGGACCCGGCCCAGATCGCGAACGCCGTCGCGCACGAGGACGACGGCGCCTTCCGCAAGGTCTCCGGCATCGGCCCGAAGACCGCCAAGCTCATCATCGTCGCGCTCTCCGGCAAGCTCGTGGCATTCGAACAGGCCGCCGTGGTCGCCGCCGCACGGGGGACCGCAGCGCACCCCGCTGCGGTCGACGTCGTTTCGGCACTCATCGGCCTCGGTTGGCGTGAGGATGCGGCACAGACCGCCGTCGACGACGCCGTCGCGAACGAGCCGGGCGCTGCGGCGATGGGCACCCAGGCCCTGCTGCGCGCTGCCCTCGGCGCGCTCCGACCCGCGGCTGCCGGCCGGTGAGCGGGATCACGTCCGCCGGCGCCGAGTCGCCGGAGGAACTCGCGTTCGAAGGCGCGCTCCGTCCCCGCTCGCTCGACGAGTTCGTCGGCCAGCGCAAGGTGCGCGGGCAGCTGGACCTGCTCCTCAAGGCCGCCGGCATGCAGGACCGGACGCCCGACCACATCCTGATGGCGGGTCCTCCCGGCCTCGGCAAGACCACGCTCGCGATGATCGTCGCGCACGAGACCGGTCGACCGCTGCGCATGTCGAGCGGTCCGGCGATCCAGCACGCCGGCGACCTCGCCGCCGTGCTCTCGTCCCTGGTCCCCGGTGAGGTCCTGTTCATCGACGAGATCCACCGGATGGCCCGCTCGGCGGAAGAGATGCTCTACCTGGCGATGGAGGACTTCCGCATCGACGTGATGGTGGGCAAGGGCGCCGGTGCCACGAGCATCCCGCTCGACCTCGCGCCGTTCACGCTCGTCGGTGCCACCACTCGGGCCGGGCTGCTGCCGAACCCGCTGCGCGACCGCTTCGGGTTCACCGCCCACCTCGAGTTCTACGAGAAGGACGAGCTCGAGCAGGTCCTGATCCGTGCGGCGCACCTGCTCGAACTCGACATCGATCGGACCGCGCTGCGCGAGATCGCCGGTCGCTCGCGGGGAACCCCGCGCATCGCGAACCGTCTGCTGCGCCGGGTGCGCGACTACGCGCTCGTGCACCGCACCACCGACGGCATGGCGGCGGTCCAGGGTGCCCTCGACCTGTACGACGTCGACGAACTCGGGCTCGACCGACTCGACCGCGCCGTCGTCGAGACCATGCTGACCCGCTTCGACGGCGGACCGGTGGGCCTGAACACCCTCGCGGTGTCCGTCGGCGAAGAGTCCGAGACGATCGAGTCCGTCGTCGAACCCTTCCTCGTCCGCGTCGGGCTCGTCACCCGCACCCCGCGCGGGCGCATCGCGACACCACGGGCCTGGCGGCACCTCGGCCTCACCCCGGGGCAGGGCGACGGCGGGCAGCCCGGGCTCTTCGACGACACCGAGACCACAGACTGAAGCCGATCAGTCGGGTGACATGCCACGGACACCGGCGTGCCCTAGACTGCTACGGCCCGAAACCGAGCAACCAGAGAAGGCAACGCATCATGGGTCAAGAAGTCATCCTCATCGTCATCGTCGTGGCGTTCGCGGCCTTCATGTTCTACAACAGCCGCAAGCGCAAGAAGCAGCAGGCCGAACTCGTGGACAAGATGGTCCCGGGCGCCAAGGTCATGCTGTCCTTCGGCCTCTACGGCACACTCCTCTCCGTGAACGAGGAGAAGGTCACCGCTGACGTCGAGATCGCACCGGGGACCATCGTCACCGTGCACCGTCAGACCCTCTCGCGAGTCGTCGACGACAACGCGTCCGACGTCGAGACCACCACGACCACCGAGGACGAGCCGAAGCCGGTGGCCGAGCTCAACGGCGAGCCGGTCTACGGCGAGCGGGTCGACACCGACCGCGTCGACGAGACCGACGCCACGAAGCGCAAGTCCGACGACTGACGCCCTCGGCCGCCGGGTCGTCTGACCCGGCGGCTTCCCTCTGCCGTCGCACGGTGTGCCGACGGTCCTGAACAGAAAGACGAGACGACCGGTGGCACGATCGACACCCGTCAAGAAGGCGCTGCGCTCGCTCACCTGGTTGGTGATCCTGATGGCGATCCTCGCCGGCCTGAACACCGCCGCGTCGATCCTCGCCGGCTCTTCGAAGGACGACACCGACAAGTGGTACCAGGGCGCGAGCTGGGTGCCGGAGCTGGCTCTGGACCTGCAGGGCGGCACGCAGCTGACCCTCGCGGCGCAGAACACCGAGGGTGACTCGGTCACCTCGCAGCAGCTGCAGCAGGCGGTGAACATCATCCGCCAGCGCATCGACGCCACCGGTGTCTCCGAGTCGGAGATCAACACGCAGGGCGCGAACAACATCGTCGTCTCGATCCCGGGCCGCCCCGACAAGGCCACGATCGACCGCATCGAGGCCGCGGCCAAGCTGACCTTCCGGCCGGTGCTCTTCACCGAGGCCGCGACGAACTCCGCCGTCGGTGACGACGGCAAGGGAACCGCATCGGCCACGCCGTACTCGCCGCCGGCCTCGCTCGCGGCGACGCCCAGCGCGAAGCCCTCGAACGCGAGCGACCTGAACTGGGTGACGCCGAAGCTGCAGGACCTGTACACCAACTACAACTGCGCGGCTCCGGACGACGTCACGACGGCGCCGGACGACGAGCCCCTGGTCACCTGTGACCAGGACGGCGCGGGGAAGTACATCCTCGGCCCCGTGGAGGTCTCCGGTGCCGACATCAGCAACGCCACCTCGGGTCTCGCCACCGACTCGCAGGGCACCTCGACCGGTCAGTGGGCCGTCAACCTGACGTTCAACGGCGAGGGCTCGAAGGACTTCCGCTCCGTCACGAACCGTCTCGTCTCGCTCCAGCAGCCGCAGAACCAGTTCGCCATCGTGCTCGACGGTTCGGTCATCACCGCACCGACGACGAACTCCGCGATCACGAACGGCAAGGCGCAGATCACCGGGTCGTTCACGGCCGAGTCGTCGAAGACCCTGGCGGACCAGCTCAAGTACGGTGCGCTGCCGATCAACTTCCAGGTGCAGTCGAACGAGAACATCTCGGCGACGCTCGGCACCGCGCAGCTCATCGGCGGCCTCGTCGCCGGTCTGATCGGGCTGATCCTGGTGATCATCTACTCGGTCATCCAGTACCGGGCCCTGGCGTTCGTCACGGTGCTGTCGCTCGGGATCGCCGCGATCCTGACCTACCTGGTGATCGCGATCATGTCGTGGCGCGTCGACTACCGTCTCTCGTTGGCCGGTGTGGCGGGTCTGATCGTCGCCATCGGCATCACGGCGGACTCGTTCATCGTCTACTTCGAGCGCATCCGTGACGAACTCCGTGACGGCCGTGCCCTCGAGAGCGCGGTCGAGTCCGGCTGGAAGCGTGCCCTCCGCACGATCCTGGCGTCCGACGCGGTGAACTTCCTCGCCGCAGTGACGCTCTACGTGCTCGCGGTCGCCGACGTGAAGGGCTTCGCGTTCACGCTGCTCCTCACGACCCTCATCGACATCGTGGTGGTCGCACTCTTCACCCACCCGATGATGCAGCTCATCGCCCGCAGCCGGTTCTTCGGCGAGGGGCACCGGTTCAGCGGTCTCGACCCGGCAGCACTCGGCGCCGTCTACCGGGGGCGTGCGCAGTTCCGCGCACCCGTCGTGGACGGCAAGCGCCAGCGCAGTGCCGGCGAGGCGCAGCGCCGACAGACGATCGCTGAGCGGAAGGCCCAGCAGGCCTCCGGCGACAACGGCTCGACGCCGGACGGGAAGGACGACTGATGGCCAGCTTCAGCCAGTTCGGCAGCGACCTCTACACGGGGAAGCGGTCGTACGACATCATCGGGCGCCGGAAGACCTGGTACCTCATCGCGCTCGTGATGATCGTCATCTCGCTCGTCACGCCGTGGCTACGGGGCGGGTACCAGCTCGGCATCGAGTTCACCGGCGGCTCGGAGTTCACGATCTCCGACGTCAAGACGCTCGACCAGAACATCGCGACCGAGACCGTCGAGGGCGTCGTCCCGGAGTCGTTCCCGCGCGTCTCGCAGCTCGGCACGCACGGCATCCGGGTGCAGACCGGCCAGCTGACCGACCGGCAGACGAGCGAGGTGCAGGACGCCCTGGCGAAGGCCTACGACGTCCCCGAGAGCCAGGTCGCCGGCACCTTCATCGGGGCCACGTGGGGCGCCGACGTCCTCGCGCAGGCCATCCGGGGCCTCGTGATCTTCCTCGCCCTCGCCGCGGTGTTCATGACGCTGTACTTCCGCACCTGGAAGATGTCGCTGTCCGCGATGGCGGCGCTGCTGCACGACCTGCTCATCACCGCCGGTGTGTACGGCATCGTCGGGCTCGAGGTCACGCCGGCGGCGGTCATCGGCTTCCTGACGATCCTCGGGTACTCGCTCTACGACACCGTGGTGGTCTTCGACAAGGTGCGTGAGAACACCGCGCAGGAATCCATCCGCACGTTCAAGCAGTCGGTCAACCTCGCGGTGAACCAGACGCTCGTCCGTTCGATCAACACCTCGGTCGTCGCCCTGCTGCCGGTCGCGGCGATCCTCTTCATCGGGTCGTACGTGCTCGGTGCCGGCACGCTGCGCGACATCTCCCTCGCCCTGTTCATCGGCATCATCGTCGGCACCTACTCGACGATCTTCATCGCATCGCCGATGTACGCACACCTGCGCGAGAGCGAGCCGAAGATCAAGGAGTCGGACGCCAAGAAGACCCAGGCGGCCGAGAAGCGCCGGCGTGAGGTCGACGCAGCAGAGGCGAGCGTCTGATGCCCATCGAGATCCAGGAGATCGACGTCGCCGAGGCCCGCCGCCGCATCGACGCCGGAGCCCGCCTGTTCGACGTCCGCGAGCAGGGGGAGTGGGACGAGGTCCACGCTCCGCAGGCCACGCTCGTGCCGATGTCCGAGTTCGTCGACCGCTGGCAGGAGATCGACGGCGGCGACCAGCCGGCCATCATCGTCTGCCACTCCGGCGGCCGGTCCTCGCGCATCGTCGCAGCCCTCGAGCAGTCGGGTGTCCCGGCCGTCAACCTCTCCGGCGGGATGCTCGCCTGGGAGCAGGCGGGGGCACCGGTGGAGCGCGACGCCCAGGGCGAACCGCGTCCCGGGCACTGACCGGGGACGCGTAGTCTTGTCGGATCGAGCTCGGATCGAGCTCTCGGACCGAGTCCTGGGAGGCGCACGATGACGGACACCCGCGAAGAGCCGTCCGCGCCGAGCCGCCCGGGCTCCGCCCCGCGGCCCTCGAGCCCGATCGGTCCGAACACCACCGGCAACCTCGGTTCCCTCCGGTCCCTGCTGCCGCGGTTGTTCTCGCGCGCACAGCCGGCCGGCGCGGTGGACACGCTGATCCGCACGGTCCGTTCGCACCACCCCAAGGCCGACGTGACGCTCATCGAGCGCGCGTACTCGGTCGCCGAGCGGGCGCACGACGGCCAGAAGCGCAAGTCCGGTGAGCCGTACATCACGCACCCGGTGGCGGTCGCACAGATCCTCGCCGACCTCGGCATCGGCACGATCACCATCGCGGCGGCGCTGCTGCACGACACGGTGGAGGACACCGACTACCAGCTCGACCAGCTGCGGGCCGACTTCGGCGACGAGATCGCGATGCTCGTCGACGGCGTCACCAAGCTCGACAAGGTCAAGTACGGCGACAGCGCGCAGGCCGAGACGGTCCGCAAGATGGTCATCGCGATGTCGAAGGACATCCGCGTCCTCGTCATCAAGCTCGCCGACCGTCTGCACAACGCCCGCACCTGGGGCTTTGTGGAGTCCACCTCCGCCACGCGCAAGGCGAAGGAGACGCTCGAGATCTACGCGCCCCTCGCGCACCGGCTCGGCATCCAGATGATCAAGCTCGAGCTCGAGGACCTGTCCTTCGCGGTCCTGCACCCGAAGCTCTACGTCGAGATCGACAGTCTCGTCAAGGAACGGCAGCCGAAGCGCGAGCAGTTCGTGCAGAACGTCATCGGCACCCTGAAGAAGGACCTCAAGGCCGCCAAGGTCCGGGGCGACGTCATGGGGCGGCCGAAGCAGTACTACTCGATCTACCAGAAGATGATCGTGCGGGGCCGCGAGTTCGACGAGATCTACGACCTCGTCGGCATCCGCGTGCTCGTGCCGACCGTTCGCGACTGCTACGCCATGCTCGGCTCGGTGCACGCCCGGTGGACGCCGCTGCCCGGTCGCTTCAAGGACTACATCGCGACCCCGAAGTTCAACCTGTACCAGTCGCTGCACACCACCGTGCTCGGGCCGCAGGGCCGTGCGGTCGAGATCCAGATCCGCACGCACGAGATGCACCAGCGCGCCGAGTTCGGTGTCGCGGCGCACTGGAAGTACAAGCAGCGCGCTGCCGGTCGTGACGCCGGCACCTCGTCGACCACGGACGACCAGGACATGGCGTGGCTCGCCCACATCACCGACTGGCAGGCCGAGACCAGCGACCCTGGTGAGTTCCTCGACTCCCTGCGCTACGAGATCGGCGCCAAGGAGACCTACGTCTTCACGCCGCAGGGCAAGGTCATCGGTCTCCCCGCCGGCGCCACCCCGGTCGACTTCGCCTACGCCGTGCACACCGAGATCGGGCACCGCACGATGGGTGCGAAGGTCAACGGTCGCCTGGTCCCGCTCGAGAGCCAGCTGTCCAGCGGCGACGTCGTCGAGATCTTCACGTCGAAGAACCCCGACTCCGGCCCCTCGCAGGACTGGCTGCAGTTCGTCCGCAGTCCTCGTGCGCGCAACAAGATCAAGCAGTGGTTCACCAAGGAGCGCCGCGAAGAGGCGATCGAGCAGGGCCGTGACGCCATCGCCCGCGCGATGCGCAAGCAGAACCTGCCGCTCCAGCGCATCATGAGCCAGGACAGCATCGCCGAGGTCGCCTCCTCGATGCGGTACGAGGACGTCTCCGCCCTGTACGCCGCGATCGGCGAGGGCCACGTCTCGACGCAGTCCGTGATCGAGAAGGTCCTCGGCAACGTCCAGACCGAGACCGAGACGGACGAGCCCGAGCTCGCGTTCCCGCGCCAGGTCACCAGTCGTCAGCTGCGCACGAGCGACAGCGGCGTGCTGGTCCGCGGTGCGCCCGACATCCTCGTGAAGCTCGCGAAGTGCTGCACGCCGGTGCCTGGCGACCAGATCGTGGGCTTCATCACCCGCGGCCAGGGCGTGTCGGTGCACCAATCGTCGTGCACCAACGTGAAGTCGCTCATGAACGAGCCCGACCGGATGATCGAGGTCGAGTGGGCCCCGTCGTCGAAGTCGGTGTTCCTGGTGCAGATCCAGATCGAGGCGCTCGATCGGTCGGGTCTGCTCAGCGACGTCACCCGGGTGCTGACCGATCACCACGTCAACATCCTGTCCGCGACGGTGTCGACCTCGTCCGACCGTCTCGCGCTCAGCCGGTTCGTGTTCGAGATGGGCGACACCATCCACCTCGACCGCGTGCTGAACGCGGTGCGACGCATCGACGCCGTCTACGACGTCTACCGCGTCAGCGCCGGCTAGCGGCAGGGCCCCGCGCGGCCCGTCCGTCGACCGGTCAGGAACCGTCGGCCGCGGCCCTGGCAACCGACAGTCCGTGACCACTCGGCGGACGCGAGCGGGATGTCCTGACCGCGCGCACGCGCCGGACCGGAGGCCCGCGGCGGCCCCGCCCCGCGCCTCCCGCCCGTCGACCGGTCACAACTTGTCGCACGGGCGCCGTCGACCTGTCACGAACCGTCGGCCGCGGCCCTGCCAACCGACAGTCCGTGACCACTCGGCGGACGCGAGCGGGATGTCCTGACCGCGCGCACGTGCCGGACCGGAGGCCCGTGGCAGCCCCGCCCCGCGCCTCCCGCCCGTCGACCGGTCACGACACGTCGCACGGGCACCGTCGACCGGTCACGGACCGTCGGCTGCGGCCCTGCGAACCGACGGTCCGCGACCACTCGGTGAACGCGAGCGAGGTGTTGTGACCACTCGGCGAACGCCCGCGCGACGCACTAGCGGGCAGCGCCCCCAGCCGCGTTCTGCAGCCCCTGCAGCCCCGACAGCCCCCACAACCGCCGCTCGGCCTGCCGCACCATGGGGATCGTCCCGAGGGACGTCAGGCGCGCCTGCAGCTCGGCAGCCGTGACCGCCCCGATCGCGAGCAGCCCGTGTACGGCCGTCGCCTCGGCCTCCCCGAACGCACCGGCCGAGGGGCCCGGCGTCCGCAGCAGGTCGACCGCGGTCCGCGCCGGCAGTGTGACCCGCAGCCGCGAGAGCTCGACGGCGTCGTCGGCGTCGATCCGGACCTCCCGCAGGCGGACGTCCAGCCCGACGTGGACCCGGACCTGCGGCGGGATGCACGCCTCGAGCGGCGCAGGCGGCCGGGACACCGCACCCCAGATCCACGCGGCGGTCAGCGTGCAGGCGATCAGGCGCGCGTCCCGGAGGACCCACGCTGCGGCGGCGGCGCGCAACGACGGCGTCTGCGGTTCGGCAGGGGAGGCCCAGCAGGGACCGACCGCGACCAGCTCGCCGGCCAGGGCCGCCGCACGCAACTCGGGCTCCGGCCAGTCGTCACTGGTCAGCAGTCGCGGGCGGGGCACCCGCACATCCTGCCCGACCTGCGGACGCCATCGACAGGCCTGTGGACAAGCCACGGACGGGCCGGGAGGCTCGTGGCGGGCCCGCACCGCGCCTCCAGGCCGTCCACCGGTCGCCACCACGGCATGGGCCGCGTCGACAACGCACGGACCCGCGGGCGGGGCGGATGACCAGACGGAGCGCAGCGCGCTCAGCGCAGGAAGCTCAGCGCAGGACGTCAGCGCGGTGCACGAGCGCCGCGGCACCGATGAGCGGACCGTCCTGCGACAGCCCGGTCGGGACGATCTGCACCTTCGTGACGAACCCGAACTCGACCCGCTCCGCCACGGCCTGCCGGGCGTACTCGAACAGGTCCGGCGTGACGTGCGAGAACCCGCCGCCGATGGCGACGATCTCGAGGTCGACCAGGCTCGTGGCGGCGGCGATGGCCTGCCCGAGGGCACGGCCGCTCCGCTGGACAGCGGCGACCGCGATCTCGTCGCCGGCGGCGTACGCAGCCGAGAGCTCCTCGCCGGTCGTACCGGCGAAGCCCTGGCGACGCGCCCAGGCGACGGTCTTCGGGCCGCTGGCGATCGCCTCGAGGCAACCGGTGCCGCCGCAGGCGCAGGGGTCGTCGTAGCCACCGCACTCGACGTGGCCGATGTGCCCGGCGTTGCCCGTCGGTCCGCTGACGGTGCGGCCGTGCAGGATGAGCCCGCCACCGACACCGGTCGAGACGATCATGCCCATCACGTGGTCGTACCCCTGGGCCGCGCCGACCCAGTGCTCGGCGAGCGTGATCGCCAGGCCGTCCATGCGGAGCGTCACCGGGACACCCTCGGGCACGAGTGCCGCGACCCGATCGCGCAGCGGGTGGCCGCGCCACACCGGCATGTTGAGCGGGGAGACCAGGCCGTGCTCCTCGTCGACCGGTCCGGCCGAGCCGACCCCCACACCGACGAGCGTCGCGTCGGCCGGCAGCGCGCCGAGCGCGGCCGTCACGACCTCGTCGACGGCTGCCTGCAGCTCGTCGGACGTGCGCTGCGGTCCGGTGGGACTGCGGAAGCGGGTCGCGGGGAGCACGACACCCTGGTCGGTGACGAGTGCGGCCTCGACCTTGGTGCCGCCGAGGTCGACGGCCAGGGCGAGGGCGGGGGACTGGGGTGCGGTGCTGGACATGCGCGCTCCGATGCGGCGGTCTGGAGGCCCGGTGCGGGTCACCGACGCGTCGTCGCGTCCGGTGGGCGCCGGCCTGGTCGTGGTGGGTGCTGCTGGGTGGGCTGGTGGCTGTGGTGCAGCCGGGTCGGGTTCGCCGGACCGGGTCGGCCCGGTCGTCCGGTCGTCTCGACCGGCCGGGTCGACCCGGTCGCGGCGGTTCAGTAGGACGAGGTGTCGTCACCGAGCGTCGACGCGGCGCCGGTCTCGGCGCGGTGCGCGACGTCGTCGAGGATGCGAGCCGAGGCACTCGTGCCGATGCGGTCCGCGCCCGCCTCGACCATCTCGAGCAGGGTGTCGAGGCCGCGGACGCCGCCGGAGGCCTTCACGCCGGTGTCGGCGCCGACCGTGCGACGCATCAGGGCGATGTGCTCGGCCGTCGCACCGCCGCCGGCGAACCCGGTCGACGTCTTCACGAACGCGGCACCGGCGGTCTGTGCCGCGCGCGATGCGGCGACGATCTCGTCGTCGGTCAGGAACGCGGTCTCGAGGATCACCTTGACCACCGTGTCGCCGGCGGCGTCGACGACCGCACGGACGTCCTGCTCGACGCGCTCCCAGTCGCCGGACTTCGCGGCGCCGATGTTCTGCACCATGTCGAGCTCGAACGCACCGTCGGCCAGGGCCTGCAGCGACTCGGCGACCTTGGCCGCGGTCGAGGTGGTGCCGTGCGGGAAGCCGATCACGGTCCCGACGCCGACGCCGGTGCCGTGGAGACGCTCGACGGCGTGGGCGACGTCACTCGGACGGACGCAGACGCTGAAGACGCGGTACGCGGCGGCTTCGTCGAGCTGGGCGTCGACGTCCGCGCGGGTGAGTTCGGGCTTCAGGATCGCGTGGTCGATGAGGCCGCGGACGGCATCGGCGGTGACGGGGAAGGCTGCGTTGTCCACCCGGCAAGCCTACCCGTCAGGCGTGCCGCGTAGCGTGCAGGGCATGCAGGTCCTCGTCACCGGCGCCACCGGCTACATCGGTGGTCGTCTCGTCCCTCGTCTCCTCGAAGCCGGCCACTCAGTGCGCGTGTTGGTCCGCAACCCCCGGAAGCTCCAGGACGTCCCCTGGAGCAGCGACGTCGACGTCGCGGAAGGCGACCTCCAGGACGCCGACGCGGTGCGCGCCGCCGTCGACGGGGTCGAGGCGGTCTACTACCTGGCGCACGCGATGGGCGCCGACGGCGACTTCGAGTCGGCCGAGCGCGAGGCCGCGCAGACCATCGCACGGGAGGCGAAGGCGGCGGGTGTGAGCCGGTTCGTCTACCTGGGCGGGCTGCACCCGGACGGCGACCTCTCCAAGCACCTCCGCAGCCGCAAGGAGGTGGGGGACATCCTGATCGGTTCCGGTGTGCCGACCGTGGCGTACCAGGCCGGGGTCGTCATCGGCTCGGGCAGCACGTCCTTCGAGATGATCCGGCACCTCACCGACGTCCTGCCGTGGATGCCCGCTCCCCGCTGGGTCCGCAACCGCATCCAGCCGATCGCGGTCCGCGACGTCCTGTACTACCTGGTGGCCGCGCTCGACGTCCCCGCCGACGTCAACCGCACCTTCGACATCGGCGGCCCCGACGTCCTGCGCTACGGCCAGATGCTGAACGGGTACGCGGTCGAGGCGAAGCTCCCGCAGCGCCCGATCACGGTCCTGCCCGTGCTCACCCCGCGCCTCGCCGCGCACTGGTTCAACGCCGTCACGCCGATCCCGCGCAAGCTCGCGACCCCGATCATCGAGTCGCTGCAGTTCGAGTGCGTCCAGCGCGAGCACGACATCGACGACGTGGTACCGCAGCCCGAGGGCGGGCTCACCTCGTACCGCCGGGCCGTCCGGCTCGCCCTGAACAAGATGCGGAGCGGGCAGGTGCAGACGAGCTGGCGCAGCGCGACGCTCTCGAGCGCCTCGGCGGACCCGATGCCGAACGATCCGGACTGGGCGGGCCACACCGTCTACGTCGACGACCGGAAGCGGCACTCCAACGCCTCCGCCGAGGACGTCTGGCGTGTCGTCGAGTCGATCGGCGGCGAGAACGGCTGGTACTCGTTCCCGCTCGCCTGGGTCGCCCGCGGCTGGATGGACAAGATCGCCGGCGGTGTCGGCCTGAACCGCGGTCGCCGTGACCAGCAGCGGCTCGAGCAGGGCGACGCCCTCGACTGGTGGCGCGTCGAACGCCTGGAGCGCGGTCGCTACCTGCGGCTCCGCGCCGAGTTCAAGTCACCCGGTCGCGCCTGGCTCGAGATGACGGTCACACCGAACCCCGACGGCGGCAGCGACTACCACCAGCGGGCGATCTACTTCCCGCAGGGACTCGCCGGTCGGCTGTACTGGTACGGCATCCTGCCGTTCCACGGGATCATCTTCCCCGGTATGGTCGAGCGCATCACCGCCGCCGCCGAGCGGGAGTCCGACCACACCGAGTCCACGCAGCGCAACCGCACGCAACAGACCGGGACCCCCCAGCCGGCGCACGAGGAGGCAGCATGACCGACGACCGCAGCCCCGTCCTCTTCCTGGGGGACAGCATCACCGAACAGGGCGACTGGGACACCTGGCTCCCCGACGAGCAGACCCTGAACCAGGGCATCGGCGGCGACACGACCGACGGTGTGCTGACGCGCCTCGACGCCGTGGTCGCCGAGCAGCCCGAGGTGATCGTGTTGCTCATCGGCACGAACGACTTCGGCAACCACCGGGCGAGCGCCGAGCACGTCGTCCGGAACGTGGAGACCATCCTGGTGACGCTCCGCCGTGAGCTGCCGGGCGTCCGCCTGCTGCTCGTCTCGATCCTGCCGCGGCAGGCCGAGTACGCCGCGAAGATCGAGCAGGCCAACCGGCACCTCCGCCAGTTCGTCGCCACCTGCCACGCGCAGTACCTCGACGCCTGGCCCGCCCTGGCCGACGGCGACCACCTGGACGACCGCTTCACCGAGGACGGCCTGCACCTGACCGAAGAGGGCTACCGCGCACTGGTCGGTGAACTGGTCCCGGCGCTCGAGCGTGTCCGCGACCTGCCGCCGATGTCGCGGTCGATCCAGGCGATCGACCTCGACGGCTCCGCAGACTGATGGCCGCACGCAAGGGACGGCCCCCGGTGGGGTCGTCCCAGCACGGCGTGCCCGCGGGGTCGCCACGACCGGCCGCCGCCGCACCGGCCGACCGTGCCCGCGAGACACCGCCGTTCACCCGTCCGGCACTGGCGCCGTCGCTGATCGCGGCGATCGTGCTGCTGTCGTGCGTCGCCATCGTCGACTCATCGGGCTTCGTCTTCGCGCGCTGGGGTGTCACCGTGCTCGCGCTGATCGTGCTCGTGTTCGCGATCCGCGGCCGGACCTGGTGGGCCGCACTCCTGATGGCGGCCGTGGCGGTCTGCTGGAATCCCCTCGTCACCGTCCCGATCCCGGGCCAGGTGTGGGCGGGACTGCAGCTGGTGGCCGCCGCGCTGTTCATCGTGGTGGGCATCGTCGTGAAGGTGCCCCGCGAGACGGACGCACCCCGGGCCTCCTGAGCGGCCTGCTGCAGCGCTCCCGCACGGCCGTCGCGCCTGCGAGCACCGTCGGGCGCGGGCGGACGGTAGGATCGGGAGGTCGGGTACAGGACCCGGCCGCACGACCCGAAGGGCATGGATGAACGACGAGACCGAGCCGGTGACCGAGAGTCCTCTGCTGAACCCTCGACCGTCCTCCGGCGGTCTCGACCGATCCGACGTCGTCGTCCGCAAGGGGCGGCTGACCTTGATCAACGGACACCTCACGCCGCAGCAGTCGATGATCGAGGACCTGCTGTTCCTCGACGACGCGCTCACCGCGGCTGATGTCGACCACCTGCTCATCCGGGGCAACGACCAGCGTCCGGTGATCGCCCTCGACGAGCGGGACCGCCAGCGTGCGGAGAGCGCCGTGATGTCCGCGGCCGTCAACGAGCCGTTCTACGCGAAGCCGCCGGGCAAGCCGGCCGTGCTCGTGCAGGACGACGGGCTCGGCTCCGTCGAAGAACCCGTGCTGCGCGTGTTCCGTCCCCGCCTCGAGCCCCTCGGACGCCTGCGCTACGGCGCTGAGACGAGCGTCCAGCTCGAGTTCTGGCGGGTCACCGACACCGAGGTCCTCGCTCCCGTCGAGAACGCCCTCATGCGCCGCAGCCTCCCGATCGACGAGTTCGTGCTCGTCGACATCGAACGGTACGGCCGAACCTGGCGCACCGTCGAGCACATGTTCGACGACCACGTCTCGGACATCCGCTTCCCGATCGACATCGTATTCTCGTGGGTCGACGGCAACGCCGTCGAGTACCAGCGGGCCCGTCAGGCTGCGCAGTCGAACGCCGTCCTGGGTGAGGGCGACGACGCTCCCGCCCGGTTCCGGCAGATCGACGAACTGAAGTACGCGCTCCGTTCGGTGCACACCTTCGCGCCGTGGATCCGTCAGATCTACATCGCAACGGACTCCCCGGCGCCGCACTGGCTCGCCGAGCACCCGAAGGTCCGGATCGTCCGCAGCGAAGAGTTCTTCGCCGACCCGTCCGTCCTGCCGACGCACAACTCGCAGGCCGTCGAGTCGCAGCTGCACCACATCCCGGGCATCAGCGAGCACTTCATCTACTCGAACGACGACATGTTCTTCGGGCGCCTGACCGACCCGTCGATGTTCTTCAGCCCGGGGTCGGTGACGAAGTTCATCCTCGCCACCACCCGCATCGGGCTCGGTTCGAACAACCCGGCGCGCAGCGGTTTCGAGAACTCCGCCCGGGTCAACCGTCGCCTGCTGCAGCAGCGGTTCGGCGCGGTGACGACGCGGCACCTCGAGCACGCTCCGACCCCACTGCGTGCCTCGATCATGACCGAGATGGAGCACGAGTTCGCCGCCGAGTTCGCGTCGACGGCAGCCTCGCGCTTCCGTGCTGCGGACAACATCTCCGTGACGAACTCGCTGTACCACTACTACTCGCTCCTCACCGGTCGGGCGATCGTGCAGGAGACCGCCGACGTCCGCTACATCGACACCACGATGCAGTCCGGGCTCCGCTCCCTCGACGAGCTGCTGAAGAAACGGAACGCCGACTTCTTCTGCCTCAACGACGGCAGCTTCCCGGAGGTCAGCGACGAGGAACGCACGCAGCGCGTCACCGACTTTCTCGAGCGCTACTTCCCGTTCCCCGCGCCGTGGGAGCGCCCCAGCGTCTAGGACGCGCCAGCGGCCTGCTGGGAGCGTCCCAGCGCTCAGGACGCGCCAGCGGCCTGCTGGGGCGCTCCGGGCGAGCTTGCGAGCCCGGCGCCGGAACCCAGCCACGAGGTTCGGACGCTCCGCCGGCCTCGACCGCTGACGACCGGTCACGACCCCCGCGGCCCGTACGCCGAGCGGTCGCAGACCGTCGGCCCCACTGCCCGCAAGAGACACAACGTGACCACGCGACGCAGCACCCGCGGTGTGTCGCGACCACCTCGACGGCCGGGCGGCGCGAGTCGGCCCTACCACGGGCCTCCCGACCGTCCGGCGGGTAGTCCACCGCCCCGGTGCGCGCCCCGGACACACCCGTCCCGCTTGGTGCGCAGAAGAGGTCGGGTCCGGATGACGGACCCGACCTCTTCTGCACTCGAAGTGCGCGGCGCTAGCGGTGGATGGGGGAGACGGGCACCGAGTCGAGCGTGAACACGGGGATGCTCGAGGTGACCGGAGCAGGCTCGACCGCCGCGGGGATCGTCACACCGTGCGCCGCGAGCTTCGCCTCGGTCTCGGCGGCCGAGACCGGCTGCCCGACGGTGGCGTAGTGCCCGATCGGCACCACCGAGTGGACGACGTTGCGGCCGTAGACGTGCACGAGGTTGAACGACTGCGCGCCGTCCCGCCCACGCGTTCCGCCCTGGTACTCCGTGAGGTCCTGGGTATAGCAGGTGGCGCTGGCGACGGACACCGGGACGCCGGCGAACACCGCACTGGTCGAGTAGTGCAGGTGCCCGGCGATGATGGCGAGGACGTCGCTGCCCTCGACGACCTCGGCCAGGGCCTGCTGGTCGCGCAGTTCGACGAGGACGGTGAGGTCCTGCACGCTCGGCACGGGCGGGTGGTGCATCGCGAGGATCGTGCCGTGCGGGGCAGCCTCGGACAGGACCTCGGCGAGCCAGTCGAGCTGCTCGGGGGAGACCTCACCGTGGTGGTGGCCGGGCACGCTGGTGTCCAGGGTGATCACGCGCAGGCCGTTGACGTCGTAGACGAAGTCCACCGGGCGATCGGTGGGCTGCAGGCCGAAGAGCTCCTGGCGGAAGGCGCCGCGCTCGTCGTGGTTGCCCATCGCCCAGATCACCTGTGCACCGATGCGCTCGGCGGCCGGCTCGAGGATCTCGCGCACCCGGGCGTACGCACCCGGCTCGCCCTTGTCGGCGACGTCGCCGGTGACGACGATCGCTTCCGGGCGCGTGCCCGAGGCTTCGATGTCGGCGACGATCTCCGTCAGCCGAGCGGCGGAGTCGACGTCGCCGTACAGGTTGCGGTCCCCGGAGACGAGGTGCGTGTCGCTGAGGTGGAGGAGGAAGTGGTTCGGCCTGGGGTGTTCGGCCGTCCGGCTGTCCATCGGGGTCTCATTCCGTTGGCGGATGCGTGGTGCAACACGTTGCCACACCGTCCTGGACGAGTCCAGCACGCCGGAGTGAACCAGCCGTGAACTGGGGGCGGCGTGTTGAGGCGAAACGGGGAAACCCCCCGCTCACGAAGTGGACGAGGGGTTTCCCTGTTTCTTGCCGAGGAATGTCGCAGTGTCAGTGATCGCCAGGGCCGACCTGGGGTGCCTGGTGGCCACCCTCGAGGTCCGGGCCGTGGTGCGCCGCGTGCGCTGCCTCGAGCTCGGCCTTCGAGACCGGCTCGATGCGGTCCTCGAAGAAGAAGCGGGAGACGCCGGCGCGGACCTTCTGCAGACCGGTGATCTTGCCCTTGGCGTTCGGGCGGATCATCAGCGGCTTGTACTCGTTGAACTGCAGCAGCTTCCACCGCTCGTACTCGTCGAGCTGCTCGTGCACCTCGATGTACTCGCCGTGGGGGAGTCGGACGATACGGCCCGACTCGTAGCCGTGCAGGACGATCTCGCGGTCCTTCTTCTGGAGGGCGAGGCAGACACGCTTCGTGATCCAGAAGGCGATGAACGGGCCGAGGACCGTCGTCGCCTGGATCACGTGGATCACGTGTTCGATCGACACCATGAAGTGCGTCGCGATGATGTCGGACGAGGCGGCGAACATCAGGCTCAGGTAGAGCGTGATGCCGGCGGCGCCGATCGCGGTGCGCGTCGGAGCGTTGCGCGGGCGGTCGAGGATGTGGTGCTCACGCTTGTCTCCGGTCACCCACGACTCGAGGAACGGGTACATGAGGATGGCGACGATGAGACCGACCAGGACGGCGATCGGCACGAGGATGTTGAACGACACCGTGTAGCCGAACCACACGACCTCCCAGTGCGGCGGCACCAGACGGAGCGCACCGTCGGCGAAGCCGATGTACCAGTCGGGCTGGGTACCGGCGGACACCGGGGACGGGTCGTACGGGCCGTAGTTCCAGATCGGGTTGATCGTGAACAGCGACGCGATGAGGGCGAGGATGCCCGCGACGATGAAGAAGAAGCCACCGGCCTTCGCGGCGAACGCCGGGAGGATCGGGACACCGACCACGTTCTCGTTCGTCTTGCCCGGACCCGCGAACTGCGTGTGCTTGTTGATCACGACGAGGACGAGGTGGACACCCAGGACAGCGACGAGGATCGCCGGCAGCAGCAGGATGTGCAGCGTGTACAGGCGGCCGACGATGTCGGTACCGGGGAACTCGCCACCGAAGAGCAGGTAGGCGATCCAGACGCCGATGACCGGGACGCCCTCGATCATGCCGACGATGATCCGGAGACCGTTGCCGGAGAGCAGGTCGTCGGGGAGCGAGTAGCCGGTGAAGCCCTCGGCCATGGCGAGGACCCAGAGCAGGAATCCGAAGACCCAGTTGAGCTCACGCGGCTTGCGGAAGGCACCGGTGAAGAACACGCGGGCCATGTGCAGCATCACCGACGCCACGAACAGCAGGGCTGCCCAGTGGTGGATCTGTCGGACGAAGAGCCCGCCACGGATGTCGAACGAGATGTCGAGCGTGGACTGCAGGGCCGTCGACATCGCGACGCCCTTGAGTGGCACGTACGAGCCGTTGTAGACGACCTCGGTCATCGACGCCTGGAAGAAGAACGTCAGGAAGGTCCCGGAGAGCAGCACGACGACGAAGCTGTACAGCGCCACCTCGCCGAGCATGAAGCTCCAGTGGTCCGGGAAGATCTTGCGGCCGACTTCCTTGACGAGACCCGAGATGCTGGTGCGCTCGTCGATGTAGTTGGCAACCCCGCCTATGATGCGGGATCCGCGCTCCGGCGCCGGCTTGTTCGTCGACGTGTTCGGTGCGGTGGTGGTGGTGCTGCTCATCAGCGTTCACGCTCCCAGAAGGACGGTCCGACCGGCTCGTGGAAGTCGCTCTGGGCAACCAGGTAGCCGTCGTCGTCGATCGCGATCGGAAGTTGGGGGAGGGGGCGTGCTGCCGGACCGAAGATGACCTCGCAGTTGTTCGAGACATCGAAGGTGGACTGGTGGCACGGGCACAGCAGGTGGTGCGTCTGCTGTTCGTAGAGCGCGACGGGGCAGCCGACGTGGGTGCAGATCTTGGAGTACGCGACGATGCCGTCGTAGCCCCAGTTCTCGTGGCCCTTGGACGGGTTGAGGTCCTTCGGGTCCAGGCGCATCAGGAGGACGGAGGCCTTCGCCTTCTCTTCCAGCATGTGCTCGGACTCGAGCATGCCCTCGGGGATGACGTGGAACACCGACCCGATGGTGACGTCGGAGGCCTTGATCGGCAGACCCGTCGGGTCCTTCGTCAGGCGCAGGCCCTGCTTCCAGAAGGTGTGACGGAGCAGCTCGTTGGGGTCCTCGGCCGGAGCGAGGTCACGGACCAGGACGATGCCGGGGAGCGGGAACGCGGCCAGGGCACCGATCATCGAGTTGCGGATCAGCTTGCGACGGCTGAAGCCGGACTCCTTGTCGGCGAGCTGGAACGCCTCGACCGCCTTGGCGCGGGTCTCGTCGGTGCCGCGGGTGCCGTGACGGAGCTCGGTGATCTCACGATCGACGACGAGCGACTTCGACCAGTAGACGGCGCCGAGGCCGAGGGCGAGGAGCGCGAGGGCGATCGACAGGCCCAGGAAGAGGTTCGCGGTGCGGACCGTCCCGAAGTCGCTCGGGTCGATCGGGAAGGCGACGTACGCCGCGATCGACAGGACGCTGCCGACGATCGACAGGTAGAAGTAGGCGGCGACCTGGCGCTCGGCCAGACGCTGCTTCTTGGGGTCGACGTCGGTGCGACGCGGGCGGTGCGGCGGCTCGCCCGGGTTCTCGAACGGGTCGGCGGGGAGGACCGCGATCCCGGGGGAGGTGGTCGTGCCGTGCTTCTCGACAGCCGAGGACGAGTTCAGCGTCTCGTCGTCGTGCTCTGCCATGGTGTTCCCTTCAGTGTCGTTCGACACGGACGATCAGTTGGACTTCGCGGTCAGCCAGACGGTCATCGCGACGACCGCGCCGAGTCCGAAGATCCAGATGAACAGACCCTCGGCGACCGGCCCCAGGGAGCCGAGTGCGAAGCCGCCGGGGGACTTGTTGTCCTGCACGTACTTCAGGTACGTGATGATGTCGGCCTTCTGCTCCGGCGTCAGGTTCAGGTCGTTGAAGACCGGCATGTTCTGCGGGCCGGTGAGCATGGCCTCGTAGATGTGCTTGCCGGAGACCGTCTCGAGGTTCGGGGCGTACTTGCCCTCCGTCAGCGCACCGCCGGCGCCGGCCACGTTGTGGCACATGGCGCAGTTGATGCGGAACAGCTCGGCGCCTTCGGCGGCGTCGCCTTCTTCACCGTTGGTGAGCTCGGCGGACGGGACCGACGGGCCGGGGCCGAGGGAGGCGACGTACTGGGCCAGGGCGTCGACCTGCTCGTCCGTGAACTGCGCGGGCTTCTCTTCGGCCTGCGGGCCCTGCGCCGCCATCGGCATGCGGCCGGTGCCGACCTGGAAGTCGACCGACGCGGCGCCGACACCGATGAGGGACGGGCCCTCGCTCGTGCCCTGCGCGGAGAGACCGTGGCAGGTGGCGCAGTTCGATGCGAAGAGTTTCTCGCCCTCGTTCACCTGCGACTGGCTCGAGGCGGCGACGGTGCTCGTGCTGTCGTCGGCGTTCGCCGTGGAGCTGAACAGTGCGTACGCGCCACCGGTGGTCATGAGACCCACGACGATGAGCGACACGGTCGCCATCGGTGAACGGCGGCCCTTCTTGGACTTGGTTCTGTTGAACATGTGCTGGGGGGTGTCCAGTTCCTACTTGAGAAGGTAGATGACGGCGAAGAGGAAGATCCACACGACGTCGACGAAGTGCCAGTAGTACGACACCACGATGGCGGTGGTCGCTTCCTTGTGGCCGAAGTTCTTGGCGGCGAAACCGCGGCCGAGCGTCAGCAGGAAGGCGATGAGGCCGCCGGTCACGTGCAGGCCGTGGAACCCGGTGGTCATGTAGAACGCCGAGCCGTACGCGCTGGAGGAGAGCGTCACGCCCTCGTGCCAGAGGTTGGCGTACTCGAAGATCTGGCCGCACACGAAGATCGCGCCCATCGCGTAGGTGACGAAGAACCACTCCGTCATGCCCCAGTGGCGCGGGTTCCAGCTCGTCCGGTGCACCTGGAAGCGCTCCGCTGCGAACACCGCGAACTGGCAGGCGAAGCTGGACAGCACCAGGATGATCGTGTTCACGGAGGCGAAGGGCACCTCGAGCTTCGCGGTCTCGGTCGCCCAGAGCTCAGGGGACGTGCTGCGGAGCGTGAAGTAGATCGCGAACAGGCCGGCGAAGAACATGACCTCGCTGCCCAGCCACACGATCGTCCCCACGGCCACGGCGTTCGGCCTGTTGAGGGCCGGACCGCTGGCTGATCTGGAGAGAGAGGTGCTAGTCACGTCCACCATTATGGCCGAAACCCCCGACAGTGTTTTCGCAGGAGACTGGCGGGTCTCTCGAATTCACTACGATCGAGCCATGCCTGATGCACTTTCTTGGCCAGCGGTGATCAGCGCGCTCATGGCGCGCGAGGACCTGACGATCAGGCAATCCACATGGGCCATGGAGGAGATCGTCCACGGGCGAGCCACCCAGGCGCAGATCGCCGCCTTCGCCGTGACCCTCCGCGCGAAGGGCGAGACCGTCGACGAGGTCGTCGGATTCCGCGACGCGATCCTGGACGCCGCCGTCCCGCTCGACGTCGACCCGATGGCGCTCGACATCGTCGGGACGGGTGGTGACGTCGTCGGCACGGTGAACGTCTCCACGATGGCGGCCATCGTGATCGCCGCAGCCGGGGTCCCCGTCGTCAAGCACGGCAACAAGGCCAGCTCGTCGAAGTCCGGGTCGAGCGACGTGCTCGCCGCCCTCGGACTCGATCTCACGATGGACGCCGCGCGTGTCGCGGACACCTTCCGGCGTGTCGGGCTGACCTTCGCGTTCGCCAACGCGTTCCACCCCGGTTTCGCCCACGCAGGCCCGGTCCGCCGGGAGATCGGGGTGCCGACGGTGTTCAACTTCCTCGGGCCGCTGGTCAACCCCGCACGGTGCGAGGCCAACGCCGTCGGCGTCGCCCAGCTCGACCTCGTGCCGATCATCACGGGCGTGTTCCAGACGCGCGGCGCGACGGCGCTCGTGTTCCGCGGGGACGACGGCCTGGACGAGCTGACCACCACCGGGCACAGCCACATCTGGGAGGTCACCGGGGGTAGCGTGACCGAACACGACCTCGACCCGCGGGACCTCGGCATCGCCCGAGCGCGGACCGAGGACCTGCTCGGCGGCGACCCCGAGCACAACGCCGCCGTCGTGCACCGGGTGCTCGCGGGGGAGACCGGACCCGTCCGCGACATCGTCCTGCTGAACGCCGCGGCCGGCCTCGTCTCGTTCCGGCTCGCGCAGGACCCGAACGAGTCCGACCGGCCGATCCTGCAGCGCTTCCGCGAACAGCTCGCCGTCGCCGCCGAGGCGATCGACTCCGGCGCCGGTGCGCGCAAACTGGCTGATTGGGTCGGCGCAGCTCCCGCCGCGTAGTCCACGCGGCCCGCGCACCGCGCGCGGTGCGCCACTCGGTGCGAGCCTCACGGCCCGGTGCTGCGCTGCCAGCGCACCCCAGGCGGTCACCGCTGCACCCGGTGACCAACACCGCACCGTGCCGTGCCCGCAACCCTGTGCCGGACTGGAGGCCCGTGGCAGGCCCCGCCCCGTGCCTCCAGTCCGCACCGTGCGCGGTCTGCGATCCCGCGCCGCCTTC